>NZ_JBEZVJ010000008.1:0-230200 GCF_040636935.1 Streptomyces sp. NPDC032940 | reverse complement strand
GGCCCCGCACCGTGACGAGCTGCCGCCGCGGCCGGACGCGCCGCCTGCCGCGGGCACGCCTCGCCGTCCGAGCGCGCCGCTGCCGCCGGAGGGCGCCGCGCCGCGTTCCGGGGTGTCGGGCCGTGATGAGGTGCCGCCGCCGCCGGACGCGTCGCCTGCCGCGGGCACGCCTCTCCGTCCGAGCGCGCCGCTGCCGCCGGAGGGCGCCGCGCCGCGCTCCGTGGCCCCGCCCCGTGCGGAGACGACGCAGCGTCCCGTCGCGCCGCCGGCCGTCGGCGCACATCAGCCCCCGAGCGCGCCGCTGCCGGCGGAGACCCTGCCGCCGGCCCCCGGGACCGCGTCGCCGGCCCCCGGGACCGAGCCGGTGGCCCCCGGTGCTCCGCGTCGACCGGGGATGTCCTCGCGACCGGTCACCGTGCCGGCCGGCGAAGAGACCGGCCCCGGCGGGCCCGCGGCCTCCGGCGCCCGGCGTGACGTGGGCGCGCAGGGCCGGTCCGTCGCGTCACAGCGGTCACCGGAGGCAGCGCCGGGCGATGGCGATCGGCCGTCCGCCACCCGGCCGGGGCCCGGCGGACGGCCCGGCTCCGTCTCCACGCCCCCGCCGCCGCGTGCCACCGCCCGCTTCCCGGACGCCCCGCCGGCGGTCGGCCGTGCCGGTACCGCGCGCGGGCGCGGCGCACCGGCGGGACGCGCGCCCGCGGAGACCCCGTCCGAGACGACCACCCGCCTGCGCCCCGTCCCGCCGCAGGCCCCCGACCCGGCCCGGTCGTGGGGCGCCACGTCCGCGCCCGCTGCCGCGCCGCGGCCCCACGTGTCGTTCGCCGAGCCCGAGGGGTACGACGCACACGCCCGGCCACGCCCCCTCGGCGCACGCCTGCGGCCCCAGGCCGTCGCCGCGGCCGTCTGCCTGGTGCTCGGGGCCGGCCTCGTCACCGGCGCCGTCACCGGCAGCTGGCTCGCCGGGGACTCCGGCGACGCCGCCGCGCGCAGCGCCTTCACCGCCGCCGGAGACCTGTGGCACAGCGTCCCGGTCGACCAGCTCTTCCCGCCCACCGTGCAGGGCCAGGGCGCCGGTCCCGGCGGCGCCGACCGCACCTGGACCCGCGTCGCCGTCGCCCCGGACAGCGGCTGCGCCGGCGCCTTCGACCCGCTGCTGGGCAAGGCCCTCGCCCCGGCCGGCTGCGCACGCCTGCTGCGCGCCACCTACACCGACGCCACCCAGAGCTACGTCACCACCGTCGGCCTGCTGTTCACCAAGGCCGACGCCGCCGCCATGACCTCGCTGGCGAACCGGTTCGAGAAGGAGGGCCTGGCCCGGCGCGCCGACCTCGTGCCGCTGCCGTACGCCGCCGAGGACACCGTCGCCGCAGGCTTCGGCGCGGACGCCCGCGCCTCGTGGGCCGTCTCCGTCCTCACCGACGCCCCCGTCGTCGTCTACGCCGTCTCCGGCTGGGCCGACGGCCGCACCGTCGACCGGCCCGAGCCCGCGGAGGAGGCCACGGAGTCGGGCGCCGCCTCCGCCCCGGCCCAGGCCGGCCTCGGTCACGAGGCGCAGGGCCTCGCCGACCGCGTCGAACGCGCCCTGCGCAAGAACGTCGGCCCCGCCACGGAGCAGCCCTCGTGAACACCGCATCCCCCCGCCGTACCGGCGGTGCCCTGAGCCTCCTCCTCGCCGCCGCCCTCGTCCTCGTCCCCGCGCCCGCCGCGCACGCCGACGGCATACGCGCCAAGCAGTGGGCCCTCGACGCCATGCACACCGACGAGGCCTGGCGCACCACCAAGGGCGCGGGCGTCACCGTCGCCGTCCTGGACACCGGCGTCGAGGCCGGCCACCCCGACCTCGCCGGCAACGTCCTCACCGGCAAGGACCTGGTCGGCTTCGGCGCGAGCGAGGGCGACCGCGCCTGGGCCCGGCACGGCACCGCCATGGCCGGGATCATCGCCGGTCACGGCCACGGACCCGGCGACTCCGAGGGCGTCATGGGTATCGCGCCAGAGGCCAGGATCCTCCCCGTCCGCGTCATCCTCGAGGACGGCGACCCCTCCCGCACCAAGGCCCGCAAGACCCGCGGCAACGCGCTCGCCGACGGCATCCGCTGGGCCGCCGACAACGGCGCCGACGTCATCAACCTCTCCCTCGGCGACGACTCCGCCTCCGCCCACCCCGAACCCGCCGAGGACGAGGCCATCCAGTACGCCCTGAAGAAGGGCGTGGTCGTCGTCGCCTCGGCCGGCAACGGCGGCGAGAAGGGCGACCACATCTCGTACCCCGCCGCCTACCCCGGCGTCATCGCCGCCACCGCCGTCGACCGCTACGGCACCCGCGCCTCCTTCTCCACCCGCCGCTGGTACGCCACGGTCAGCGCCCCCGGCGTCGACGTGATCATCGCCGACCCTGACCACCGCTACTACGAGGGCTGGGGCACCAGCGCCGCCTCCGCGTTCGTGTCCGGCGCCGCCGCCCTGGTCAAGGCCGCCCACCCGGACCTCACCCCCGCCCAGGTCAAGAAGCTCCTGGAGGACACGGCCCGCAACGCCCCCGCCGACGGGCGCGACGACTCCCGGGGCCACGGCTTCGTCGACCCGGCCGCCGCCATCGAGGCCGCCGGAGAGCTGAAGCCGCGCGGACTGAAGCCGGCCGCGTACGGCGACGAGTACTTCGGCTCCGGGCCGGACGCCGCCGACGCCCACGACGACACCTCCGACTGGGCGGCCCCGCTGGCCGGCAGCGCGGGCGGTGTCCTGATCGTCGCGTCCGTGGTCCTGTGGCGGGGCCGGCGCGGGCGCTACGACGGGCTCTGATCCCCCTCGTCGCCGCCCGCCGGGCTCCCGTCGTCCGCGGCGGCGAACACCGACACCGCCGCCCGCGCCGCCGCCTCGGTGAGCGCGATCCCCTCCGCCTGCGTCGCGCTGCCGCGCGAGACCACCGCCACCAGACGGTCGTGGCCGCCGGACGTCACCCGCCCGATGCTGTTGACCACCCACAGCCCGGTGGTGCTGCGCCGCAGCCAGCCGTTCTTCAGCGCCCACGCGCCGTCCGTCCCGTCGGCCGCGGCCGACACCCCCCACCGCTGGTCCGCGGCGATCCGCCCCATCAGCTCCCGCAGATACGCCCGGGAAACCTCGCTCAACGCGGAGCCCTCCGCCTCGAACACCTGCCGCAGCAGCGTGATCTGGTCGGCGGCCGTCGTCCGCGTCAGTCCCCACAGCGGCCCGTCGCCGCCCTCGGTCGCGGTGAGACCGAGGCGCTCGTTCGCCGCGTCGAGCCCCTCCGCCGTCCCGATCGCCCGCCACAACGCCGTCGCCGCGTCGTTGTCGCTGTTCTCGATCATGTCGACGGCGTACGCTTTCTCCTGGGCGGTCAGCGTCCGTCCGGCGTCCTGCGCGCGCAGCAGCAGCGCCGCCAGGATGTCGACCTTGACGATGCTCGCCGTCTCGAAGACGCCGGTGCCGTACGTGGCGCCCTCCCCGGACTCCGGGTCGAGCACCGCCACCGACACCTCGGCGCCCTCCGCCACAGGCACCGCCGCCATCGCCGCCGCGAGCAGCGCTTCCCGGTCCACGGCCGCCTCCGTCGCGCTGTCCACCGGTGCCTCCCCGTCCACGGTCGCCGAGGCAGCCGACGATACGGCGCCCCCGCCCGGATGCGCCCGCGCCGTCACGTACACCGCCCCGGCGGCGCCGGCGCCCACGACGACGACCGCGGCGAGGGCGGCGGACAGCAGGGCGCGGCGCCGGGGCGGACGCGCGCGACGGCGCCGCCGGGCTCTGGGGGACTCCATGCCCGCGATGCTCGGGGCGCCGGCTGTGCGCACCGTGGGACGGAGGTGAAACGCGGGTCAGAGATCCCTGAGAGGCCGATGAGGACCGTCCGCCGCCCCCCGATAGGCTCGGGGACCGTGGCGAACAAGAACATCCCGGACTCCGGCTTCTCCGACGACGACGGCTCCGCCGACCCCCGGCTGAGCGCGGCGCTCGCCGCCTGGGCCGAGGACCGCACCGCCCTGGCACCCGTGCTTGAGGCACTCAGGGGCGCCCGGCTGCTCGTGCCCGTTGTGGCCGTCCTTGGCGAGGTCGAGGAGGACAGTGAAGAGGGGCGCGAAGCTCCTCGGAAGGGCGGTGGCGGGCGACGGGAGGGCGGGCTGCGCCGCGAGAAGACCAGTGACATGGCCGTGCCGACCCTGAAGGCCGGGGACCGCACCGCCCTGCCCGCCTTCACCTCCACCGAATCGCTCGCCCGCTGGGACCCCGAGGCCCGCCCCGTCGCCGTACCCCTGCACCAGGCCCTGCAGGCCGCCGCGCACGAGAAGGCGGACACGGTCGTGCTGGACATGGCCGGACCGGTGCCGTTCGAGCTGACCGGGGCGGCCCTGCTGGCGCTGGCCGAGGGGCGCACGACGACCGATCCGCTCGACGACCCGGCGGTCGTGAACGCCGTACGCGGCGCCGTGGCCGCCGAGCCCGCCGTGCTCCGCGCCCACCTCGGCCCGGGGCAGGCCGACGGCACCCTGGTGCTCGTGCTGGACCCGGCCGCGGCCCCGGCCGAGGCCGCCCGCGCCGTCGCCGGACGGCTGGCCGCCGACGAGACACTGAGGGCCCGCCTGGTGCGCGGCCTCGACCTGGCACTCCTGCCGGCCGGTGCCACGCCTCCGGGCGAGCCCCTGTACGTGCGCGGATAGGACGAGCGCGGACGCGTGCGGGCGGTACGCGCGCGGCCGGGTCAGCCGTAGACGGCGCCGGTGTACTTCTCGCCCGGCCCCTGGCCCGGCTCGTCCGGCACCAGCGACGCCTCGCGGAACGCCAGCTGGAGCGACTTCAGCCCGTCCCGCAGCGGCGCCGCGTGGAACGAGCTGATCTCGGTCGTGCTCGCGTCCAGCAGACCGGCCAGCGCGTGCACCAGCTTGCGCGCCTCGTCCAGGTCCCTGTGGGCGTCGCCCTCCTCGGTCAGTCCGAGCTTCACGGCGGCGGCGCTCATCAGATTGACGGCGACCGTCACGATCACCTCGACCGCGGGAACCTCCGCGATGTCGCGGGTCATGGCGTCGAAGTCGGGCGTCTCAGGAGGGGTCTCACTCATGCAGCTCACGATAGGCGCAGAAGCGGCCGGGGCCCCACTCGGTCTCGGTTAGCCCTTCCCCTGCCGAGCTGCTAACCTTGTGTAACGACCGGTCGGACACGTACGCCTCACGGCGCCGGGCCCGGCCCACAAGTGGAGGCTTTCGAACTCCCACCTGACCGTCCCCCGGGACGGCGGGTCACCGGTCAGGCGGTCCCGTCCTCACGACGGCGACCAGCCCGAATCGCGCCCCGCGGCCATCGCGGCGGTGCTCCGGTAGCAGTTCGAGGAGCCCCGCCTGTGATCGTCCGGGGCATTTTTCATGCGCCGGCGCGGTTAGGTCTAACGAACACAGACGTTACGCGGCTGTCCGCCAGACCGTCGCGTGGTGCTACCGAGGAGGATCCATCAGCGCCGAGCCCCGCATCAACGACCGGATTCGCGTTCCCGAGGTGCGACTTGTCGGTCCCAGCGGCGAGCAGGTCGGGATTGTCCCGCTTGCCAAGGCCCTGGAGCTTGCGCAGGAGTACGACCTCGACCTCGTCGAGGTCGCGGCGAACGCCCGTCCGCCCGTGTGCAAGCTCATGGACTACGGGAAGTTCAAGTACGAGTCGGCCATGAAGGCCCGTGAGGCGCGCAAGAACCAGGCGCACACGGTCATCAAGGAGATGAAGCTCCGGCCGAAGATCGACCCGCACGACTATGACACCAAGAAGGGTCACGTCGTCCGGTTCCTCAAGCAGGGCGACAAGGTCAAGATCACGATCATGTTCCGTGGTCGCGAGCAGTCCCGGCCGGAACTCGGCTACCGACTGCTGCAGCGGCTCGCGGAGGACGTCCAGGACCTCGGCTTCGTGGAGTCGAACCCGAAGCAGGACGGCCGAAACATGATCATGGTCCTCGGTCCGCACAAGAAGAAGACCGAGGCGATGGCCGAGGCTCGCCAGGCGCAGGAAGCCCGCAAGGCGGAGGCGAAGGCCAACCCCGGCAAGTCGCAGAACGCCGCGGACGCCGACGCCGTGAACGCCGAGGCCCCGGCCGAGGCTTCCGCCGAGGCGTGACCCCGGGGGACGCGAGTCCCCAGGACAACCGATACAAGAGCGACGCTCCACCGTGCCCGGTTTCACGACCGGGCACCGGAGCGCCACCGACGAGGAGATAACGGCGCTATGCCGAAGAACAAGTCGCACAGCGGTGCCAGCAAGCGCTTCAAGATCACCGGCTCCGGCAAGGTGCTCCGTGAGCGCGCCGGCAAGCGCCACCTGCTCGAGCACAAGTCGTCCCGCGTGACGCGTCGCCTCACCGGCAACGCCGAGATGGCCCCGGGCGACGCCGCGAAGATCAAGAAGCTTCTCGGCAAGTGACGTCCGCGGCGCCCGCACGGAGCGCCGTACGTCATTCAGGACCGGGACCCAATCGATACCGGGCCGCGTGAGGACCACCGCGGCCCCGCTACAAGGAGTTAACAAGTGGCACGCGTCAAGCGGGCAGTCAACGCCCACAAGAAGCGCCGGGCGATCCTCGAGCAGGCCTCCGGCTACCGCGGTCAGCGTTCGCGCCTGTACCGCAAGGCCAAGGAGCAGGTCACCCACTCGCTGGTCTACAACTACAACGACCGCAAGAAGCGCAAGGGTGACTTCCGCCAGCTGTGGATCCAGCGCATCAACGCCGCTGCCCGCGCCAACGGCATCACGTACAACCGCTTCATCCAGGGTCTGAAGGCCGCCAACGTCGAGGTGGACCGCAAGATCCTCGCCGAGCTGGCCGTCAACGACGCCGGTGCGTTCGCCGCGCTGGTCGAGGTCGCCCAGAAGGCGCTGCCGAGCGACGTCAACGCGCCGAAGGCCGCGTGACGCTGCGCCGGCTTTGAGCCGACGTCGACAGGACCCGCAGGTTTGAGCCTGCGGGTCCTGTCGTTGCCGCCCCTCCGTGTTGTCTCGGCTGCGGGCGCGTCGTGGCCGGTCGCGCAGTTCCCCGCGCCCCTGAAGGGGCGCGTCGCAGTCCGCGTCGATTCAGATGTGAAGGTGAGCAAGAGTGCGTCCCGTCAGCCCCGAGCTGATCTCCCCCCGGTCTCCCCGTGTCCTTGCGGCGCGGCGGTTGGCGAAGCGGAACTTCCGCGGGAAGGAGCGGCTGTTCCTGGCCGAGGGGCCACAGGCCGTGCGGGAGGCCGCGGCGTACGGGGACACCCTGACCGAGGTGTTCGCCACCGTCGAGGCCGCCGAGCGGTACGCCGACATCATCGGTGCCGCCCGTGACGCCGGCGCACGGGTCCACCTCGCCGCCGACGCGGTGATCGAGGACATCTCCACCACCGTCACCCCCCAGGGCCTGGTCGGGGTCTGCCGGTTCGTGGACACCCCCTTCGACGACATCCTCGCCGCCCGCCCCAAGCTCGTCGCCGTCCTCGCGCACGTCCGTGACCCCGGCAACGCCGGTACCGTGCTGCGCTGCGCCGACGCCGCCGGCGCCGAGGCCGTCGTCCTCACCGACGCCTCCGTCGACCTGTACAACCCCAAGGCCGTACGCGCCTCCGTCGGCTCCCTGTTCCACCTGCCGGTCGCCGTCGGCGTCCCCGTGGAGCGCGCCGTCGCCGAGCTGCGCGACGCCGGCGTGCGGGTGCTGGCCGCCGACGGCGCGGGCGAGGACGACCTCGACGCCGAGCTGGACGCCGGCACCATGGGCGGGCCCACGGCCTGGGTCTTCGGCAACGAGGCCTGGGGACTGCCCGAGGAGACCCGGGCCCTCGCCGACGCCGTCGTCCGCGTACCCATCCACGGCAAGGCCGAGAGTCTGAACCTCGCCACCGCCGCCGCCGTATGTCTCTACGCGTCGGCGCGTGCACAGCGCGCCGCCGGAGGGTGCCGCTCCGTCACCGCCAACTAGTAGGGTGACCAGCTCGGGGACCCCAGACCAGCTGGAAGGTGGGGCACGGGGATGAGCGTCGGCACGAGCAGCGCACCGGGGGAGCACCGGACGGGGCGTCCTCCCGCGCCGCGCCGGCCCGCCGACCTCGCCGGCCTGGGCATCGGCCCCGACGAGCTGCCCGACGGCCTCGTCGTCGCCGACGAACACGGGCGGGTGATCTGCTTCAACGCGGCCGCGGCCCGCATCACCGCCGTCCCCGCCGAACACGCCCTCGGACGGCGTCTCGACCAGGCCCTGCCCCTCGAGGACCTCGACGGCCGGCGCTGGTGGCAGCTCACCGACCCCTACGGCGGACTCGCCATCCGCGTCCGCCAGCCCGAGCGCAACCTCCTGCTCCCCGGCGGCCGCGAGGTCCTGGTCACCGCCCGCTACGTCCGCACCGAACCCCTCGGCCCCGTCCACCGCGTCGTCGTCACCCTGCGCGACACCGAGGCCCGCCGCCGCACCGAGCGCAGCCACGCCGAGCTGATCGCCACCGTCGCCCACGAACTGCGCTCCCCGCTCACCTCCGTCAAGGGCTTCACCGCCACGCTGCTGGCCAAGTGGGCACGGTTCACCGACGACCAGAAGCGGCTGATGCTGGAGACCGTCGACGCCGACGCCGACCGCGTCACCCGGCTCATCGCCGAGCTGCTCGACATCTCCCGGATCGACTCCGGACGCCTCGAGGTGCGCCGCCAGCCCGTCGACATCGGCGCCGCCGTCGGTCGCCACATCCAGGCCTACGTCGCCGCCGGACAGCCCGCCGACCGCTTCCTGCTCCGCCTCGGCCGGCCGCTGCCCGCGCTGTGGGCCGACCCCGACAAGATCGACCAGGTGCTCAGCAACCTCATGGAAAATGCCGTGCGGCACGGCGAGGGAACGGTCACCATTGACATCACGCCCACGGCGTCCCCCCGCGAGGAGGAGGACGCCGGTACGTCGGTCACGGTGAGCGACGAGGGGCCCGGCATCCCGGAGGAGTCCATGAACCGCGTCTTCACCCGCTTCTGGCGGGGCAGCAAGCGCGGTGGCACCGGTCTCGGGCTCTATATCGTCAAGGGCATCGTCGAGGCCCACGGCGGCACCATCACAGTCGGCCGCGCCCCCGGCGGCGGCGCCGAGTTCCGATTTACGTTGCCCGTGGCGGCCCCGGCCTACCTGGCCTGAGCACCGCGGGCGCATTCGCCTTCCTCCACCCCGTTAGACTCGGCCTTTGGCACCTTTGTGTCCCGCAGACGGAGACGCCCAGAGCGAGACCTTCGTCCACGAGCCGGTGACGGGGACCATCAGCCAGCCAATCGGAAGCACGGGAAGAGATGTCGGCACCGAATAAGTCGTACGACCCTGTCGAGGTCGAGGCGTTGAAACCGGAAGAGATCGAGCGCATGCGGGACGAGGCGCTCGCCGCCTTCGCCGCCGCGGACTCCCTCGACGCGCTCCAGGAGGCCAAGATCGCCCACACCGGCGGCACCTCCCCGCTGGCGCTCGCCAACCGCGAGATCGGCGCCCTGCCCCCGCACGCCAAGGCCGAGGCCGGCAAGCGCGTCGGCATGGCCCGCGGCGCCGTGAACAAGGCACTCGCCGCCCGCCAGGCCGAGCTGGAGGCCGAGCGCGACGCCCGCGTGCTGGTCGAGGAGGCCGTGGACGTCACGCTGCCCCACGACCGCGTACCGGCCGGCGCCCGCCACCCCCTCACCACGCTCTCCGAGCGCATCGAGGACGTCTTCGTGGCCATGGGCTACGAGGTCGCCGAGGGCCCCGAGGCCGAGGCCGAGTGGTTCAACTTCGACGCCCTCAACATCGGCCCGGACCACCCGGCCCGCGGCGAGGCCGACACCTTCTTCGTCGAGGGCCCCGGCGGCGGCTCCGAGTCCGGCGTCGTGCTGCGCACCCACACCTCGCCCGTGCAGATCCGCTCCGCGCTCTCCCGGGAGCTGCCGGTCTACGTGATCTGCCCCGGCCGCGTGTACCGCACCGACGAGCTGGACGCCACGCACACCCCCGTCTTCCACCAGGTCGAGCTGCTCGCCATCGACGAGGGCCTGACCATGGCGGACCTCAAGGGCACCCTGGACCACATGGTCCAGTCGCTGTTCGGCGCGGAGATGAAGACCCGGCTGCGGCCGAACTTCTTCCCCTTCACCGAGCCGTCCGCCGAGATGGACATGCTCTGCTACGTCTGCAAGGGCGCGTCCGTCGGCAACCCCGACCGGCCCTGCCGTACCTGCTCCAGCGAAGGCTGGATCGAGCTGGGCGGCTGCGGCATGGTCAACCCGCGGGTGCTCGTCGCCTGCGGCGTCGACCCCGAGAAGTACAGCGGCTTCGCCTTCGGGTTCGGCATCGAGCGGATGCTGATGTTCCGCCACAACGTCGAGGACATGCGAGACATGGTCGAGGGTGACGTCCGGTTCACCCGGCCGTTCGGGATGGAGATCTGATGCGGGTCCCGCTTTCCTGGCTGCGGGAGTACGTCGACCTGCCGGCCACCGAGACCGGCCGCGACGTGCAGGCCAAGCTGATTTCGGCCGGCCTCGAGGTCGAGACCGTCGAGCACCTGGGCGCCGACCTCAAGGGCCCCCTCGTCGTCGGCCAGGTGCTGACCATCGAGGAGCTGGAGGGCTTCAAGAAGCCGATCCGCTTCTGCACGGTGAACGTCGGCCAGGCCAACGGCACCGGTGAGCCGCAGGAGATCGTCTGCGGCGCCCGGAACTTCGCCGTCGGCGACAAGGTCGTCGTGGTCCTCCCCGGCGCCACCCTGCCGGGCGGCTTCTCGATCTCCGCGCGCAAGACGTACGGCAAGACGTCCCACGGCATGATCTGCTCCAGCGACGAGCTGGGCATGGGCGACGACGGCACGCACGGCATCATCGTGCTGCCGCCGGAGACCGAGGTCGGCAAGGACGCCATCGAGCTGCTCGAACTGGTCGACGAGGTCCTGGACATCGCCGTCACCGCCAACCGCGGCGACTGCCTGTCCATCCGCGGCGTCGCCCGCGAGACCGCCATCGCCTACGGCCTGCCGCTGCGCGACCCGGCCCTGCTCGACGTGCCCGGCCCGAACGCCTACGGCTACCCCGTGAAGATCGCCGACCCCACGGGCTGCGACCGCTTCACCGCCCGCACGGTCACCGGCCTCAGCCCCGAGGCGCGCTCCCCGATCTGGCTCCAGCGCCGGCTCCAGAAGGTCGGCATGCGCCCGATCTCGCTCGCCGTCGACGTCACCAACTACGTGATGATGGAACTCGGCCAGCCCCTGCACGCCTACGACCGCTCCCTGGTCCAGGGCACCATCGGCGTCCGCCGGGCCGCGGAGGGCGAGAAGATCGTCACTCTCGACGGCGTCGAGCGGAAGCTGCACGCCGAGGACCTGGTCATCACCGACGACCGCGGCCCGATCGGCCTCGCGGGCGTCATGGGCGGCGCCGACACGGAGATCACCGACCTCCCCCGGTCTCGAACGGACTCGACCGGGGGAACCCCCATCGACGCCGACAAGGCGACGAGCGACGTGGTCATCGAGGCCGCCCACTTCGACCAGGTGGCCATCGCGCGCACCGCCCGCCGCCACAAGCTGTCCTCCGAGGCGTCCCGCCGCTTCGAGCGCGGCGTCGACCCGCAGGCCGCGGCAGCCGCCGCCCAGCGCACCGTCGACCTGCTCGTCCTCCTCGCGGGCGGCACCGCCGAGGCCGGCGTCACCGAGATCAGCGCCCCCTCCGCGCCGCGCACCGTCGCGATGCCCGCCGACCACCCGGACAAGGTGGCCGGCGTGACGTACGGCCGCGAGACCGTCGTACGCCGCCTCCAGGAGGTCGGCTGCGATGTGTACGGGCAGGACGAGCTGATCGTCACCGCCCCGTCCTGGCGGCCCGACCTCACCGACCCGAACGATCTGGCCGAAGAGGTCATCCGCCTGGAGGGCTACGAGAACCTGCCCTCCACGCTGCCCCGGCCCCCGGCGGGCCGTGGCCTGACCGCCCGGCAGCGGCTGCACCGCCGCATCGGCCGCGCGCTGGCCGGTGCCGGTTACGTCGAGGCGCTGAACTACCCGTTCGTCGGCGAGCAGGTCTTCGACCAGCTCGGCCTGGACGCCGACGACCCGGCCCGCCGTGTGGTCAAGCTGGTCAACCCGCTCAGCGACGAGGAGCCCGCGCTGCGGACCTCGCTGCTGCCGGGCCTGCTCGGCGCGCTGCGCCGCAACGACGGCCGCGGCACCCACGACCTCGCCCTCTTCGAGACGGGCCTGGTCTTCCACCCGCGCGACGAGCAGCGGATCGCCGCGAACCTGCCCGTCGACCGGCGCCCCAGCGAGGACGACCTCGCCGCGCTGGACGCCGCGCTGCCCGACCAGCCCCGGCACGTCGCCGTGGTCCTCGCGGGCGCCCGCGAGCAGGCCGGCTGGTGGGGCAAGGGCCGCCCGGCCGACTGGGCCGACGCCATCGAGGCGGCGCGCCTCGTGGCCCGGGAAGCGGGAGCCGAGCTGATCCTGCGCAAGGGCCAGTACGGGCCCTGGCACCCCGGTCGCTGCGCCGAGCTGATCGTCACGGTCGACGGTGCGGAGCGGGTCGTCGGGCACGCGGGTGAGCTGCACCCGCGCGTGATCAAGGCGCTCGGTCTGCCCGAGCGGACCTGCGCGATGGAGCTGGACCTCGACACGGTGGCGCGAGTCGGCGACGGCACCCCGCAGGCGCCGAGCATCTCCACCTTCCCGGTCGCCACGCAGGACGTCGCCCTGGTCGTCGACGCGTTCGTCCCGGCGGCGGACGTCGAGGCGGCGCTGCGCGAGGGCGCGGGCGAACTGCTGGAGTCCATCCGGCTGTTCGACGTCTACGACAACGCGGAACAGCTGGGCGAGGGCCGCAAGTCCCTGGCGTACGCGCTGCGTTTCCGTGCGGGGGACCGGACGCTGACGGTCGACGAGGCGTCGGCGGCGCGGGACGCCGCGGTGGCCCTCGCGGGCGAGCGGGTCGGAGCGGTGCTGCGCAGCTAGTCGGCGGTGCGCCCAAGGGGGCGCGGGTCTCTGTCGTGTGGTGACTGCGGGTGCGCCGTGGTCGCTCGCGCAGTTCCCCGCGCCCCTTGTCGGCGTCAGGTCGACGTCCCTCGAGGGGCGCGGGGAACTGCGCGAGCGACCACCACGTAACCGCGCCCGGAAAGGCGACGAGTGGCACCGGCGGAGCCGGCGGAGCCGTCCGCCCGCCACGGAGTGTCGGGCAGGTAGCAGGGCGGACGGCGTGGAACGGGCCGCCGCACTGTACGAGGGGGAGCCGGCGGCCCGGCCGGCCTCTTTCGAGGCAGCCCAGTCAACCGGTCCGGAACTCTCCGCGACAGCGCGCACACGGTGCGGATGCGCGTACTCCGTTCACACCCCGTGTGAAGGGCGGCACACTACGCTGTCGGGCACCGAATCACCCGGGACCGGGGGGCACCATGCAGCCCAACACTCTGCTCGACGCGATCCTGGACGAGGCGGGGGTCTCGCACGCGGGACTGGCCGCCCACGTCAACCAGGCGGGACGGGCGCGCGGGATCGCACTGCGCTACGAGCACACCGCGGTCGCCCGGTGGCTGAAGGGACAGCGGCCGCGCGGACAGGTGCCCGACCTGATCTGCGAGGTCCTCGCCGCCCGCCTGCACCGGCCCGTCACCCTCGACGACATCGGCCTCGGCGTGCCCGGCGAGCCCGTCGCGGCGCACACCGGCTCGCTGTCCGGCTTCGTGGAGCGGGCGACCGCCCTGTGGCGCTCCGACCAGCAGCAGCGCCCGCACGTCCTGGGTGCCCCCGCGCTCACCGGCACGCCCGCCGTGATGCCGGTCTGGGAGTGGGAGAACCCGCCCGAGGACACCGACGTCTCCCGCGGCGGCCGGCACCGGGTCACCACGGCCGACCTGGAGATGCTGCGCTCGGCCCGCGCCCACTACGAGCAGATGTACCGCAAGGCCGGCGGCGTCGCCACGCGCGCCCGGATCGTCGGCTTCCTCAACGCCGAGGCCGCCCCGCTGCTGCGCGGCGGCTACACCGACGCCACCGGCCGCCAGCTCCACCGGGCCACCGGCGGCCTGGTCGCGGTCGCCGGCATCTGCGCGTACGACTCCGACGCGCACGGCCTCGCCCAGCGCTACTTCCACCAGGCGCTCCGCCTCGCCAAGGCCAGCGGCGACCGGGGGCTCGGCGCGTACGTCATCGCCCTTCTGGTCAACCAGGCGCTGTTCCTGCGGGAGTACCGACAGGCCGTCGCCTTCGCCGAGGCCGCGCTGCGCACCGCGGGCCGGCACATCACCCCGGCGCTCGCCTCCGACCTGTACGCGATGCAGGCCAAGGCGTACGCCCACCTCGGCGACGGCACCAGCGCCCTGTCCTGCATCCGGCGGGCCGAGCAGGCCGCCGAACGCATCCGGCGGGGCTACGAACCCGACGAGACCGGCTATGTCCAGCCAGGCCTGGTCAATGTCCAGGTCGCGGAGGCGCTGCTCAGCCTCGGCGAGCTCGCGGCGGCCGGGGAGCACGCCGCCCAGGCCGTCGACAACCCGGCGCACGACCGGGGCCGCGTGCACCGGCTCGCCATGCTCAGCACCATCGAACTGCGCCGGGGCAACGCGGACAAGGCGGTCGCCACCGCCGTGCAGATGGCGGAACAGGCCCGCGGAATGGAGTCCCAGCGCCTGCGCGACAGACTCCGCGCGGTGCGCGAGCACCTGGTGCGCAGCGGATGCGCGGGCACGGCCGAGGCCGCCGAACTCATCGACGGGGCCCTGCGCGTGCCTCTCTAGACCGCCCGCCCTCCCGGGACGCTGCGCCCGCCACTGCGCCGTGAGCGGCCGCCGTGCGCCTGCTGCCGGGACGCTCGGGCTGCGATATTGCCACCTACTCAAGAAAGGTGGCAGAACCGTGCAGTGGACGAAACAGAACGAACAAAATGTGTACGCAAATCGCTGGTTCAGCGTCAACCTCGCCGACGTCGAACTCCCGGACGGGCGGCACCTCGACCACTTCCTCATACGGATGCGCCCCGTGGCCGTCGCCACGGTCGTCAACGAGGCGGCGGAGGTCCTCCTGCTGTGGCGGCACCGTTTCATCACCGACAGCTGGGGCTGGGAACTCCCGGCCGGCGTCGTCGAGGAGGGGGAGGACGTCGTGGCGGCGGCGGCCAGGGAACTGGAGGAGGAGACCGGCTGGCGGCCGGGACCGCTGCGCCACCTCATGAGCGTGGAGCCGTCCAACGGGCTCACCGACGCCCGGCACCACATCTACTGGGCCGACGAGGGCGAGTACGTCGGACACCCCGTGGACGACTTCGAGTCGGACCGCCGTGAATGGGTGCCCCTCAAGCTCGTCCCCGACCTGGTCGCCCGCGGGGAGGTCCCGGCCGCCAACATGGCGGCCGCGTTACTCCTGCTGCACCACCTCAGGCTCGGACAGGACGCCAGGCCGTGATCCCCGGCGCCGCCACGCCCAGCCGCGCCGCTCAGCGTCCGAACGCCTGCCAGAGCGCCACCACGAGCGCGCCGACGGCGGTGACCGCGGTGACCGCCGGCAGGGGCCAGCGGGCGTGCTCCAGGCTGACGAGCCGGGTGCTCAGCTCGTCCAGGTCCTTGGCGGTCTCCTCGGTCCGATGGCTGAGCAGCGCCAGCCCGCCCTCCACACGGGCGTAGGCGACATCGAGGCGGCGCCGTAACTCTGCGAGTTCTCCAGGGACGGCGGGATGCTCGGGATCGGCGGTCACGAATCCGCTCCTTTCATGGTCGAACGGGGGTCGAATCACATCCCTTGCAATGCGCATGATGAGTCAACTCGCCTGGTGGGCGCGTGGGGAGAGTGTGCGTACGGCATATGCGAGCCCGGCGCACACACGGGGTGCGAACGCCACGGGCCCGGCACCGCATCGGGTGCCGGGCCCACGCCGTGGTCACTCAGCGTCAGTGGTGGCGGGACGCTACAGGGCGAGCACGGTGTCACCGCACTCGTAGTCGCAGCTCTTCGACGCCACCTGGACCGTCCACAGACCGGCCTCCAGCCGCAGGGATCCCCGGAACTCCCCGTCGCCGCAGGGCGTCATGGGCGTCTCCTCCAGGACCCGGCCGTCCTCGGTCACCTTCCTGACCACCAGCCGCATGGCCGCGTCGGCCCTGACGGCGACCACCTCGAACTCCTCTCCCGCCATGACGGTGTCCGGCAGGTCGACTCCCGTCTCGTGGTCGTCGGCCAGTTCCTGCAACAGGGGACGCCCGTCGCACACATTGCGCATCTGCTCCCTGACGCGCGCGGCGTCGAACATGGACGCGTGCCGTGCGGAACACCACTGCGTCCGGGTGTTCTCGTCGTTCATCAGCGGCTGGGCCGAGTGCCGCGACACCGTGCTGTCGCCCCACCAGTCCGCGGCCCCCCACGGACTGCCGGACGCGCGGTGCAGATACGCGAGCGACTCGTCGGGTCCGTGGAGCACTCCGTACGTGGTGGGGTGCTTGTCGCCGCCGACGACGAGCAGCTCGTACGACGGGGCGCCCCTCCTCTCGTTCTCCTCCACCGCCTTCTCGATCTGCCAGGCGAACCGGGCCGCGTCGTCCAGCATCCCGGACGGGATCCCCTCCACCGGGGCGACGGCCCTGAGCGGGATCCGGCCGAAGTCCTCGTGCTGCACCACGTCGTAGGTGGGCAGCAGCTGGCCGATGGACGGATACGTCGAGCAGACCTCGCGGATCAGCGAACGCCAGGGCCGCATCGCGCCGGAGGCGTGACCGGTCAGCATGCGCATGGCCTTGACGCTGCCGCGGTACGGTGTGCCCAGGGTGACGACCGCCCGGGTCTCCTCCCGGCCGCCGAGCACCTCCAGGTAGTAGCGGGCCACCAGGCCCCCCATGGAGCGGCACAGCAGGATCACCTTGGCGTCACGCGCCTCCGGATACCTCCGCGGATCGGCGGTCCGCCGCCACCGGTCGAGGTGCCGCTCCACGAACTGTTGCAGCTTCCCGGCCGAGTTGCGGTTGCTCAGCCGCCAGTCGTAGGAGAAGGTGACCAGCCGTTCGGGGTCGATCCCCAGACGCCTGGCCAGGTTCGCGTGCCCGCCGTGCCGGCCCCAGCCGGGCAGCTGCCGCAACGTCCTGACGGGCTCACCGACCTCGAGTGCGTAGGGGCCCTCCGGCTCCCCGTCGCCGATGCCGTCCTGGAGCCGCAGCCGCTCGGCGACTCCCGCCGGGTAGGTCAGCGCGCCGCTCAGCATCGCGAGGCTGGCGTTCCACGCCTCTTCCCCGTCCCGGGTCAGTGAGGTCCCCATGATGCCGGGGACCACCACGACGAGATCATGCCTCATGACGTGTCTTCCTCGTCGCTCTCTCGGGGGAGGCCGTCCGCTGCCCGGGGATCGCCTGGAGTTCCTCCCACCACGGGGCGATGCCGTCCTGCCTGAGCAGGACCTGGTCGCAGCGCAGGCCGGCCTGGTTCGCGCCTTGGATCATGAGCGTGATGCCTCTGTCGTCGTGGACGGTGCCGACGTCCGTCACGTGATATCCGCGGGACTCCAGGGTCGGCAGGTCCCGGTCGCCGGCCAGGTCGCGCAGGACGATCCGTCCCGAGTCGTTGCGCCAGCCCACCAGGATCAGGCGGTCCGGCGGCCCGACCAGGGCAAGCCGGTCGACCACCATGCCCCCGGGCGGACGGAACGACGTGGAATGGGCGTACCTGCCGAGCCACCGGACGACGTGCACCCACCGGGACCCCGGGTAGGCGATGAGCGGCACATGGGTCCTGCCCTGGCGGACGAAGCCGGTGACACCGCCGTCGGCGGGGATCGGTTCGTTGCCCGGCTCGTCGAACTTGAGGGGCTCGGCACCGAGGTCCGCCAGGTCCCAGAGACGGACGACGGGGCCTCCCCATACGGCGAGCCGGGCCACGCCGCCGGGACCGTTCACCACGGTCAGCCGGTCGACGGTGCCCGCCCCGGTCACATACACGACGGCCCTGCCGTCGTCGCGCCACTCCCCGCCCGCGCCGGCAGGCCGCTCCCAGCACCGCACGCCCTGGTCCCGGGGCCAGTACAGGCGGACGGAGCCGTCACCACCCGCGTGCAACGCGACCGAATGGACCTGGTCGTCGTCGGTCCCCTCCAGCGGCAGGTCGTCGCGGCGGAGCACCACCAGGTCCCGGTCGCACGTCCACGCCACGGCATGCCGACGGCCGACGGCGACCACCAGCGCCCCCTCGCCGGTCCACAGCGCGCTCACCGCGGTCAGCTCGGTCACCCGGGCACTCGGGTGCTCCAGCACCGGTCCGTGGGTGACCTCGCCGTCCGTCGTGTGCCGGCTCAGCAGCACCGAACGCCCCTGTGACCTGACGGCCAGGAAGCCGCCGCCGTCCGGCGCCCGCGCCACGTACACCCGCGGGCTGCCCTGCCTGACCGACGACGCCGTCGCCCGCTTCCCCCCGGCCGCCCGGCCCGGTCCGTGGGGGTCCCAGACCCGGACCCGCGTCTCGTCCGCCACGGCCAGACGTCCGGACCCCGACGGGTCGAAGGCCAGCGACTTGTGCTCGTGGTCGCAGGGCAGCGGTACCTGCTCCGCCCCCTCGCCGGTCCAGATCCGGATGTGCCCGTCCTCCTGCACGGCCACCAGGAGGTCCGATCCCGTACGCCCCAGGGCCAGCGCCGGCGCCTGGGCCTTGCTCTCCCGGTCGACGAGCAGCCGGCACCCGTCCCGGTAGAGGTCGGGGATCCGCCAGACCCGCAGGCGCTCCCCGTCCAGCGCGGCGATCACCGCCCCGTCGTCCCCGTCCGAGGTGAGGCCGGTCACGGTGTGCACCGGGGGAGTGCCCCGCCACACGTACCTCGGAGCCGTCTCCCGCGACTCCCTGCCGGTGAGCCTGCGCAGCCGGATCCCCTCCGCGCCCGCGATCACCGCGAAGAGGTCGTCCTGCAGCGGCAGCAGCGCGGCACTCTCCACGTCGGAGATCCGCCGCAGACTCAGGTCCCGTCGCGCGGGCCGTCCGTCCCCCGTCCAGTGCCACAGCCACAGCTGCCCGTGCCCCGTCGCGGCCAGCCAGTGCCTCCCCTCCCACCGGGCCATGTCCAGGGACTCGACGCGGCCGCCCCAGAACAACTCCTCCGAGGGACGGCGTGCCCCGCCCCACCACACGCGCACCGCACGGCCGTCGTGCGCGGCGACCACCCGCTGTTCCCCCGCGCCCGTGGCGACGACACCGGCCAGATGGACGGTTTCACCCGGGAACGGTGTCCCCGTCTCGCGCAGGCGTGCCTCCCGGCCGGCCCACGTCCACGACCTGATCTCCCCCCTGCCCGCGGCGTGGATGAGCCCGTCCCCGTCCCGTTCCCAGTGGACCGCGCACGCGCCTCCCGAGGGCGCCGGCCAGATCCGCTGCAAGGGGAGCCGCTCCGCACTGGTCCACAGGTCGTCCCAGAAGACCCCGGGCGCGCGGGGGATGCGCTCCCGCTCCTCGGCGGAGAACATCACCAGAGCGGTGGCCTTGAGCACCGCCCACCGGCCGGCGATCAGCCGTTCCCCGCTGACCTCCGCACCCGCCCGGAACCGGTCGGCGACCGTCAGATACAGCGAGGCCTGCGGGCTGTCCGCCAGCCGGGCGGCGATCAGCGGCTCCAGCACCTCGGGCGACGCGTACACGAGGAAGCGGTAGTCCGCGATCAGCTCCTCCAGCACCTCATCGCCGGCCAGAGCCGCGTGGGCGGCCAGGTAGTGCGCCGCGTACGGTGCGACCGCCGCCCAGGCGTCGTCGGACGGGGGCCTGAGCACGTCGTGGACCCGGGCGTGCAGACGCCGTTCGTCGAGACCGGCCAGCAGATGGCCGCCGAAGCTGGGGTGATGGAACCGGTACACCGGTTCGCCGAACTCGCTGTCCCTCGCCAGCACGACCCCGACCGCATGCCCGACGACGAACCCCAGATCCTCCTCGTCGTACTCCCGTTCCGCGTCACGCGTCGCGTTCGCCATCGCCACCCAGAGCCGCCCCAGGGGAAGCCCGTTCCCCTGCGCCAGGGCCAGCGGCCGCAGGAGGTCCCGGATCCGGCCGGGGTCCTCCGGGTCCAGTTGCCGCAGCTCCTCCGCCAGCAGGGAGTCGAGCACCACGGCTCCCTGCCGGAGCTCCGCCTCGAGCCGGTCCGGATCGGGCAGGGCGTCCAGCTCCGCCAGCCGCCGCGCCCACAGGGTGGCGATCAGGAAGAGCCCGTTGCTGTAGGCGGCGACGTGCCGGGCGACGGCCTCTCGCGTGACCCGTTCCTCCGACGTCGACGGCGAGAGGTGCTTCCCCCGCAGCAGGTTCTCGACGTGCCGGGCGAGGTCCTGCTCCGTCTCGACCAGACGGTCCAGTTCCAGCACCCGGTCCCCGGCCAGGACGTCGACCAGCGACTCCGGGGCGGCCTCTCCCGGCAGCGCCCGCCTGGCGTTCGCCCGCGTGGCCACCACCACCTTGACCCTGGGCAGCGAGGCCAGCGGGTTGAGCAGTTCCCTGGCCACGCGGAAGGCATGACCGACCGCGGACTCGTCGAGACCGTCGAAGAGCAGCGTGAGCGTGCCCCTGCGGTCGGCGAGTGCGGAGACCGCCTCGACGAACGCGGGCACCGTGCCGCGTGCCGTGTGCCGGTCCAGGCCCAGGTACTCGAGCTTGGCGGCCAGCTCATGACACAGGGACGCCAGGGTCCGCCCCCGGCAGTGCAGCACGGCATGCACCGAATGGAGTTCGGGCTGCACCGGCGGCAGCCGCTCCAGAGCGGCGGCGAACCTCTTCGTCGTCAGGTGGGCGACGTAGTGCAGGAGCGTCGACTTGCCCGCACCGGACGCCCCGGTCACCACGTACATCCCCGTGCTGCGCACGTTCATCCAGGTCACCAGGGGACCCAGGGCGGTGTTGCGCGGGGAGAAGTCCCGCAGCCGCCAGGTGTCACCGCCACCGGCGAAGAGGGGGATGGACTCGCTCCGGAACTCCTCGCCGATCCAGGACTCGTCGTCCTCCGGGCGCGTCGCGGGCCGGACCCGGTCCGAGCAGTACGGGTTGACCAGAAAGAGCGGTCGCAGCGGGCGTACCACGGTGATCCGCGGCACCTGCCCGTCCCGCATCCTGGCCGCGACCGCCCCGTGCAGATAGTCCAACGGCAGATCCGGCTGCTCGCGCGCGAAGAGCCGGTGCTGGCTGTACTCGAGGTCCGGGGTGCGCAGCACCTCTTCCAGACAGTCCACCCAGCGCGTCTCCGTGGCGCGTTCGTCGGCGCCGGCCGTGGCGACGACGACGAAGCCGCCCGTCGGATCGTCCCCCACCTCCTGGTTCCGCGCGCGCTTCACCTGGTCCTCGACCGCCTCCAGCGCCGCTCCGGAGAAGCAGGCGTCGAGCACGACCCAGGTGTCGGTGAGGTCGTTCCCCAGCCACGACGCCAGCTCTTCCGCCGAGACGGCCCGCGAAGGATCCAGGCGCCCGTCCACGTAGCTGTCCTCGCAGGCGAGGTAGAAGGTGTCGCCCTCCTCGTGCCCGTGACCCGTCCAGTAAAGGATCTTCCGGCTCGCCCGCATCTTCCGCAGCCTCGCGACCAGCTCCCGGATCTGCTCCCGGCCCGCCGCCACCGGACCCGTGTCGTCCGTGCCGCTGGTCACGCCGATCGGCTCGGTCACGAAGCCCAGCCGCCGGGCCTGTTCGACGAACTTCTCGGCGGCCCCCCGCAGATACTCGCGGTTCCGGCCACGACGAGTGTCGTCCCGGTATCTGTCCACGACGACCGTGGCCACCAGTCCGTCGTGCTCGATGGCTTCCACCGGAGCTCTCCCCTCAAAGCCCGACCAAGATCCTCGAGGGCTCAACACGCCGACCGACGAACGTAATTGATGATTAGTCAGCGGTGCGTAGCCGGTAATAACCTACCGGCACACCACAAGGAGGTTCACGTGGAGGAACGCGGAGACCGCGACAAGTTCATCATCGGCAGCCTGGTCACGGACTGTCACGTCTTCGAGGGCGACGGCACCCGCCCCATCCGCGAGGAGAACGTGCGGATCATCTACGAACCCGAACGGCGAAGGGTGCAGCTGCCCGCCGAGGTCCAGCGCTGGCGCGGGGAGATCGAGGCCGAACAGCAGCGCAAGAAGGCCGCCGGCCAGCACTTCGCGTGGAACAACCCCCGGTTCGCCGTGGAGAGCGTCATCGTCTCCCGGACCAACGAGACCGAGGAGCCCCTGATCCAGCTCAGCCTCTGCGACGCGGACTACTACGACTTCCTCGCCACCTCCGTCAACCTCGACAGGCCCCTGCGCGAGGGCTCCGACGCAACCTTGCGGTCGCAGTACCTGGAGAACGCGGACCCCGTCAGGGCGCCCGCCTTCCTCTCGTGCAGCTTCGGCGTCAACGTGGCGGTCGAGACGGGCGTCGACAAGAAGATGGTCTTCGCCCGCCGGAGCACCGTCGTCGAGGGCCACAACAAGGAGCGCTGGAACTCGTCGGTGAACGAGGGCATGGCGGCGAACCACGACAGCCCCAAGGACGGCTCACCGATGAGACTGCACTCCGTGGCCCGCCGTGCGCTGCGCGAGGAACTCGCCGTCCAGGACGACGACCCGGTCGAGCTGGAACTGCTCGGCTTCGGCCTGGACGTCCGCAACCACCAGTGGGCGGTCTTCTACCGTGCGGTGCTCACCGACCTGAGCGCCGACGACCTCGTCGCCCGCCGCAGCAAGGGCGTCGAGGACAAGTGGGAGCACGACAAGTTCGCGTTCGTGCCCGCGGACCCGGACAGCGTGCTCGACTTCCTGCTCACCCCCGGCAGGAACTGGACTCCCTGCGCCCCCGCGCTCTTCTACCTGGCGCTGGTCCGGGGAGCGGTTCTGGCCCGGGACGGGAATCCCTCCGGGCGCCTGGACGTCGAGGCCGCGGAGCGCCGCGCGATGAAGCGGCTCCGGGAAGCGGCGGCCGTCCGGTAGGGCGCCGCCACCGTGCGCCGGCGGCACCCGGGGTCAGAAGATGTTGCGCTCCCGGTGCTGCTGGCGCAGTTTGAGGAACTTGGTGCGCACCTGTTCGGTGGGCATCCCGTCCTCGGCCTGGATCAGCAGGTCCGCGAGCGCGTCCCGCGACTCCATGAACCCCCGCCACTTCTGCTGCGGCTTCAGCCAGGTGTCGAAGGCCGTGAGGACGGCGACGCCGAGGGCGAGTGCCGGCACCCACTCGGTCAGCCAGCTCCCGTGCCCGCCGTTCAGATTCTGGTCGGCCGCCACCACCGCCGTGGCGGCGATCAGCAGAATGCGGCTCAGGTAGTACGTCACCCCGTAGTTCAGGGTCGCGATGCGCCAGCGCCGCCGCTCGCGCTCCATCTCCTCCCGGAGAACGCGGGGCAGCCGTTCGATCTCACCACCCGGTTCCGCGGCCACGCTCTCCGGTGCCTGCTCGGCCACACGAACCCCCTCAGCGATCCCTCACCTGCCTGAGCGGGGACATTGTGACCGACGGGCGAGCCGTGCAGGGGCGACTTCAGGACATCCGCGAATCCGGACGGCCCGGCTCCGCCCGGTCGTGCCGCCCGCCGGGACGACCGTGGGCCCGACCCGGAACGCCAGGTCAGGCCCACGGGTACGGCGGTGTCAGCTGTAGCTGTAGAAGCCCGAGCCGCTCTTGCGGCCCAGACGGCCCGCGTCGACCATCCGCTGCAGCAGCGGGGGAGCGGCGTACAGGGGCTCCTTGTACTCCTCGTACATCGAGTAGGCGACCGAGGCGACCGTGTCCAGGCCGATCAGGTCGGACAGCTTCAGCGGGCCCATCGGGTGGGCGCAGCCCATCTCCATGCCGTTGTCGATGTCCTCGCGGCTCGCGATGCCCGACTCGAACATCCGGATCGCCGAGAGCAGGTACGGGATCAGCAGCGCGTTGACCACGAAGCCCGAGCGGTCCTGCGCGCGGATGGAGTGCTTGCCGAGCACCTTCTCCGTGAAGAGCTGCGCCCGGCTGAGCGTGCCCTCCGAGGTGGTGAGCGCCGGGATCAGCTCGACGAGCTGCTGCACCGGAGCCGGGTTGAAGAAGTGGATGCCGATGACGTGGTCCGGCCGCGAGGTGGCGACCGCCAGCTTCACCAGCGGGATCGAGGAGGTGTTGGAGGCCAGGATCGCGTCCGGCCGGGTCACGACCTGGTCGAGCACCTGGAAGATCTCGGTCTTGACCTGCTCGTTCTCGACGACGGCCTCGATGACCAGGTCACGGTCGGCGAACTCGCCGAGGTCGGTCGTGAAGCTCAGGCGTGCCTGGGTCGCCTCGAGCTCCTCCTCGGTGATCTTGCCGCGCTCGGCGGCCTTGGTGAGGGAGTTGAACAGCCGGGTCCGGCCGATCTCCAGGGCCTCGCCGGTGGTCTCGGCGACCTTCACCTCCAGGCCGGAGCGGGCGCACACCTCGGCGATGCCCGCCCCCATCTGACCGCAGCCCACCACGCCGACGCGTGCGATATCTCCCGAGATGCCGGTCACATCGTCCCTTTCGCTGACTCCACGGCTGAGGCAGGTCCGCCGGGGTCCCCGGTGCCTGCTCCGATCGTGCACGTTACCCCCGCAGAGTCGAGGATCCCTCGTCCGGGTCGGGCATGCTGGGATTCCGTACACGATCCGTGACGGTGCGGATCCCCAGCGTTGTGGAGGTCTTCCATGGGCCGAGTCTCACGTCGGGCCTTCGCGGTGGCCGCGCTGTCGGCGTTCACGCCGGCGGCCGTGCCCGCTCCCGTGGCGTCGTCGGCGCCCCTGCCGCCGGGTCCACCGGGTCCGCCCGGGCGGCGCGGGGGCGGACGCCGGGCCGTCATGGAGATGCGGGGCATGTGGCTGGCCACGGTGAACAACCGGGACTGGCCCAGCAGGGCCGGGCTGCGGGCGGCCGAGCAGCGCGCCGAGCTCATCGAGTACCTCGACACCGCGGTCCGGCTCCGCCTCAACACGGTGTTCTTCCAGGTGCGGCCCACGGCCGACGCGCTGTGGCCCTCGCCGTACGAGCCGTGGTCGCAGTACCTGTCCGGCAGCCAGGGCAGGGACCCGGGCTGGGACCCGCTGGGCACGGCCGTGCGGGAGGCCCACGCCCGCGGGCTGGAGCTGCACGCCTGGTTCAACCCGTACCGGGTCGCCCTGCACGACGACCCGTCCCACCTAGTGCCCGCGCACCCGGCTCGCCGGAACCCCGGCTGGGTGGTGCCGTACGGCGGGCAGCTCTACTACGACCCGGGGCTGCCGGAGGTCCGGGCCTTCGTGCAGGACGCGATGATCGACGCGGTGGAGAAGTACGCCGTGGACGGCGTTCACTTCGACGACTACTTCTATCCGTACCCGGTGGCGGGCCAGGCCTTCGACGACGGGGGGACCTACCGCACCTACGGCAGCGGCTTCGCCGCCAAGGCCGACTGGCGGCGGGACAACATCGACCGGCTGGTGCGGGAGACGGCGGCCCGCGTCAAGAAGGCCCGGCCCACCGCCCGCTTCGGCGTCAGCCCCTTCGGGGTGTGGCGCAACGCCGCCACCGACGAGCGGGGCTCACAGACGGCCGCGGGCGTCCAGACGTACGACGACCTGTACGCGGACACCCGTACCTGGGTCCGCGAGGGCCTGCTCGACTACATCGTCCCGCAGCTCTACTGGAACACCGGCCACCCCGCCGCCGACTACGGGAAGCTGCTGTCGTGGTGGGCGGAGACGGCCCGGGGCAGCCGGACACAGCTGTACGTCGGGGAGGCGCTGTACAAGGCCGGCGACCCGGCGCAGCCGAAGGCGTGGCAGGACCGGGACGAGCTGTCCCGGCACCTCGCGCTGGCCGCGGACCACCCGGAGGTGCGCGGCCATGTCTTCTTCGCCGCGAAGGACGTGGCAGAGGACCGGATCGGCGCGATGGCGCGGGTGGCCGCCGACCACTACGGGCAGCCCGCGGGCACCCCGCGCTGATCCGCCGTCCCGTCTCCCGTCGCCTCTGCCGGCGCGTCTACCGGCGCATCTCCCTGTGCCGGATCTCGGTGTCGGGGCCGGGCGAGCACACTCCCTCGTGCCCGTCCTCGAACCGGACCCGGTACGGCGGAGTGCCGGCCTTGCCCATCACTTCGACGATCTCGCCGACCTTGTCGTGCTCGCCGACCACCCGGCCGTGCTGCACCAGCTGGTCGCCCTTCATCGCGTGCATCTGTGAGGCCTCCTCACGTGTGTGCCGCACGTGTCTGCCGCTCAGCCCCGGGACCGCTGCGTGACCGCGATGCACACCAGCACCGCCGCCGCCGTCAGCGGCGCGGCCACCGTCAGGTGCTCGCCCAGGAGAAGTACCGACCACACCAGTGTGAGCAGCGGCTGGGCCAGCTGCAACTGGCTGGCCTTCGGTACGCCGATGGCCGCCATGCCCCGGTACCAGACGACCAGACCGAGGAACTGCGACCCCGCCGCCACCCACAGCACCCCGGCCACGCCGTGGGCGGTCAGGTGCACGGGCTCGTACGCGAGGGCCAGCGCGGTGGCCGGCACGGTGAGCGGCAGACACAGCACCAGCGCCCAGCCGATGACCTGCCAGCCCGGCATCACCCGGGCGAGCCGGCCGCCCTCGGTGTATCCGGCCGCGCACACCAGCAGCGCCGCGAAGAGATAGGCGTCGGCCGTGGTCAGCGCGCCGCCGCTCTGCTGCACGGTGAACGCCACCACGGCCGCCGCGCCGGCCAGGGCCGCGATCCAGAACGTGCGCGAGGGGCGGGTGCCGATGCGCAGCGCGGACAGCAGCGCGGTGGTCAGCGGGAGCAGGCCGACCACGACGGCGGCGTGCGCGGTGGTCGAGGTCTGCAGGGCCAGCGTGGTCAGCAGGGGGAAGCCGAGGACCACGCCCGCGGCGACCACGGCCAGGCCGGACCGGTGGCACCGAGCGGGCGGCGGCACGCGCAGCGCGAGCAGGCAGCCCCCGGCGATCAGCGCGGCGAGGACGCTGCGCACGGCGACCAGGGACCAGGGGCCGAAGCTCTCCAGGCCCCACGCGGTGGCGGGGAAGGTGAGCGAGAAGGCGACGACGCCGAGCGCCGCCATCAGGGTGCCGGAGGACCTGCCGCCCGGCGGCCTTCCCTCGGGTGCCGTGGCCGGGCCGCTGACCGCTATCCCCGCCGGAGCGGTAGCGCTACTCTGTGCTCTCATGCAAGAGCGTAGCAGTGTCGCTGACCTGGCGAACCAGTTGCGGCGAGAGCTCGACCGCTACTCGCCTGATGGAAAGCTCCCGTCCAGCCGTGCCCTCGTCGAGCGCTTCCGGGTGAGTCCGGTGACCGTCTCCCGGGCCCTGGCCCAGCTGGCCGCCGAGGGCCTGGTCGTGACCCGGCCCGGCGCGGGGGCCTTCCGGGCACCCTCACGGCCCGCCGCCGCCCCGGCCGGGGACACCTCCTGGCAGGAGGTCACGCTCAGCGCCGACGGCGCCGCCGAGGTCGTACCGCGCTCCGTGGACGCCTCCGGTGTCCTGGTCTCGCTGGCCGCGCCGCCGCCCGGCGTCGTCGAGTTCAACGGCGGCTATCTGCACCCCTCGCTCCAGCCCGAGCGGGCCATGGCGGCGGCCCTGTCCCGGGCGGGACGCCGCCCCGGCGCCTGGGGCCGGCCCCCGATGGAGGGGCTGCCGGAACTGCGGGAGTGGTTCGCGCGCAGCATCGGCGGCGCGGTCACGGCCGCCGAGGTGCTCGTCACCGCGGGCGGACAGTCGGCGCTGACCACCGCCCTGCGTGCCCTCGCGCCGCCCGGCGCGCCCGTCCTCGTGGAGTCGCCGACCTACCCCGGCATGCTGGCCATCGCGCGCGCCGCCGGCCTGCGTCCGGTGCCGGTCCCCGTCGACGCGGACGGCGTGAAGCCGGCCCTGCTCGCCGACGCCTTCCGGGCCACCGGCGCCCGCGTCTTCGTCTGCCAGCCCCTCTTCCAGAACCCGACCGGCGCCGTGCTCGCCCCCGAGCGGCGCGGCGAGGTGCTGCGCATCGCCCGCGAGGCCGGCGCCTTCGTCGTCGAGGACGACTTCGTACGGCGGCTCGTGCACGAGGACGCGGGCCCCCTGCCGCGCCCGCTGGCCGCCGACGACGCGGACGGCGTGGTCGTGCACGTCTGCTCGCTGACCAAGGCGACCTCGCCGAGCTTCCGGGTGTGCGCCCTGGCCGCGCGCGGGCCCGTGCTGGAGCGGCTGCGGGCCATCCAGGTCGTCGACACCTTCTTCGTGCCCCGCCCCCTCCAGGAGGCGGCGCTCGAACTCGTCGGCTCGCCCGCCTGGCCGCGCCATCTGCGCACCGTCTCCGCCGAGCTGAAGGCCCGCCGTGACGCGATGACGGCCGCGCTGCGCCTGCACCTGCCCGCGTTCGCCCTGGACCACGTCCCGTCCGGCGGCTACCACCTGTGGCCGCGCCTGCCCGACGGCACCGCGGAGGAGGCCCTGACCGCAGCCGCCCTGCGCGCGGGCGTCGCGATCACGCCGGGCCGCCCCTACTTCAGCGCCGAACCCCCGGCCGCCCACCTGCGGCTGAGCTTCGCCGCGGTGGCGGGGACGGGCGAGATCGCGGAAGGGGTGCGGCGGCTGAGCGCGGCCTGGGCCGAGGTGCGCGAGGGGTCGGGGGCCTCCTCCGGGTGACGAGCGGGCGGGGCCTGCGGACGAGGCGTGGGCGGGGCCTGCGCACGACGAGCGGGCGGGGGCTGGGAAACGCGAGAGGCGGGACCTGCGGATAACGGGTCGACGCCGTCCGTCCGCCCCTGCGACCATCCCGGTATGACCGACACGCCGCGCCTGCCCGAGGGCTACGAGATCTCCACCGACCCGGACCGGATCGACGCCGGACGCGTGCACCGATGGCTGTCCACCGACGCGTACTGGGCGCTCGGCCGCAGCCGCGAGAAGCAGGACCGGGCGATCGCCGGATCGCTCAACTTCGGGGTGTACGAGGCGCTGACGGGCGAGCAGGTGGCGTACGCCCGCGTCATCACCGACCGGACGACCTTCGCCTGGCTGTGCGACGTGTACGTCGACCCCTCGCTGCGCGGCAAGTCCCTCGGCACCGCCCTGGTCGGCGCCGTGCGCGAGCACCTGAGGCCGTACGGGGTGCGCCGGATCCTGCTCGCCACGCACGACGCGCACGGGGTCTACGAGAAGCTCGGCTTCAGCGCGCTGGACCGTCCCGACCAGTGGATGGCCCTCGCCTTCGACCGGTGAGCCGTGGCGCACCCTGAGTGACCCACTGGTAACACCTCTTGACCGGCTCACTTCCGAGGCCCACCATCACCGCATGGCGCTTCGGGTCACGTTCGTCGCGGCTGCGCGCAGTTCGCCCCTGCTCGCGGAGCGCTTCGGGGACGACCGGCCGCTGGACCAGGCCGGCTGGGACGAGGTGCTGCGCGCCGCCCCGGACCTGCTGCCGCTCGCGGCGGCCGACCTGCGCTACTGCTCGCCCACGCCCCGCAGCCGCGCCACCGGCGACGCCCTCGGCTACGCCCCGCTGGTCCAACTCGCCCTGCGCGAGTGCGACATGGGCCGCTGGGGCGGTCTGACACTCGGCGAGGCGATGGCCCGGGAGCCGGCCGCGGTGGACGCCTGGCTCGCCGACCCGCGCTCCGCCCCGCACGGCGGGGAGTCGCTGCTCGCCCTCATCACCCGCGTCGGCGGCTGGCTCGACACCCGGCCGGGGGAGGACGGCGACCGCATCGTCGCGGTGGCCGAGCCCTCCGTGATCCGGGCGGCCCTGGTGTACGCGCTGAAGGCGCCGCCCGCGACGTACTGGAACCTCGACGTGCGCCCCCTGTCGACGACCACGCTCACGGGCCGCGCCGGCCGCTGGAACCTCCGCTTCGACGCGGCGGCGGCCTGACACCCCCGCGGGGGACAGGTCCTCAGTCCTCGCGCGTGTAGTCCGTGGTCAGCACCAGGTCCTTCGCCGGGCCGCCCACGCGCCACACCGTGCGCCAGCTGCCGCGGTCCCGGACGGTGAACTCGCCGCGGTAGAGGTCCGCCGCGCAGAGGTGGTCGGCCACATGGCGGCCCGACGTCAGGTCGAGGTCGTGGAAGGGCCGGCCGTCCGCGAAGCGCACCTGGACCGCGCCCGGTGCGGCGCCGTCCGGCGCGTAGCGCAGCGTCCGTTCGGCGGGACGGGTCACGCCCCGCCAGGTGAAGGTGCCCGACTCGTGGCCGCGCAGCCCGCCGTCCTCGCACGTCTCGAACACGGTCGTCCCCTCGAAGCGGCCGTCGTCGCCGCTCGCGAGGTCCCGCACCGACCGCTCCGTGCGCCACCGCCCCGTCAGATACGCCAGTACGTCCGGTACTGGCCAGAACTCGCCCATCCCGTGCCGCTCTCCGTCCCAGGCGTTGCTGCGCGACCCATTGACGCGCATCCGCCCCCTCCCTATGTTGCCGTTCGAAGTGCTGACCACCGTCCGATATTTCGAACGACCCCTCACGAGAGCCGCGGAGTATCCATGTCACGCACCCGCCTGAGACTCGGTCTCGGCGCCACCGCCCTGCTGACCGCCACGGCCCTGCTGCCGTCCCCCGCCCACGCCGAAGCCGTCGCCGACTACACGATCACCGTCGACCCGGCCGCCACCGGCCCCGCGATCGACGACACGATGTACGGCGTCTTCTACGAGGACATCAACCGCGCCGCGGACGGCGGCCTGTACGCCGAGCTGGTCCAGAACCGCTCCTTCGAGTACTCCACCGCCGACAACGGCTCGTACACGCCGCTCACCGCCTGGACGCCCGACGGCACGGCCGAGGTGGTGAACGACGACGGCAGACTGAACGAACGCAACCGCAACTACCTCTCCCTGGCCGCCGGTTCCTCGGTCGCCAACGCCGGCTACAACACGGGCATCCGCGTCGAGAAGGGAAAGAAGTACGACTTCTCGGTGTGGGCCCGCGCCGAGAGCGGCACCACCCTCACCGTCTCCCTCCGGGACAGCGCGGGCTCGCTCGCGCAGGTGCGGCAGGTGGCCGCCCGCGGCGCGTGGCGCAAGTACACCGCCACCTTCACCGCGACCCGCACCAGCAGCCGGGGCAGGCTCGCCGTCGCCACCACCGCGCCCGCCGCCCTCGACATGGTCTCCCTCTTCCCCCGCGACACCTACAAGGGGCAGCCCAACGGCCTGCGCAAGGATCTCGCCGAGAAGATCGAGGCCCTGCACCCCGGCTTCCTGCGCTTCCCCGGCGGCTGCCTGGTCAACACCGGCTCCATGGAGGACTACAGCGCCGCCTCCGGCTGGCAGCGCAAGCGCTCCTACCAGTGGAAGGACACCATCGGCCCGGTCGAGGAACGCGCCACCAACGCCAACTTCTGGGGCTACAACCAGAGTTACGGCCTCGGCTACTACGAGTACTTCCGCTTCGCCGAGGACGTCGGCGCCATGCCGCTGCCCGTCGTGCCCGCCCTGGTCACCGGCTGCGGCCAGAACAAGGCCGTCGACGACGACGCGCTGCTGCAACGGCACATCCAGGACACCCTCGACCTGATCGAGTTCGCCAACGGGCCCGTGACCTCCACCTGGGGCAAGAAGCGCGCCGAGATGGGCCACCCCAAGCCCTTCCACCTCACCCACCTCGAGGTCGGCAACGAGGAGAACCTCCCGGTCCAGTTCTTCGCCCGCTTCGAGAAGTTCCGCGCGGCCGTCGAGGCGAAGTACCCGGACGTCACCGTCGTCTCCAACTCCGGCCCCGACGACTCCGGCACCACCTTCGACACCGCCTGGCAGCTCAACCGCGACGCGGGCGTCGACATGGTCGACGAGCACTACTACAACAGCCCGCAGTGGTTCCTGCAGAACAACGACCGCTACGACTCCTACGACAGGAACGGTCCCAAGGTCTTCCTCGGTGAGTACGCCTCCCAGGGCAACGCCTGGAAGAACGCCCTCGCCGAGGCCGCGTTCATGACCGGCCTGGAACGCAACGCCGACGTCGTCAAGCTCGCCTCCTACGCCCCGCTGCTCGCCAACGAGGACTATGTGCAGTGGCGTCCGGACCTGATCTGGTTCAACAACCACGCCTCCTGGAACTCGGCCAACTACGAGGTCCAGAAGCTGTTCATGAACAACACCGGCGACCGCGTCGTGCCCTCCACGGCCACCGGCACCCCGGCCGTCAGCGGGCCCATCACCGGCGCCGTCGGCCTGTCCACGTGGGCGACGAGCGCGGCCTACGACGACGTGAGGGTGACCTCCGCCGACGGCGAGACCCTGCTGACCGACGACTTCTCCGGTGACGCCTCGCAGTGGACGCACAGCGGTGCCGGAAGCTGGACCGTCCAGGACGGCCAGTACGTGCAGACCGACGCCACCGCTGAGAACACCCTCGTCACGGCGGGCGACCCCGCCTGGCAGAACTACGACCTGCACGTGAGGGCCACCAAGAAGTCCGGCAAGGAGGGCTTCCTCGTCGCCTTCGGCGTGAAGGACACCGGCAACTACTACTGGTGGAACCTGGGCGGCTGGAACAACACCCAGTCCGCCGTCGAACAGGCCACCGACGGCGGCAAGTCGACGCTCCTGTCGAAGGCCGGGTCGATCGAGACGGGCCGCGCCTACGACGTCGACGTCAAGGTCCGGGGCCGCCAGGTCACCCTCTACCTCGACGGCGAGGAGTGGGGCAGCTTCACCGACGACAAGCCGGCCGAGCCCTTCCGCCAGATCGTCACGGAGGACGCGCGGACCGGCGAGCTGATCGTCAAGGTCGTCAACGCCCAGGACACGCAGGCCCGCACGACCGTCGACCTCGGCGGCGCCGAGGTCGCCCCCAGGGCACGCGTCACCACGCTGGCGGCCGGCCAGGACGCGGTGAACACCGAGACGGACACCCCGGTGACCCCGGTGACGTCCTCCTTCCCGGGCGTGGCGGGGAAGTTCACGTACACCTTCCCGGCCAACTCGGTGACCTTCCTGCGGATCAAGCAGAGGTAAGGGGAACCCGCGGACCGCGCGGCCCCCGGCGGGGCGGCCGCGCGGTCACTGCTCCTTTCGCCGCCCGAACCACCCGCGCCCCGCGGAGCGCTGCTGAGGTGCCGCTGCCGCCGGCCCGGCGAACGGCGGCAGGCTCTTGAACCGCTCGTCCAGAGTGACGGTCGGCGTGATCCGGTCCAGCAGGGCCCGGACCCGGGTGAGCGGGTGGTCGGGGAAGTGCGCGTCCCAGGACGCGTCGTCGGCGACGTGGTACGGGAGCCCGCCGGTCACGTCGGGGGCGTACGGGTGGGACCGGAAGTAGTCGGCCGGTCCCACCCGCGCCATCACCGTGGCCTCCCGTATCCCGGTCGTCGCCCCTTCCGCCGCCTGCACCTTCAGGACGGTGCTGCACGCGGCCCTCGGCACCGTCCACGACCCGAGGAACACCTGACCGTGCCCGCTCGGCCGCGGCACCTTGATCAGCTGCCGCACGGCCGGCACCCCGTCCACCGTCCCGTCCAGCGCCTCGATCAGCGCACCGCCCGCCCCGGCAACGCCGTGCGCGAGCCCGGCACGCAGGGGCCCGGACGCCTCGAGCCGGGCGGGGAGGTCGGGGACGAGGGGAAAGAAGTGCACCGACAGCACAGCTCCCTGCGCGTCGGTCCACACCCCCGCCTCACGCTCGGTGAAGCCGGTCAGATCCATGCCGGTGATCGGAGTCATGCCGCTCATCATCGCGGACCGGCGAGGCGCCCGGGGCGTCAGGCCCTGTCGTCACATTCCCGTCTGCCCGGCGGGCGGACGACGGGCATGTGACGACAGGGCCTAGGGGTGAACGACCGCAGGACGGCCGGGCCCCGCTCCGTCAGTCGGTGTCGGTCGCCGCCAGTACCGCGATCCGGCGCCGGCCGGGGGCGAGCGCCGCGATGCCGTAGTCGTGGATCTCGTTGTGGAACCAGTCCGTGTCCGCCTCGAAGTGGAACCAGGTGCTGCCTAGCGCACGGCGCTCCACCTCCCGTGCGCTCGCCCCCGCCGGGGCGCCGCACAGCCCGGCCGTCGACTGCCACGCGGCCAGCCGGCCGTAAGCGCCGTGGACACCCGGGGTGTACATGCCGCCCATCGAGGCGGTCCCGAACAGCAGCGGCCAGATCTCGTGCACCGGCCGGACGGCGACCTCGAAGCGGGCATGGGGCCCCAGCCCCGCCGTGCACGCCATCGGCAGCGACGGGAGCAGCGCCGGTACGTCGTGCGGACCGAGGGCCGCCGGGAACTCGAACACCCAGGCGTCGGCCCCCCAGCCGCCCGCGGTGGCGGCCGCCAGGATCCGGCGGTGATCCTCCGGCGTCGCCGTGTCCCGTGGCGTGGTGCGTGGTGCCGCGTGCGGTGTCGGCGGGTCGGTCCGTCCCCGCACCGGCAGCCCGCCGTCCGTGCCCTGGACGCCGCCGCGTGCCGAGCGGCTCGGGAAGCCGGCGTCCTCCTCCAGCTCGCGCCGCTCGGCGGGCAGCCACGTGAGCGCGTGCCACTCCGGCCGGTACCGGTGCCACGCGTCGAGCGGCGGGAAGCCGGCCGTGTCGACGCCCCGGAGCACCAGCTCGTGGAACAGGCAGGCGCGCAGCTCGTCCAGCCGGTCGCGCCCGCCGCGGCCGAAGACGGCGTCCGCGAGGTCGGCGACCGGCTGGGCCTCGGCGAGCAGCGACGCCGCGAGACGCGGACCGACGTGTGCCGTGGCCGCCGGATGCTCCTCGAACAGCCGCATCAGCTCTTCGACGCCGGCGAGGCCGGGGGTCAGCGCGAGCACCCGCAGGACGTGCGCGAGGTCGCGCTCGTGGGACCGCAGCAGCTCGGCGGCGGCCGCGTGCCGCTCGGCCAGCCGGCCGCCCAGCCGCCCCACCGAGGTGGCCCTCCCCTCCGCGGCGTCCCGCTCGACCGTCTCCCACAACCCCTCGGGCGAGTCGCCCGGCTCCGCTCGCATGGCGGCATCCTGCCAGGGGTGGCTGAGCATCGGTGAACTCGCGTGTACACCGGCTCGTAGAAGCCGGGACGGCCCGCTCGGCTGTCCGGACCCCCACAAGGCCGGTCGGCGTGAGCCAGCGCCTGCGGCGTTGCATAAACGTGCAGCGAAACGTATAGTCATGCCATCCAGGAGGAGGGTTTTCCATGGCGGTACGTGCGGCGGTGGCCGGAGCGAGTGGGTACGCGGGCGGAGAGCTGCTGCGTCTGCTCCTCGCGCACCCCGAGATCGAGATCGGCGCCCTGACCGGCAACTCCAACGCCGGGCAGCGGCTCGGCGCGCTGCAGCCGCACCTGCTGCCGCTGGCCGACCGCGTCCTGGAGGCGACGACGCCCGAGGCGCTCGCCGGGCACGACGTCGTGTTCCTCGCGCTGCCGCACGGGCAGTCCGCCGCCGTCGCCGAGCAGCTCGGCGACGACGTGCTGGTCGTGGACATGGGCGCCGACTTCCGGCTGAAGGACGCCGCCGACTGGGAGAGGTTCTACGGCTCCCCGCACGCCGGCACCTGGCCCTACGGCCTCCCCGAACTGCCGGGCCGCCGCGCCGCGCTGGAGGGGTCCAAGCGCATCGCGGTGCCCGGTTGCTACCCCACCGCCGTCTCCCTGGCGCTCTTCCCGGCCTACGCCGCCGGTCTCGCCGAGCCGGAGGCCGTGATCGTGGCCGCCTCCGGCACCTCCGGCGCGGGCAAGGCGGCCAAGCCCCACCTGCTGGGCAGCGAGGTCATGGGCTCCATGTCGCCGTACGGCGTCGGCGGCGGCCACCGGCACACCCCCGAGATGATCCAGAACCTCGGCGCGGTCGCCGGCGAGCCGGTCTCCGTCTCCTTCACGCCGACCCTCGCGCCGATGCCCCGCGGCATCCTCGCCACGTGCAGCGCCAGGGCGAAGGACGGGGTGAGCGCCGAATCCGTCCGCGCGGCCTACGAGAAGGCCCTCGCCGACGAGCCCTTCGTGCACCTGTTGCCCGAGGGCCAGTGGCCCGCGACCGCGTCCGTCTACGGTTCCAACGCCGTTCAGATCCAGGTCGCGCACGACGCCGCCGCGGGCCGCATCATCGCCATCAGCGCCATCGACAACCTGGCCAAGGGCACCGCGGGCGGTGCCGTCCAGAGCATGAACATCGCCCTGGGTCTCGACGAGACCACCGGACTGACGACGATCGGAGTTGCGCCGTGAGTGTGACGGCAGCAAAGGGATTCTCGGCGGCGGGCATCGCCGCCGGGATCAAGGAGAACGGCAACCCCGACCTGGCCCTCGTGGTCAACACCGGCCCCCGCCGCGCCGCCGCGGGCGTCTTCACCTCCAACCGCGTCAAGGCCGCCCCTGTCCTGTGGTCCGAGCAGGTACTCAAGAGCGGTCAGGTGTCGGCCGTCGTCCTCAACTCCGGGGGCGCCAACGCCTGCACCGGCCCCAAGGGCTTCCAGGACACCCACGCCACCGCCGAGAAGGCCGCCGAGGTGCTCGGCACGGGTGCGGGTGAGGTCGCGGTCTGCTCGACGGGCCTCATCGGCGTGCTGCTCCCCATGGACAAGCTGCTCCCCGGCGTCGAGACCGCCGCCGCCCAGCTCTCCGAGCACGGCGGCGAGAAGGCCGCCATCGCCATCAAGACCACCGACACCGTCCACAAGACGTCCGTCGTGACCAAGGACGGCTGGACCGTCGGCGGCATGGCCAAGGGCGCCGGCATGCTCGCCCCCGGCCTCGCCACCATGCTCGTCGTCCTCACCACGGACGCCGACCTGGACGCCGAGGTGCTCGACCGCGCCCTGCGCGCCGCCACCCGCGTCACCTTCGACCGCGTCGACTCCGACGGGTGCATGTCCACCAACGACACCGTGCTGCTGCTCGCCTCCGGCGCCTCCGGCGTCACCCCCGAGTACGCCGAGTTCGCCGAGGCCGTCCGCACCGTCTGCGACGACCTCGGGCAGCAGCTCATCCGGGACGCCGAGGGCGCCAGCAAGGACATCAAGGTCGAGGTCGTGAACGCCGCGACCGAGGAGGACGCCGTCCAGGTGGGCCGCACCGTCGCCCGCAACAACCTCCTCAAGTGCGCCATCCACGGGGAGGACCCCAACTGGGGCCGCGTGCTCTCCGCCATCGGCACCACCGACGCGGCCTTCGAGCCCGACCGGCTGAACGTCGCCATCAACGGCGTCTGGGTCTGCAAGAACGGCGGCGTGGGCGAGGACCGCGACCTGGTCGACATGCGCTACCGCGAGGTCCACATCGTCGCCGACCTCGCCGCCGGCGACGCGACCGCGACGATCTGGACCAACGACCTCACCGCCGACTACGTCCACGAGAACAGCGCGTACTCCTCATGAGCACCACGCGGAAGCACACCGCCCTCCCGAAGGCCCAGATCCTCATCGAGGCCCTGCCGTGGCTGGTCCGGCACAACGGCAAGACCGTCGTCATCAAGTTCGGCGGCAACGCCATGGTCGACGAGGACCTGAAGGCCGCGTTCGCCCAGGACGTCGTCTTCCTGCACCACGCCGGGCTCAGGCCGGTCGTCGTGCACGGCGGCGGCCCCCAGATCAGCGCCGCCCTCGACAAGCACGGCATCGTCAGCGAGTTCAAGGCCGGCCTGCGCGTCACCACCGAGGACGCCATGGACGTCGTACGGATGGTGCTGGCCGGGCAGGTGCAGCGCGAGCTGGTCGGACTGCTCAACCAGCACGGCCCGCTCGCCGTCGGCCTCACCGGCGAGGACGCGCACACCATCACCGCCACCAAGCACCAGCCCGAGATCGAGGGGCAGCTCGTCGACATCGGACGGGTCGGCGAGATCACCGGCATCGACACCGGCGCCATCGAGGCCCTGCTCGCCGACGGCCGCATCCCGGTCGTCTCCTCGATCGCCCGTTCCCAGGACGACGGACATGTCTACAACGTCAATGCTGATACGGCGGCTGCGGCACTCGCTGCGGCGCTCGGCGCCGAGACTCTCATGGTCCTCACCGACGTCGAGGGCCTCTACGAGGACTGGCCGAACTCCGACGAGGTGATCAGCCGCCTCACCGCCTCCCAGCTCGAGAAGCTGCTGCCCGAGCTGTCCAGCGGCATGGTGCCGAAGATGGAGGGCTGCCTGCACGCCGTGCGGGGCGGCGTCACCACCGCCCGCGTCATCGACGGCCGGGTCCAGCACTCGATCCTGCTGGAGATCTTCACCGACGAGGGCATCGGCACGATGGTCGTGCCGGACGAACAGGGGGAGTGAGTCATGAGCAACGAGGAACTGACCACGCGGTGGCAGGGCGCCCTCATGAACAACTACGGCACGCCCCGCCTCCCCCTGGTGCGCGGCGAGGGCGCCCGGGTCTGGGACGCCGACGGCACCGAGTACCTCGACTTCGTCGGCGGCATCGCCGTCAACGCGCTCGGCCACGCCCACCCGGCGGTCGTCGACGCCGTGAGCCGGCAGATCGCCTCCCTCGGCCACGTCTCCAACCTCTTCGTCGCCGAGCCGCCGGTCGCCCTCGCCGAACGGCTGCTCCAGCACTTCGGCCGCGACGGCAAGGTGTTCTTCTGCAACTCCGGCGCCGAGGCCAACGAGGGCGCCTTCAAGATCGGCCGGCTCACCGGACGGCCGCACATGGTCGCCACCGACGGCGGCTTCCACGGCCGCACCATGGGCGCCCTGGCGCTGACCGGGCAACCCGGCAAGCAGAAGCCCTTCCTGCCCCTGCCCGGCGACGTCACCCACGTCCCCTACGGCGACGCGCAGGCGCTGGCCGCCGCGGTCACCCAGGAGACCGCCCTGGTGATCATCGAGCCGATCCAGGGCGAGAACGGGGTCGTCGTGCCGCCCCCGGGCTATCTGAAGGCCGCCCGCGCCATCACCGCCGCCACCGGCGCGCTGCTGGTCCTGGACGAGGTGCAGACCGGCATCGGCCGCACCGGGCACTGGTTCGAGTACCAGGCCCACGAGGGCGTCCTGCCGGACGTCGTCACCCTCGCCAAGGGCCTCGGCGGCGGCCTCCCGCTGGGCGCGACGGTCGCCTTCGGACGCGCCGCCGACCTGCTCCAGCCCGGCCAGCACGGCACGACCTTCGGCGGCAACCCCGTCGCCTGCGCCGCCGGCCTCGCCGTCCTCGACACCATCGCGGGCGAGGGGCTGCTGGACAACGTCAAGCGGCAGAGCGAGACGCTGCGCGGCGGAATCGAGGGCCTGGGTCATCCGCTGGTCGCCCACGTCCGGGGTGCCGGACTGCTCCTGGGTATCGTGCTCACCGAGCCGCTCGCACCCCAGGTGCAGCAGGCGGCTCAGGAGGCCGGGATCCTGGTGAACGCGCCGGCACCCGATGTCGTACGGCTCATGCCCGCGCTGAATCTCGGCGACGACGTGGTGGAGGCGTTCCTCGGGGCGCTGCCCGGCATCCTTGACCAGGCCCACGAGGCCCACGGGGACGGACGATCCGGAGAATGAGACGACGATGAGCCAGGCGCAGGAGCACGAGCAGACCAACGGGCCTGCCGTACCGCAGACCCGCACCGCACGTCACCGCCGGATCGTGGACATCCTCAACCGGCAGGCGGTGCGCTCGCAGAGCCAGCTGGCGAAGCTGCTCGCCGACGACGGGCTGACCGTCACGCAGGCGACACTCTCGCGGGACCTGGACGAGCTGAACGCGGTGAAGATCCGCAACAACGACGGCGACCTCATCTACGCGGTGCCCAGCGAGGGCGGATTCCGGACGCCTCGGGCGCCGCTGGGTGAGTCGGCGAAGGAGGAGCGGATGCGGCGGCTCTCCGCGGAGCTGCTGATCTCCGCGGAGGCGTCGGCGAACCTCGTGGTCCTGCGGACCCCTCCGGGAGCGGCACAGTTCCTCGCCTCGGCGATCGACCAGGCGGAGCTGCACGACATCCTGGGGACGATCGCGGGCGACGACACGCTGCTGCTGATCAGCCGCGAGCCCACGGGCGGGCAGGCGCTGGCGGACCACTTGCTGAGGTTGGCGCAGAACGGCCACTGAGCGCTGCGCGGCTTGTGCCGGTCGCATGCCGCGGGTCGCGGGGGCTGATCGCGCAGTTCCCCGCGCCCCCTCGGGGCTCGCCATCGTAGCCGGCGCGGGGGAGTGACACGCCGGTATCTCAGCGCCACGGGGGCTGCGGCTGTACGCAGGGTGCGGGCCGTCCGCGGCCGGTCGCGCAGTTCCCCGCGCCCCTGGCGGCGTTGCCCTCACGCCCCTGAGAACCTCACCCCAACCACCCCGCCAACCCCCCGGTGCACCGCACCTCACCCTCCGCGGTCATCAGCAGCCCCTCCACCCCCTCCAGCGACTCCAGCCACCGCAGCCCCTCCCGCGAGCCCATCGCGAACGCCGCCGTCGCCCAGCAGTCCGCCCACGTCAGCCGCGGCCCCACCACCGTCACCGCCACCAGGTCCGTCACCGCCGGCCTCCCCGTGCGCGGATCGACGATGTGCGCCCCCCGCTCCGCCGTACCGGACGTCGCGACCGCCAGCTCCCTCGCCCCGGCGGCGGACACGACCGCCGCGAGCCCGCCCGGCCGCAGCGGATCCGCCACCCCCACCCGCCACGGCCTCGCCGCCCCCGGCGTCCCGAGCATCTGCACGTCCCCGCCCCCGTTCACGCTCACGCCGCTCGCCCCCGCCCCGGCGTCCGCGACCAGCCGGGCGGCACGCTCCACCGCCCAGCCCTTGACGATCCCGGTCGGATCGAGCCGCCCCCGGTACGACGGACTGAACCAGCCGTCGCTCACCCGCTCCGCCTCGGCCGCCAGCTCCAGCACCCGGGCCACCTCGGGCGCGCACCGTGCGAGGGACAGCTCGCCGCGCGCCAGCCGCGAGACCTGGCTGTCCTCCCGGTAGGTGCTGAACACCTCGTCCACCCGGCGCAGCCCGGCGACCGCCTCGTCCAGCAGCGTCTCCACGACGGACGGATCCCCGCCGCGGACGTCGAGGGAGAAGACGGTCCCCATCGTCTCCACCACCCGACGCACCGCGGCGGGAGCCTGTGCGGGCCCGGCCCCGGTGTCAGCCACCGGCCCGGTCCAGCGCCGACTGCAGCGACTTCTTGTACCCGGCGCTGGTGTACGTCGCCCCGGAGACCGCGTCGATGTCGGCGTCGCCGGCCGCGATCGCCGCCTGGTTGAGCTTGGGCACGGCGTCGGCGGTGACCCGGTCGCTCTGCCCGCCCGCCGGCGCCCGGACGGCCTCGGCAGCGGTGATCCTGCCGCCGCTGACGGTGACCCGGACCTGCACCGGGCCGTACTGGGTGTCGGCCACGTCGCCGGTGACCGTACCGGCGCCGGTGCCCGCGCCCCGCCCGCCCTGCGGCGACTGCGCGGCCACGGGCGGTGCGGCGCCGCCCGCCGCCGCGGCGGCACCGGGGTCGGACGCCGGCTTCAGCGACAGCAGCAGCACGATCCCGGACACGGTCGCGGCACCGGCCAGCACGGCGCGCCGGACAGGGTGGTTCTTCCTCATCTCCGCTGAGCTCCTGAGGTCCGTCGCTCACATCGCGAACGACTCGTGGTGGATACGGCGGGCGGGGACTCCCGCGCCGCGCAGTGCCTCGTACACGGACTGGGCGAAGCCGGGCGGCCCGCACAGGAAGACGTCGTGGCGGTCGACGTCCGGGATCTTGCGGCTCAGGGTCTCCGCGGAGATGTCCGGGCGTTCCCCGTCGGGGCTGTTCACCGCGTACATCAGCCGGGCGCCGCGCTCCTCGGCGATCCTGGAGAGCTCGTCCCACAGGGCGAGGTCCTGGGTGCTGTTGGCCCGGTACAGCAGCGTGATGTCACCGGAGGCGCCGGGCAGCGTCTCGAACAGCGCCCGCATGGGTGTGATCCCGACCCCGCCGGCGACCAGCAGCACCTTGCCGCGGCTGCGGCGCTGGGCGGTCAGGGCGCCGTACGGGCCCTCCGCCCACACCCGGGTGCCCGGGGTCAGCTCGCGCAGCCGGGCGCTGTGGTCGCCGATCGCCTTCACGGTGATCCGGAGCAAGTCCGGACGCGGCGCCGCCGACAGTGAGTACGGGTGGGAGCTGAACCGCATGCCCGGCGCCAGGAACCGCCAGCGGAAGAACTGCCCGGCCTCCGCGCCCATCCGGTGCAGCCGGCGCCCGCCGATCAGCACCGACACGATCCCGGGCGTCTCCTCGATCACGGCCTCGACGCGCAGCCGGTGCCGCAGGTTCAGGCGCAGCGGGGTCAGGACGCGGTACCAGAGCACGAGCGCGGTCACCGTCCCGTACAGCGCGTACCAGACGGTCCCGGCGACCGGCTCCACGGCGAAGTCGTTGCCGGTGGCGAGCTGGTGCCAGAAGGTCAGGAACACCGCCACGTAGGTGAGCAGGTGCACGTGGTACCAGAAGTCGTACGGGATCCGGCGGCGCACCGGGCCGATGGAGAGCAGCCCGATCAGCAGGAACAGCACGGCGCCGACGGCCGCCTTGCCCATGTCCGGCATTCCGGTGACCGAGTCGACGGTCTGCCGGACGATGCCGGCGAGGCCCCGCCCGGACTGCTCCGCGTACCCCCACATGATCAGGACGATGTGCGCGAGGACCAGGCAGAGCGTGTAGCGGCCGGTCATGGCGTGCCAGCGGGCCACCCGGTCGGAGCCCACCCGCCGCTCCAGCGCGGGCACCCGGGCCATCTGGAGCACCACCAGCGCCATGAGGTACCCGGCGAGCAGTCCGGTGATCCGGCCCGCGTTGAGGATCCTGCCGGTGTCGTCGGAGATGGCGGGCGTGTTGCGCCACCACAGCCACAACACGCCCGCCGCGCCCGCCCATACGGCGAGCAGCAGGGGGACGGCCGGGGAACGGCGCGGGCGGATGCGCCGCATCGTCTGGCGGCGGGCGGCACGGCCGCCGGCGAGCGTGGTGGTCACGGTTCCTCCGTGGGGCTCTGACCCTTGGCCCACAGATACGCACCGCCGCGCCCGGATGTTCAGCCCGCGCGGGTTGTCAGTAGCGGGTCACCGCGGTCGCCCCGCCCGAGGTGCCGATCGCGAGGTGCGGCCGGGCCCCCGGGCGCACCCACCGCAGGATGCGGCGCATCGCGTCCTGGGGCACCGACACGCAGCCGGCCGTCGCCCCCCGCCCGTTCACGTGCAGGAAGATGCCGGCCCCGCGCCCACGCACGGGACGGTGGTAGTTGAAGCCGACGACCAGCGCGTACGCGTACTGCGCCGGGTAGGCGACCAGGTGCTCGGCCTCGGTGGCGCGGCAGTCGGCGGGGCGGGGCTCGGCCCAGCGGTTGTAGGCGCGGGAGGCGTTGTCCTGGCACCACCAGGAGTCCTGGCGCACCGGGCGGTAGGGGTACGCCGTCCCGGACGGCGCGGCCCGGATGCCGAAGGCGTACGGCAGGTCGTAGAGGCCGGTCGGGGTGGTGCTGGTGCCCTGGGTGCGCGTCGCCCCGTCCGCCAGCCCCCTCGCTCCGAAACGGGCGGATGCCGAGCCGGCCTTCACCCAGCGGCCGCCCCTGCGGTCCCACCAGGTGACGGTGCCCGTGGTCGAGCCGGTGCCGGGCGCGACGGCGGTGATCAGCTGGGTGCCGCCACCGGTGTCCGCCATCCGGGCGGGCAGCGGCGAGGGCGCGGGCCGGGAGGCGGGCGCGGCGCCCAGGACGAGGGCGGACAGGGCGATGAGGGCGGTGACGGCACCGTGGCGCATGGCTCAGACCGTAGACGGGGGCAGCGGCAACGGCAGCCCGGGAAGGCCGTCCAGGCTCGTCGCGATGTGCTCCTTCCTGGTGAAGTACGCGTCGAGGGACTCGTCGTCCTCCCGCGCGAACCGCTTGGCGTGCAGATCCCGGTCGCTCTCGTACGCCATGAGGGGGACGGCGAATCCGCAGGTGTCGCGGACGAGTTCGGCCGTCACGACGATGACGGCGCGCAGCCCGTGCGTGCTCGCGTCGATGTCGGGGAAACGGGCCAGCAGCTGGGGGAACCGCGGGTCGTCGCGGAAGACCGGCTCCCCGCGCCCGTGCACCCGCACGATGTTCGGCGGCCCCTGGAAGGCGCACCACATGAGGGTGATCCGTCCGTTCTCCCGCAGATGGGCGATGGTCTCGGCGTTGGATCCGGCGAAGTCCAGGTAGGCGACGGTGAGTTCGTCGAGCACGGCGAAGGAGCCCGTGAGTCCCTTGGGGGAGAGGTTGACCGTCCCGTCGGCGGTCAGGGGCGCGGTGGCGGTGAAGAAGAGGGGCTGCGCCTCGATGAAGGCGCGGAGACGGCCGTCGATGCGTGCGTAAGTCTTTCCCATGTCTAACGATTATGGGGCCGTGGGGCGCCGTGCGCCCTGAGGACCTGCGAGATTGACGAATCATGCAGAGTTCTGCATACTCATGCATGCCAGCGATCGCACGGTGAGGAGCGACACGAGTGAGCAGCAACAACGGTGACGTACGGCTCTGGGGCGGCCGTTTCGCCGACGGTCCCGCCGAGGCCCTCGCGAAGCTGTCCGCGTCCGTCCACTTCGACTGGCGGCTCGCCCCCTACGACATCGCCGGCTCGCGAGCCCACGCGCGCGTGCTGCACGCGGCGGGCCTCCTCACCGAGGACGAGCTGACCCGGATGATCGCCGGGCTCGACCGGCTGGAGGCGGACGTCGCCGACGGCTCCTTCACGGGCACCATCGCCGACGAGGACGTCCACACGGCCCTGGAGCGCGGTCTGCTGGAGCGCCTCGGCCCCGACCTCGGCGGCAAGCTGCGCGCCGGCCGGTCCCGCAACGACCAGGTCGCCACCCTCTTCCGGATGTACCTGCGCGACCACGCCCGCACGGTCGGCGGCCTGATCGCCGACCTCCAGGACGCCCTGATCGGCCTCGCCGAGGCCCACCCGGACGTGGCGATGCCCGGCCGCACCCACCTCCAGCACGCCCAGCCCGTGCTCTTCGCCCACCATGTCCTCGCCCACGTCCAGGCACTGTCGCGGGACGCGGAGCGGCTGCGCCAGTGGGACGAGCGGACGGCCGTCTCGCCCTACGGCTCGGGCGCGCTGGCCGGCAGCAGCCTCGGCCTCGACCCGGAGGCGGTCGCCCGCGACCTCGGCTTCGAGCACGGCAGCGCCGGCAACTCCATCGACGGCACGGCCTCCCGGGACTTCGTCGCCGAGTTCGCCTTCATCACCGCGATGATCGGCGTCAACGTCTCCCGGATCGCCGAGGAGATCATCATCTGGAACACGAAGGAGTTCTCCTTCGTGACCCTGCACGACGCCTTCTCCACCGGCTCGTCGATCATGCCGCAGAAGAAGAACCCGGACATCGCCGAGCTGGCCCGGGGCAAGTCGGGCCGCCTCATCGGCAATCTGACCGGCCTGATGGCCACCCTCAAGGCCCTCCCGCTCGCGTACAACCGCGACCTCCAGGAGGACAAGGAGCCGGTCTTCGACTCCATCGACCAGCTCGAGGTCCTGCTGCCGGCCTTCACCGGCATGATGGCCACCCTCACCGTGCACCGCGAGCGCATGGAGGAGCTGGCCCCGGCCGGGTTCTCGCTCGCCACCGACATCGCCGAGTGGCTGGTCAAGCAGGGTGTGCCGTTCCGCGTCGCGCACGAGGTGGCCGGCGAGTGCGTCAAGGCCGCCGAGGCCGAGGGCAAGGAGCTGGACGAGCTGACGGACGAGCAGTTCGCGAAGATCTCCGCTCACCTGACCCCCGAGGTCCGCTCGGTGCTCGACGTCCCGGGCGCCCTCGCCTCCCGCAGCGGACGCGGCGGCACGGCGCCCAGCGCCGTCGCCGTGCAGCTCGCCGAGGTGAAGGCGGACGTGGCCGCCCAGCACGCGTGGGCGGACGCCAAGAAGTAACGGCCGGTGTACCCGAGGGGCATCGCGGATACGTTGGTCGGCAGCAGTACGAGCCGACCGAACGGAGCCCGCGATGCCCTTCGCCCGTCTCGCGCACGCGACGACGCCCACCTGCCACATCGGTCTGGGTCTCGCCGCCGTCGGCCGCCCCGGCTACATCAACCTCGGCAGAGAACGGGACCTGGGGGAGGACCGCAGCGTCGAGGCGCTGCGGGCACGCACCCACGAACTCCTCGACGCCGCCTACGCCCAGGGCGTGCGCTACATCGACGCGGCCCGCTCCTACGGCCGGTCGGAGGAGTTCCTCGCCTCCTGGCTGCGGGAGCGACCCGACGCCGACGACGTCGTGGTCGGCAGCAAGTGGGGCTACACCTACACGGCCGACTGGTCCACCGACGCCGAGCGGCACGAGGTCAAGGACCACGGCCTCGCCACCTACGAGCGCCAGCGCGCCGAGAGCGACGCCCTCCTCGGCGACCGGCTCGACCTCTACCAGATCCACTCCCTGACCCCCGACAGCCCGGCCCTCACCGACGCGAAGCTCCACGCCGGGCTCGCGGAGCACGCCGCGCGTGGCGTCACCGTCGGCTTCTCCACCAGCGGCCCCGCCCAGGCCGACACCATCCGCGCCGCGCTCGCCGTGACCGTCGACGGCGAGCCCCTCTTCCGTACCGTCCAGTCCACCTACAACGCGCTGGAGACCTCCGCCGGGCCCGCGCTGGCCGAGGCGCACGACGCGGGCCTCACCGTGATCGTCAAGGAGGGCATGGCCAACGGGCGCCTCGCCGGGCCGCAGGCGCCGGACGCCCTGCGAACCGTGGCCGAGGAGACGGACCTCGGCTGCGACGCCGTCGCCCTCGCACTGATCCTGCGGCAGCCCTGGGCGGGCGTGGTCCTCTCCGGCGCCGCCACCGTGGGCCAGCTCGGCTCGAATCTGCACGCCGCCGTCGTCGACCTCGACGACGACCAGGTGGCACGCCTCGACACCCTCGCCGAGGACCCGAGCGCCTACTGGGAGCGGCGCGGCCGGCTGCCCTGGCACTGAGCGGACCCCGCCCGGGTGACCGCTCCGGGAGCCCTTGGGTGACCGGTGGTGAGTCACACTTGCCCGTAATGAGACATGAACGTCTCACATGGGTTATTGTTGTCTCATGGCCGTCGATCGAGAACAGGTACTGCGCAGCGCCGCGGCCCTGCTGACCCGCCGGGCCACCGCGACGATGGACGAGGTCGCGCGGGCCGCCGGGATCAGCCGGGCCACCCTGCACCGCCACTTCGCCGGGCGCGACGCCCTCGTCCGCGCCCTGGAGGATCTCGGCATCGCCGAGTGCGAGGCGGCCCTGGACGCGGCCCGCCCGCACGACGGGCCCGCCGCGGAGGCGGTGCGCCGGCTCGTACGGGAGATGGAACCCGCCGCCGGCCTGCTCGCCTTCCTCTACACGGAGAACCAGCTCTTCGAGGGCGAGCAGCAGAACGAGGGCTGGGCCCGCATGGACGCCCGGCTCACCGAGCTGTTCCGCCGGGGCCAGGAGAACGGCGAGTTCCGCATCGACCTCACCCCCGCCTGGCTCACCGAGGCGCTGTACGGCCTGCTGGCCTCCGGCGCCTGGGCGGTGACCGAGGGCCGCGTGGCCCGCAACGACTTCACCCACATGATCGTCGAGCTGCTGCTCGGCGGCGCACTTCGGAGAGAGTGAACCATGACCCGCACCCTGCAGTCGGCGCAGCCCACCGAGGCGGTGAAGCGCCCCGGCCGCTGGCTCGCGCTGTCCGTCCTCGTGCTGGCCGTACTGCTGGTGGCCGTCGACGCGACCGTCCTCGGTCTCGCGACCCCCTACATCAGCGAGGACCTCGCACCCTCCGGCACCCAGCTGCTGTGGATCGGCGACGTGTACTCGTTCGTCATCGCCGGTCTGCTGGTCTCCATGGGCAGCCTCGGCGACCGCATCGGCCGCAAGCGGATCCTGCTCGCCGGCGCCACGGCGTTCGGCCTGATATCCGTCCTCAACGCCTACGCCACCACGCCCGAGCTGATGATCGTGGCCCGGGCCCTCCTCGGCGTCGCGGGCGCCACCCTGATGCCCGCCACCCTCGCGCTGATCCGCAACCTCTTCCACGACCCGCGCGAACGCAGCCTCGCCGTCGGCATCTGGGGCGCCACCGCCTCCGCGGGCACGGCGGTCGGCCCGATCGTCGGCGGCTTCCTGCTCGAGCACTTCTGGTGGGGCTCGGTCTTCCTGATCAACCTGCCCGTGATGGTCGTCCTGGTCCTCGTCGGCAGCAAGCTGCTGCCCGAGTCCCGCAACCCGGACCCGGGCCCGTGGGACCTGGCCAGCGTCCTCCTCTCCCTGGCCGGCATGGTCGGCGTCGTGTACGCCGTCAAGGAGGCCGCCGCGCACGGCTTCGGGTGGACCCCGCTCGCCGCGGGCCTCCTGGGCGCCGCCGCGCTGTACGGCTTCGTCCGCCGCCAGCTGACCATGCCGGTCCCGCTGCTCGACATGCGGCTGTTCCGCAGCCGCGGCTTCAGCGGTGCCGTGCTGGCCGACCTGCTGACCATCCTCGGCCTGTCCGGGCTGGTGTTCTTCCTGTCGCAGTATCTGCAACTCGTGCAGGGCAGGCCGCCGTTCGAGGCGGGGATGGCCGAACTGCCCGCCGCGGTCGGCGCGGTGGCGGCCGGTCTGATCGCGGGCCGCGCGGCCCGGCGCTTCTCGGTGCGCTCCGTGGTCTCCGGCGGGCTCGCCGCCGTCGGTCTCGCGCTCGCCGCGCTGACCGTCATCGGCCAGGACACCGGCTATCCGCTGCTCGGCGCGGCCCTGCTGGTCGTCGGCGCCGGCGCCGGGTTCTCGTTCACCGTCACCGCCGACGTGATCCTCTCCAGCGTGCCCAAGGAGCAGGCGGGCGCCGCCTCGGCGGTCTCCGAGACGGCGTACGAACTCGGCGCCGCCCTCGGCATCGCCCTGCTCGGCTCGATCGTGACCGGCGTCTACCGGGACTTCACCGGCCCCGCGGGCACCCCGGCCGCCGCCCACGAGTCGCTCGGCGGCGCCGTGCAGGCCGCCTCCGAGCTGCCCGCGCACACGGCCGGAGCCCTGCTGGACGCCGCCCGCCAGTCCTTCGTCGACGGACTGACGCTCGCCTCGGGCGTCGGCGCGGTGGTGCTGCTGGCGGCCGCGGGCGCCGCCTGGTTCCTGCTGCGCGGCCAGCGCCTGGAGGACGGGGCCGAGCACCCGTAGCCCTACCGGAGGCGTACGGACACGCGAAGGGCGGGCCACCGGACCGGTGACCCGCCCTCGCCGTGTGCGGTGGCGCGCGGCGTTACGCCGCCTTCGCCTTGCTGGCGTACATGTCGACGTACTCCTGACCGGACAGCCGCATGACCTCGGTCATCACGGAGTCGGTCACGGCCCGCAGGACGTAGCGGTCGCGGTCCATGCCCTCGTAGCGGGAGAACTCCATCGCCTCGCCGAAGCGGACCGTGACCTTGCCCGGCCGCGGCAGGCCCGCGCCGCCCGGCTGGAGCTTGTCGGTGCCGATGACGGCGAACGGGACGACCGGGGCGCCCGTCATCAGCGTCAGCCGGGCGATGCCGGTGCGGCCGCGGTAGAGGCGGCCGTCGGGGGAGCGGGTGCCCTCCGGGTAGATGCCGAAGACCCTGCCCTCCTCCAGCACCCGGCGCCCCGTCATCAGCGCCGCGACCCCGCCCCGGCCCCCGTCGCGGTCGACGGGGATCATGCCGACGCCGGTGAAGAACCAGGCCATCAGCCGGCCCTTGAGGCCCTTGCCGGTGACGTACTCGTCCTTGCCGATGAAGAAGACCTGCCGGTCGCAGGCCAGGGGCATGATCACCGAGTCGATGAAGGTGAGGTGGTTGCCGGCCAGGATCACCGGACCGTCGCCCGGGATGTTCTCCACACCCTCCACCCGTGTGCGGAACATCAGGCGCATGATCGGGCCGAGCACTGCCTTGATGAACACGAAGCGGGACAACGGGTCCTCCGGTGTCGGGGATGCGGTATGAGTCTGTGCAGGTGAGGACATTACTCGCGGCCCAGGGGGTCGCGCACGTCGGGTCACCGAGGTCTTACCTGGTGTTGACGCGTGTTCACCTGCGGTGCCGGTGTGTTGCGCGGCCGTGACGCGTACGGCGGGTGTGAGGCAACTCGCGTCGGCGGGGAGCGGCACCGGACCGCGCGCTCGCGTGCCCGCACCGCCGGGATCCAAGCACGCCCGACGCGCGGACCGGGTGAGGCGCGCCGTCGGAGCCGGACCTCCGGCGCCGCCGCACACGGCCGCGGCCACCGACCGCGTACCCCGGGCCGGCACCCCCAAGCCGACGACACGTCAGACATCCCGTCCCACCTGCCCCTCCACGCCCGCCCGACATCCCGGGTCACCCGCGTGTTCCGCAGGCGGTCTCCCGCGCGTCATGTAGGCGCCCCTACGATCGCCCCGCAGTGACGGTCGACGGCGGGAGGTCCCCATGGGAACGCAGGGCACGCAGGGAACGCAGGGAACGCAGGAGCCGGACGAGCGGGCGGGCGGCACCGGGCGGCGGGCACTGCTCGGCGCGGCCGTGCTGGGCGGCGGAGCCGTCCTCGGCCTGTCCGGCACGGCGAGAGCCGCCGACGCCCGGCACGGCGGCGGACGGGGCGGACACGGCGGGCTGAAGGACCTGCCGGTGCCGACGGTCATCGGCCACCGCGGCGCCAGCGGCTACCGCCCCGAGCACACCCTCGGCTCCTACGAACTCGCCCTGGACCTCGGCGCCGACATCGTCGAGGCCGGCGACCTGGTCCCCACCAAGGACGGACACCTCGTCTGCCGCCACGAACCGGAGATCGGCGGCACCACGGACGTCGCCGACCATCCCGAGTTCGCCGGCCGCAGGCGCACCAAGCTGCTCGACGGCGTCCCCACCACCGGCTGGTTCACCGAGGACTTCACGCTCGCCGAGCTCAAGACGCTCCGCGCCACCGAGCGCATCCCGGCCAACCGCCCGCACAACACCCTCTACGACGGCCGCTGGGAGATCCCCACCTTCGAAGAGGTGCTCCGCTGGCAGGACGAGCAGACCCGCAGGCGCGGCAAGCAGGTCTGGATCTACCCCGAGCTCAAACACCCCACCTACTTCCGCAAGCTGGGCCTGGGCACGGAGGAGCGCCTCGCCCGGCTGCTGCGCAGGCACGGCAAGGACAGGAAGAACTCGCCCGTCATCATCCAGTCCTTCGAGCCCACCAGCATCCAGCGGATGAACAAGCTCGTCGGCAACCCCCTCGCCGTCCTGCTGTCCGGCGCGAACAGCCGCCCCTGGGACTTCGTCGAGACCGGCGACCCGCGCACCACCGCCGACCTCATCACGCCCGCAGGCCTCGAGGAGATCGCCTCCTACGCCGAGGGCATCGGCCCCACCCTGGACCTGATCATCCCGAAGGACGCGGCCGGCAAGCTCACCGAGCCCACCACACTGGTGCGCGACGCCCACCGGGCGGGGCTGATCCTGCACCCGTACACCATGCGCAACGAGAACCCCTTCCTGCCCGCGGACTTCCGCAAGGGCTCGGACCCCGACGCCTACGGCGACGTCTTCGGCGCCTTCCGGGCGTACTTCGCCACCGGCATCGACGGCGTCTTCACCGACAACCCGGACACCGGCGTGCTGGCCCGTGAGGACTTCGTCAACCGCTGAGCGCCACCCCCCGATAGGGGTGACGTCCGGCCGTCCGGGGCAACCACCGCCCGGGCGGCCGCGTCGCACCGCATATGACGCACGACCTGGTCACTTCCCTGCGCCCCCTCCTCACCGCCGAGGCCTCGGCCGAGGCATATGCCACCGGCGCCGAGCCCGCGGACCTGGAACAGGCGGTGTGGCTGCGCCTCCTGGAACGCCTGGAGGCCGACGGCCCGCCCCGAGACCCCCACCGCTGGCTGCGCAGCGCCGTCCGCAGCGAGGCCCGCCGCACCCGCCGCACCACCCGTGCCGAGCGGCCCTACGAGACCGAACCGGCCGACGCAGCCGAACGCCGGCCCGAGCAGCTCGCCCTCGCCTCGGCCCGCCACCGCGCGGTGCGCGACGCGGTGCGCCGGCTGCCCGGCCGCTGTCCCCGTCTGATGGAGGCCCTGCTGTCCCCGAGGGACCTCACATACCGGGAGATCGCGGGGGAGTTGGGTATCTCACAGGGCAGTCTTGGCCCGGAACGCTCCAGATGTCTGGGATGTCTTCGGCGATTGCTGACGCCGGAGGTTGCGGCCCGCTGAGGACGGGGATAGGAGTGGGGGACCACAGGTGATCAGGTGAGCGGGAGGCATGCGCACATGGGCATGAGCGTGACCATCTCGGCGGCGACCGAGCAGGATGCCGAGCAGATCTTCCGGCTGCAGTACCTCTGCTTCCAGAGCGAGGCGGCGCTGTACGGCAACTACCGCATCGACCCCCTCGTCCAGACCCTGGACTCCGTGCGTCAAGAGGTCGTCGGCGACTGCGTCTTCGTGGCGCGGCTCGGCGACGAGATCGTCGGCTCGGTCCGCGGCCGGGTGACCGAGGACGGCGCGGCGTCCATCGGCAAGCTCTGCGTCCACCCGCGCCTCCAGGGCCACGGCATCGGCGCCCGCCTGCTGCGCGCCGCGGAGTCCGCCCTCGCCGGGGAGCGCGGCGCCAAGCGCTTCCGGCTGCACACCGGGCACCGCAGCGAGAGCAACCTGCGCCTGTACCGGCGGGTCGGCTACGAGACGGTGGGGACGGCCGAGGGCGCGGACGGCGTCCTGATGATCATCCTGGAGAAGCCGGCGGAGGTCTACGCGACGACGGCGTGAACCGCCGGCGGGCCGGCGCCGCCCGGCACCCTCAGGCGGCGTCCCCGCGGCGGAAGCCCTTCCGCAGCCAGTACAGCGCGGACAGCGGCAGGAGCACCGGGATGAAGACGTAGCCCATCCCGAAGTCCGACCACACCGTCGCGTCGGGGAAGGCCGACGGCTCCGCCAGCGTCCACGTGCCCACGGCCAGCACACCCACCAGCTCGGCGGCGCAGCACACCTGCGCCGCCCTGCGGGCGGTCTCCCCACCGCGGACCAGGGTGTACGTGATGAAGCCGTAGACGACGCCGGCGACGGCCGACAGCGTGTAGGCGACCGGGGCCCGGTCGAAGTCGGTGGCGATCTGGTACGCGGACCGCGACACGGCGCCGACGACCATCACCCCGTACAGCCACACCAGCAGGATCCCGGGCCCGCCGATCAGCCGCGTGCGGGCCGGCTCCTCTTCGGTCGCCGCCATCTCAGCCTCCCCAGATGTCATACAGCCGCACCTGCAGAACGGCCAGGACCACACCGCCGGCCGCGACCGTCACCGAGCCCCAGCGGGTCCGCTCGGCCAGCGACATGAACCCCGCCGCCGGCACGCAGGCGAAGGCGCCCAGCAGATACGCCACGAAGATCGTCGTGCCCTGCTCCGGCTTCTCGCCCCGGGCCAGCTGCACGATCCCGACGACCAACTGGATCAGCGCCAGCAACGAGACCACGGCCATGCCGATGAAGTGCCAGTCCTTCGTCGGCTGGTCACGGTAGGCCGCCCAGCCGCACCAGGCGGCGAGCAGCAGCGCGGCGACCCCGGTCACCAGCGTCAGGACGTCAAGCATGGCAGCGACCCTATTACGCCTCCCGAGGCCCGCCGCGCCCGGCCCCGCCCGTGACGCCCGCGCGCGGGGCCCGGGGACGGCGGCCGACGGGGCCGCCGTGGCGTTGGCCACACCCCACCGCGCCGCCGGGCTCCACGCCGGCCCGGCGGCGACGGCCGCTCGGCGCCGTCCGCACTGGTCACCGACGGCCGAACCGGGGCCCGCGCCCGCCACCGCGCCGCGTCCGCGGCGTCCGCTCACCGTCCACCGATGTCCAGCATCCGGACAACGGCGTCCGCTCGGAAGCGCTGGTCTGCTTTACTGATCGGCATGAGCACCACGAGCGACCGCACCCCTGCGACCGAGGCGACGACGACGCCCGGTGCTCGTTGTATGTGCCGAATGTGCGCCTTCTAGAGGGCCCCTGCACCACCTGAGCCTCGCGCCCCGAAGCGAGAGCCGGTTCGTGTCCGCCGCCGTGCCCCGCGCAGGCGACCGAGCCACGCCCCGCGCACGTTCTCCCCGAATCCGCCGCCGGCGGTCATCGCCACCGCGAGAACCGTGCCGCGTTCCGAAGGTCCCCCGAGAACCCCGAAGAACAACGCCCCCGTGCCCGGCGCCCACACCCGCGCCGCGCACTCGACAGTGACGGAAACCCACGTGATCACCACATCGGGCCTCACCAAGGTCTACCGCTCACGCGGCCGCGAGGTCACCGCCCTGGACGGCGTCGACCTGCACGTCCGCGAGGGCGAGGTGTTCGGCGTCATCGGCCAGTCCGGCGCCGGCAAGTCCTCGCTCATCCGCTGCGTCAACCTCCTGGAGCGCCCCACCTCCGGCACGGTCACCGTCGCCGGCCAGGACCTCACCGCGCTGGCCGGCCGCGGCCCCCGCGCCGGCCGGGAGCTGCGGCAGGCGCGCAGCCGGATCGGCATGGTCTTCCAGCACTTCAACCTGCTGTCCACGCGGACCGTGCAGGACAACGTCGAGCTGCCGCTGGAGATCCTCGGCAGGTCAGGGAAGGAACGTTCCCGCAAGGCGCTGGAACTGCTCGACCTGGTCGGTCTCGCCGACAAGGCCAGGTCCTACCCGGCCCAGCTCTCCGGCGGCCAGAAGCAGCGCGTCGGCATCGCCCGCGCCCTGGCCGGCGACCCCAAGGTGCTGTTGTCCGACGAGGCCACCAGCGCCCTCGACCCGGAGACCACCCGCTCCATCCTCCAGCTGCTGCGCGACCTCAACCGCGAGCTGGGCCTGACCGTCCTGCTCATCACCCACGAGATGGACGTCGTCAAGAGCGTCTGCGACTCGGCCGCCCTCATGGACCGGGGCCGCATCGTGGAGTCCGGCACCGTCGGTGAGCTGCTGGCCACCCCGGGGTCCGAGCTGGCCTCCGCCCTCTTCCCGGTCGGCGGTGAGGCGTCGGCGGAGGACCGCACCGTCCTCGACGTCACCTTCCACGGAGAGGCCGCCACGCAGCCCGTCATCTCCCAGCTGTCCCGCACCTACAACATCGACATATCGATCCTCGGCGCCGCCATCGACACCGTGGGCGGCCTCCAGATCGGCCGGATGCGCATCGAACTCCCGGGCCGCTACGAGGACAACGTCGTGCCCGTCGGCTTCCTGCGCGAACAGGGCCTGCAGATCGACGTGGTGAACCAGGAACCGTCCGTGCTGGTGAAGGAAGGTGCCAAGTGACCTGGTCCGAGATGCAGCCCCTGCTGGAGCAGGCCTCCTGGGAGACCCTGATCATGGTCGGCTGGTCCACCCTGGTCGCCGTCGTCGCGGGACTCCCGCTCGGTGTCCTGCTCGTCCTCACCGACAAGGGCGGCCTGCTCCAGAACGTCGTGGTGAACAAGGTCATCGGTCAGATCGTGAACATCGGCCGCTCGATGCCGTTCATCATCCTCATGGTCGCGCTGATGAGCTTCACCCGCTGGGTCACCGGCACCACCATCGGCAGCGAGGCCGCGATCGTGCCGCTCGCCATCGGCGGCATCCCCTTCTTCGCACGGCTCGTCGAGACGTCCGTCCGCGAGGTCGACGGAGGGCTGGTCGAGGCCGTCCAGTCCATGGGCGGCAACACCTGGACCATCGTCCGCAAGGTCCTGGTCCCCGAGGCGCTCCCGTCGCTGATCGCCGGCACCACGACCACGATCATCGCCCTCATCGGCTACTCGGCCATGGCCGGCACCGTCGGCGGCGGCGGCCTCGGCGACCTCGCCGTCCGCTACGGCTACCAGCGCTTCGAGCCCGCCTTCATGTGGATCACCGTGGCGCTCCTAGCCGTCGCCATCTCGCTCATCCAGTTCGCCGGCGACTACGCGGCCCGCACCCTGCACCGCCGCGGCGGACGCGGAGGCGCCGCACCCCGGCTCCGGCTGCTCAAGGCCAAGGAGCCCGCGTCGGCCGACGTCGGCAAGGTCGCCTGACGCACCCCGCCCCGCCCCCAATGACTCCCCGTACGTACCCGAGACGGGGTCGCACCACCTCAGGAAAGGCACTTTTCGTGCGTAACACCGCCAAGATCACCACCGCCGTCCTCGCCGCCGGAGCCCTCACCCTCGGGCTCTCCGCCTGCGGCTCGGACAAGGACGCCGCCACCGACACCTCCGGCCCGCTCGTCGTCGCCGCCAGCCCGACCCCGCACGCCGAGATCCTCAACTTCGTCAAGGACAACCTGGCGGAGAAGGCGGGCCTCGACCTCGAGGTCAAGGAGGTCTCCGACTACGTCACGCCGAACACCTCCACGGAGGACGGCTCGGTCGGCGCCAACTTCTTCCAGACCAAGCCGTACCTCGACGACTTCAACCAGAAGCGCGGCACCCACATCGTGCCTGTCGTCGACGTGCACCTGGAGCCCCTCGGCCTCTACTCCCACAAGGTCAAGAAGGCCGACGACCTGAAGAGCGGTGCGACCGTCGCCGTCCCCAACGACACCGTCAACGAGGGCCGCGCCCTCCAGCTGCTCGCGGCCAACAAGATCATCACGCTGAAGGACGGCGTCGGCACCTCGGCGACCCCGGCGGACATCACCGACAACCCGAAGAACCTCGAGTTCAAGGAGCTGGAGGCGGCCCAGACCCCCCGCGCCCTGGACGACGTGGACGCGGCCGTGGTCAACGGCAACTACGCCATCGGCGCCGACTTGAAGCCCGCGAAGGACGCCCTCGTCCTGGAGACCGCCAAGAACAACCCGAACAACAACCTGCTCGCCGTCAAGGAGGGCCAGGAGAACGACCCGCGTGTCAAGAAGCTCGCGAAGCTCCTCACCTCGCCCGAGGTGAAGAAGTTCATCGAGGACAAGTACGCCGGCGCCGTGCTCCCCTCCTTCTGACCGCCCACCGCTCACCCGGCCTCCGGCCGCACCACGGGGTCCGCTCGCGAAGGAGTGGACCCCGTGGTGCGGCCGAGTGCTTTCATACTGCATGCTGGGCAGTTCAGCAGGCCCTGACGGTCACACAGGTTACGGAGCGGCGCATGACGAGCACCTTCCCCAGCATCTCCATCAGCACGGAGCGGTTGGTGCTGCGCCCCCTCGACGAGGACGACGTCCCCGCCCTCGCGGCGATGATGAACGACGAGCAGGTCGCCGCGTGGACCCACGTCCCGCAGCCCTTCACCGAGGACGGCGCCCGCACCTGGATCACCGAGTACGCCCCCGCCGAACGCACCGCCGGCCGCGGACTCGACCTCGCCGTCACCGAGTTCCTCACCCAGCGGCTGGTCGGCATCGTCCAGCTGACCAAGACCAACTGGCACGTACGCTCCACCGAGCTGTCGTACATCATCGCCCCCTGGGCCCGCGGCGAGGGCTACGCCTCCGAGGCGGCGCTCGCCACCGCCCAGTGGCTCTTCGGCGACCAGAAGCTCGAGCGCATCGAGCTGCGCACCGCCGCCGACAACACCGCCTCCCAGCAGGTCGCACAGAAGATCGGCTGCATCAGCGAAGGGGTCCTGCGCAACGCCTGCATAGCGCGTATGCGCACCGAGGACGGCACCTGGACCGACGTCCGCACCGACTTCATCGTGTGGAGCCTGCTGCCCGAGGACATCGAGGGCGCGGCCGAGCAACTGGCCGACAGCGACGGTTTCACCGCCTTCACCGACTGGAACTGACCTGGGGAACCGGCGGCGTCACGACCACGCCCCAGGCCGCACCAGGTACGCTCACGGAGCCCGCCCCGAGCGGAAATCCGCGCCCACGACCTGCGAAGACCCCTGGAGACTGACGACGATGGCCGACCGGGTCACGGTGATCGGCTGGGACGGTTCGCCGCTGACCGCCGCGGCACGCGCAGCCCTGGGCGCCGCCACGCTGGTGGCCGGCGCCGCACACCACCTCGCCCTCCCCGAGGTGCCGCCCGCCGCCGAACGCATCCGGCTCGGCAGCGTCGCCCTCGCCGCCCGCCGCATCGCCGCCCACCGGGGAACGGCCGTCGTCCTCGCCGACGGCGACCCCGGCTTCTTCGGCGTCGTACGCACCCTGCGCGCCCCCGAGTTCGGCCTGGAGGTCGAGGTCGATCCGGCCGTCTCCTCCGTGGCCGCCGCCTTCGCCCGGGCGGGCATGCCCTGGGACGACGCCCAGGTGGTCGTCGCCCACCCCCGTACGCTGCGACGCGCGGTGAACGTGTGCCGGGCCCACACCAAGGTCGCGGTCCTCACCTCCCCGGGCGCCGGCCCCGCCGAACTCGGTCTCCTGATGGAGGGCATCCACCGCACCTTCGTCATCTGCGAGGAACTCGGCACCTCCCGCGAGCAGGTCACCGTCGTCACCTCCGACAAGGCCGCCGACCACACCTGGCGCGACCCGAACGTGGTCATCGTCGTCGGCGGCGTCACCGGCCCCGGCACCGCGCCCGACGGGGGCGGCTGGATCGCCGGCCGCGATCCCGCCGGCGGACCGCGTGGCTGGTCGCTGCCCGCCGACGCCTACGGCGGCGAACTCGGCGAGGGCGAGACCGAACTGCTGCGTACGGCCCAGCTCGCCCGGCTCGGACCGCGCCTCGGCGACCTCGTCTGGGACATCGGCTGCGGCAGCGGAGCCTTCGCCACCGAGGCAGCGCGCGGCGGCGCCGCCGTCATCGCCGTCGACCGGGACCGGGACGCCTGCGCCCGCACCGAGGCCACCGCACGGCACTTCGGCGTCCAGGTCCAGACCGTGCACGGCACCGCCCCGCACGTCCTGGAGAACCTGCCCGAACCGGACGTCGTCCGTGTCGGCGGCGGGGGAGCGGCCGTCGTCTCCGCGGTCGCCGACCGCCGGCCGCAGCGCATCGTCGCCCACGCCGCCACCCGCGACGCGGCCGAACTCGTGGGCAGGGACCTCTCGGAGCACGGTTACCGCGTCGAGTGCGCCCTGCTCCAGTCCGTCGGACTCGACACCCGCGCCTGGACGGAGACGGAGCGGAGCGTTGCGTTCCTGCTCACCGGGGAAATCACTCGGCGCGAAGCTCATCGTTGAGGGGTGGCGGCCGGGCGGCGGGCCGGCCTCCCCGACCGCGCCCCGTGATCGGATCGTCGTACCGCGCGGGGTAGGCTGGCGGATTGTTGTACCGCGCCGGGACACCGGACGCTTCGTCGTCCAATGTCCTGAAAACCCGCCAGTTTTGGGTGGTGTGTGGTACGGCAGAACCGGAGGACGCGCAACGTGGCGCAGTCCACAGCGGGCCGTCGCGGATCAAGCTGTCGTGACGGGGGAACGACCGCGACAATGCCACTCAATGGCTTTGTCGTCTTTTCCGGCGAGTCGTTCGTGCCGCTGGGCACGCACGCTCGTTCTTCACTACGGGGCGGTCGGTGCGCCGTCCCGGGTGAGCTGGTCGTAGAAGCACTAACCGATGGGCGAGGGGTTACGCATGACCGACACCGGCCAGATCCCGGGCGAGGGGCTGCCGGAGAACGCAGGCATGGTGGAGCAGCCGGGCGTCCCCGCACCCGGCGCGTACACCTACCTCTCCGAGACCACCGCCGAGGACGAGGATCTCCTGCTGCTGCCCGGCGCCCAGAGCGCCTGGGGCAACGAGGTCGCACCGCCCGCGCCGGAGCCGGTCGTCGAGACCGTGCACCAGCCGGGCCCGCACGAACTGTCCGGCCGCGACAGCGGTTCGGTCGACCTCGGCGGCGTCCGCCTGCCGGAACCGCCCGCGGAGCCCGTGGCCGCCCCGGTCCCGCCGCGCCGGCCCCTGCACCTCGGCCCGCCGATCCCCGACACCTCCGCCAGTCCCGTGCGCTCACTCGCCGACCGGGGCCCCGCCGCCGTGCCGGTGCGGCACGCCGGCCCGCCGACCGTCGGCCCCGAGTACCTCGACGTCCCGCAGGCCGCGGCGATGCCGCCGCAGCCGGCGGCGCCCTGGGGTGCCCAGACGGCCCCGTCGGGCGCCGGGGCGCCGGCTGCGGAAACGGTTGTTCCGGTACCGGATCAGCGTCCCGAGCCGGTGGGCGCGGCCCAGGCGCTCGTCGCCCGTGTGGCGACGGAGGCCGTGGCGGCGACCGGCGGCGTCCCGGCGCCGGACGAGACCGGGGCGGTTGGGGCCTCCGAGACCGAGGGCGCTGCCGAGGCTGAGGGTGCTGCGGAGAACGATGGTGTCCCCGGGGCCGGCGATGTGTCCGCAGAGGCCGCCGCGCACGAGCCTGCCGCGCCTGCCGTCGAGGCGCCCGCGTCCGATTCCGCGCCGGCCGCTGAGCCCGCGGCCGTCGTAGAGGCGCAGGCGCCCCCGTCGGCACCTGTCCCTGAGGCCGCTCTGCCCGAGTCCGCGCCGGCGCCCGAGCCGGTCGTCGCCGAGTCCGTGCCGGTCGCCGAGGCCGTGGCCGAGCCGGTGGCCGAGGCCGCGCCGGGTCCGGTGGCCGGCGAGACCGCCGAGGCGGTGTCCGCGCGGGAGACCGGCGAGGCTCAGCCCGGCATCACCGAGCCTGCTCCCGCCGAGCCCGCGCCGGATGCCGACGCACCGGCCTCCGAGGTGCCCGCGCCCGAGCCCACGCCGGTGGTCGAGACGCCCGCGCCCGCCCCGGGCGTCGCCGAACCGCCCGTGGCCGAGGAGCCCGGGACCGTCACCGAGCCGACGGAAGCCCCCGCGCCCCGGGCCGTGGAGCAGACTCCGTCCGTGGAGCCGGCCCCGCTCGCCGAGGTGCCCGAGCAGGCCCCGCCGGCCGAACCCGCCAGCCCCGCCGAGCCGGCCGCCCCCGCCGAGGCAGTCGCCGAGCACGTCGCCCCGACCGCGGACGCCGAGCCGTCCCCCGCGCCGCAGTCCGGGCCCGCCGGCGAGCCCGCCCCCGAGAACGTCCAGGCGCCCGCCGTGCCCGAACCGTCCCCGGTGGCACCGGCGGACCCGACGGCCGCCCCCGTGACGGCCGTCGCCGAGAAGGCCGAGGAGGCCGCCGCCGTGCAGGACCATCCCGCGCAGCCCCACCCGGAGGTCCCGCAGCCGGCCCAGGGCCCCCAGTCCGTGCCGGACCAGCCGGTGGGCCGGTTCGTGCCGGTGGACGGCGGCCAGGTGCCCACCACCCCGCACCTCGCCCCGACCCCGCCCGAGCCCCTCGTCCTCCCCGCGGAGGCGCTGGACGCGCCGGCCCGGGACGCCGTCGCCGACGTCCCCGCCCCGCGCGAGGCCGACGCCGGACTCGTACAGAACGCCGACGACCTGGACACCCGGGACGCCGGACAGGATGACCAGGAAGACCCGCACGTGAGCACGGCCACAGAGGCAGACGTACGACAGCCCGCCGGCCCGGCCGCGCCCGCCTACGACGACGCCGAACGCGAGGCCGTCCTCAAGGTCATGCGGGAACGCCGGGACATCCGCAACGGCTTCCGCTCCGACCCCATCCCGCACGAGGTGCTGCTCCGCGTCCTCGAGGCCGCCCACACCGCGCCCTCCGTCGGCCACTCGCAGCCCTGGGACTTCGTCGTCATCCGCTCCGCCGACACCCGGCGCGCGATGCACGAACTGGCCACGCGTCAGCGCGAGGCCTACGCGAAGTCGCTGCCCAAGGGCCGGGCCAAGCAGTTCAAGGAACTGAAGATCGAGGCCATCCTCGACACCCCGGTCAACATCGTCGTCACCGCCGACCCCACCCGCGGCGGCCGGCACACCCTCGGCCGGCACACCCAGCCGCAGATGGCGCCGTACTCCTCCGCGCTCGCCGTCGAGAACCTCTGGCTCGCCGCCCGCGCCGAGGGCCTCGGCGTCGGCTGGGTCAGCTTCTTCGACGAGCGCGAGATGGTCCGCGCCCTCGGCCTGCCCGAACACCTGGAGGTCGTCGCCTACCTGTGCGTCGGGTACGTCGACGAGTTCCCGGACGAGCCCGAGCTGATGCAGGCCGGCTGGTCCAAGCGCCGCCCGCTGTCCTGGGTCGTCCACGAGGAGACGTACGGCCGTCGCGCCCTGCCCGGCGAGGCCCCGCACGACCTGCTCGCGGAGACCGTCGCGCAGATCCGCCCGCTGGACGCCAAGGCGCTCGGCGAGGCCTGGGAGCGGCAGAAGCGGATGACCAAGCCGGCCGGCGCGCTCGGCATGCTGGAGATCATCTCCGCGCAGCTGTCCGGGCTGTCCCGCCAGTGCCCGCCGCCCATCCCGGAGCCCGCGGCCGTCGCCGTCTTCGCCGGTGACCACGGGGTGCACGCCCAGGGCGTCACGCCGTGGCCGCAGGAGGTCACCGCCCAGATGGTGGCCAACTTCCTGGGCGGGGGAGCGGTGTGCAACGCCTTCGCGGCCCAGGTCGGCGCCGAGGTCTGCGTCGTGGACGTCGGTGTCGCCGCCGACCTGCCGGCCACACCGGGTCTGCTGCCCCGCAAGGTCCGCGCGGGCACCTCCGACATGACCACCGGCCCCGCGATGACCCGCGAGGAGGCCGCGCAGGCCATCGAGGTCGGCATCGAGACGGCCCGCGACCTGGTGGCGGCCGGCAACAAGGCGCTGCTCACCGGCGAGATGGGCATCGCGAACACCACCGCGTCCGCCGCCCTGATCTCGGTGTTCACGGGCGCCGACCCCGCCGAGGTCACCGGCCGCGGCACCGGCATCAACGACGAGACGCTGGCCCGCAAGACGGAGGTCGTGCGCCGCGCGCTGGAACTCCACCAGCCGGACCCGGCCGACCCCATCGGCGTGCTCGCGGCGATCGGCGGCTTCGAGCACGCGGCCATGGTCGGCCTGCTGCTCGGCGGCGCCTCGCTGCGCACCCCGGTGATCCTGGACGGCGTCAGCGCCGGCGCCGCCGCACTGGTCGCCCGCGCGATCGCCCCCGAGGTCCTCGCCGCCTGCATCGCCGGTCACCGCAGCGCCGAGCCCGGCCATGTCGCCGCGCTCAACAAGCTGGGCCTGCGCCCCCTGGTCGACCTCGACCTCCGCCTCGGCGAGGGCACCGGCGCGCTGCTCGCCCTGCCGATGGTGCAGAGCACGGCACGGGCCATGCACGAGGTGGCGACCTTCGACTCGGCGGGCGTCACCGAGAAGTAGCGGCTGCTCGACGTACGAAGCACGAAGCACGAAGCACGAAGCACGAAGCACGACGCGGGGCCCGGGACCACGGTGCCGGGCCCCCGCCGGGCTGCCGTGCTCCGCAACCCCGCAGCCCCGCCCGGCGGCCGCGTCCAGCCGCCGGACCAGCCGTCCATCCACCGGACCGCCTGGGCCCCAGGGCCCGCCCCGCCATAAAATCCGCACGTCAGCGCCACCGCCGCAAGAGGAGCCGTCCCCTCATGGCCGAACACCCCGCCTACCCCGTAGGCCTCCGCCTCTCCGGCCGCCGTGTGGTCGTCCTCGGCGGCGGACAGGTCGCCCAGCGCCGCCTCCCGGCCCTCATCGCCGCGGGCGCGGACATCCGGCTCGTCTCCCCCGAGGCGACCCCCTCGGTCGAGGCGATGGCGGACGCGGGCGAGATCACCTGGGAGAAGCGCCCGTACGCCGAAGGGGACCTCGCGGAGGCCTGGTACGCCCTGATCGCCACGGGCGACACCGCCGCCAACACCGCCGCCTCCGCCGAGGCCGAACGGCACCGCGTGTGGTGCGTCCGCTCCGACGACGCCGACGCGGCCACCGCCTGGACCCCGGCCACCGGCACCAGCGAGGGCGTGACGGTCGCCGTCCTCACCACCGAGGCACGCGGCCGGGACCCCCGCCACACCGCCGCCATCCGCGACGCGGTCGTGGAGGGCCTGCGCGACGGCACCCTCGTCGCCCCGCACCACCGCACCCGCACCCCCGGCGTCGCCCTCGTCGGCGGCGGCCCCGGCGACCCGGACCTGATCACCGTCCGCGGACGGCGCCTGCTCGCCGAGGCCGATGTCGTCATCGCCGACCGGCTCGGCCCCCGCGACCTGCTCGCCGAACTGCCGCCGCACGTCGAGGTCATCGACGCGGCGAAGATCCCCTACGGCCGCTTCATGGCCCAGGAGGCCATCAACAACGCCCTGATCGAGCACGCCAAGCAGGGCAAGTCGGTCGTCCGGCTCAAGGGCGGCGACCCCTTCGTCTTCGGACGCGGCATGGAGGAGGCCCAGGCGCTGGCCGAGGCGGGCATCGCCTGCACCGTCGTCCCCGGCATCTCCAGCTCCGTCTCCGTCCCCGGCGCGGCCGGCATCCCCGTCACCCATCGGGGCGTCGCCCACGAGTTCACCGTGGTCAGCGGCCATGTGGCCCCTGATGACGAGCGCTCCCTGGTCGACTGGCCGTCGCTCGCCAAGCTGACCGGCACGCTGGTGATCCTCATGGGCGTCGACAAGATCGGCAAGATCGCCGAGACCCTCGTCGCGCACGGCCGGTCGCCCGAGACCCCGGTCGCCCTGGTCCAGGAGGGGACGACCGCCGCCCAGCGCCGGGTCGACGCCACTCTCGCCACGGTCGCCGAGACCGTCGTCGCCCAGGAGGTCAGGCCCCCGGCGGTCATCGTCGTCGGCGACGTCGTCCACCAGGGGCCGCAAAGGTCGCAGGGGAACGCGTGACATGACCGAGCTCCTCACCCTCCACGACCCCGCCGACCCCCGCCTGCACGACTACACCGACCTGACCGACGTCCAGCTGCGCCGCCGCCGCGAACCCGCCGAGGGCCTGTTCATCGCCGAGGGCGAGAAGGTCATCCGGCGGGCCGTCCAGGCGGGCTACGCGATGCGGTCGATGCTGCTGTCGGCCAAGTGGGTCGACGTCATGCGCGACGTCATCGACGCCACCCCCGCCCCGGTGTACCTGGTGGACCCCGCGCTCGCCGAACAGGTCACCGGGTACCACGTGCACCGCGGCGCCCTCGCCGCCATGCAGCGCGCACCGCTGCCCACGGTGTCCGACCTGCTGCGTGCCGCCCCCGCCTCCGCAGGGGCGGAGCAGGGCAGGGCCCGCCGCGTCGCCGTCTTCGAGGACATCGTCGACCACGCCAACGTCGGCGCCGCCTTCCGCAACGCCGCCGCCCTCGGCGTCGACGCGGTCCTCCTCACCCCGCGCTGCGCGGACCCGCTGTACCGGCGGTCCGTCAAGGTGTCGATGGGCGCCGTCCTCCAGGTGCCGTGGACCCGTCTGGAGTCGTGGCCGGCCGACATCGGCACGCTGCGCGCCGAGGGGTTCACGGTCGCAGCGTTCTGCCTGAGCGACCGGGCCGTCACCCTCGACGAACTCGCCGCGAAGCGGCACGGGAAACTCGCCCTGCTCTTCGGCACGGAAGGCGCCGGCCTCACTCCCGGCGCACTCGCCGCGGCCGACGAGCACGTGCGCATCCCGATGGACGCCGGCGTCGACTCCCTCAACGTGGCCGCCGCCTCGGCGGTCGCCTTCTACGCCACCCGGCCGGGAGCCGCCTGACCCGCGAGGAAGGCACCGGCCGGACCGGCACCGGGCGGCTCAGCGCCGGGGTCCTCCGGACCCCGGCCCGTCGGCGTGCACGTCTGTCTGCACCTGCTGGGCGCGCACCACGCCGCCACGCTCGTCCCCGCCGAGCCCCCGGGCGGGCCCCTGGCACCCCTGTGCCGCGGCGATACCCAGGGCGACCAGCAGCGTCACCACCACGAACACGGTCAGCCGCTGTCGCAGCAGCCGCGGATTGGCTGGACGCAGCCGGGTCCCCGTCGTCCTCGGCCCCGGACGCCCGGACCCACCGCGAGACCCGGACCGGCTGCCGGTGCCCGAGCGGACACCGTTGCGCCCGGTGTCGCGGGAGGCGGGTACGGGACGCGTCCCGGACCGGGACCCCGTCCGGCCGCCGCGCGAGGCACCGCCTCGGGACGTGCCCTCGCTCCGTGCGGACGAGCCCCCGCGCGAGGGCGCACCACCGCGTGACGAGGGACCCCGGCCGCGCGCCGGCGTACCGCCGCCCCGGGAGCCGGAGGCGCCCCGGGGCGGGGGGGTGACCTGACCGCCCGGCTGCCCCTGCGGACGCCGCTGGCCACGCTCACGCTCCGGATAGGTGTCGGCCAGCTGCCCCGTGGGCCGGTCCGCTTCCCCGGAACGCGGCGCGGGCGGCCGCACGTCGGCGATGCCCTGGGCCTCCCGGGCGGCGATCTCCTTGAGCCGCAGGGAGAGCTGGAGGGTGCTGGGCCGTTCCTCGGGGTCCTTAGCCAGACACGCCCGGACCAGCGGCGCCAGCGCGTCAGGAACGCCCTGCAGCTGGGCCTCCTCGTGCACCACGCGGTACAGCATCACCTCGGAGCTGCCGTGCCCGAACGGCGAGTCGCCCATCGAGGCGTACGCCAGCGTGGCACCCAGCGAGAACACGTCCGTGGCCGGAGTGACCGCCGCCCCGCGCACCTGCTCCGGTGCGAGGAAGCCGGGCGAGCCGACCGCCGTGCCGACGTGCGTGAGCGTCGAGGCGCCCGTCGCCCAGGCGATGCCGAAGTCGATGATCCGCGGGCCCTTCGGGGACAGCAGGATGTTGGACGGCTTCAGGTCCCGGTGCACGACCCCCGCCTCGTGCACGGCGACCAGGCCCTCGGACAGGGCGGCCCCGACGGCGGCGACGTCCGCGGCGCCGAGCGGGCCCTCGTCGACGACCTTGTCGTGCAGGGAAGGCCCGGGGACGTACTGCGTCGCGAACCAGGGCCGGTCGGCGTCCAGGTCCGCCGCGACCAGCCGCGCGGTGCAGCCGCCCCGGATCCGCCGGGCCGCCGACACCTCACGCGCGAACCGCGACCGGAACTCCTGGTCCTCGGCCAGATCCGGCCGGATGACCTTCAGCGCGACCCGCTGCCCCTTCTTGTCGGAGCCCAGGTAGACCACGCCCATACCGCCCGCGCCGAGCCGCCTGTGAAGCCTGAACGAGCCGACGACGCGCGGGTCCTCGCGCCTCAGGCGCATCATCGCCATGTTCATCCCCGCTGCCCGGTCCCTGTGACGTGCCACAGCTTACGTTTCCACGGCCGCCCGCGCGCAGAGGCCGCGCCCTCTCGGCCCGAGGGATTGTCGGTACGGGGTGCGAGAGTTGAAGGCGGGTCAGGCCCTCGGAGGCCGTACGCACCCCGCATGCCCGGCCCTCCCAACCACCGTCCACCGACCGGGGATTGGGACGACCGGGAACGATCATGGGGGCCGACGCTCCGGCCGGTACCGAGGGCCGGGTCCCGAGCGCCGCGCACGTGACCGAAGTCACCGGACGGCGGACGCCCCCTCCGGGAAGACCCCGAAACATACGGTGCGGTCTCCACCCAGGGGAGTAGTCCGCGGGGTACGGCTCATCCTCCGGGAGGCCCGGCAATCGGTACGAGGGCATGACGTCCGCCGCACCCCGGGCGCCTAGATTTGAGGTCAAGCGGCGGGTGCAGCACTCGTCCCCCGAGGTCAGACACCCGCCGCTACCGAAGACAACCACATCGGTCAGGAGAGGGACCATGGCCCAGACGGCACCGCGGACGCTGATCCGCACGCGGGAACGCCGCCGTCAGGGGCGTCGCCACCCGGTGGTGGCGACCCTCATGGCCCTGCCCCTGGCGGTCCTGCTCCTCCTCGTCTTCGACGGGTGGGAGACGGTGGCCACACAGGCGTCGTCCGTGGGTGTGATGCTGGGGCGCTGAGAAGCGGCCCCCAGGCCCGGAAGAGCGGTCCGGGCGGGGACATCCACCCATGAAACCCCGTGGGGACGGGGGTGCGGCGGACGGCAAAATGCCGGCGCAGCTGGGGAGCTGCGCCGGCATTGCTTTTCCCGACCGAGCCACAGCCCCCCCCGCAGTGCCGAGCCGCCCCCGCGCGGCTACGGGCAGTCGTGCCTCCCCCAGTGCCTGAACGGCCCGGGAGGTGCCCCCAGGGGCGATGGGGGTCCCCCCGCTCGAGCGAAGCCGAGAGTGGGGGAGGGTGGGCGGTTGGGGGCACCTCCCGCGCATGGGGGTCCCCCGCTCATGGGAGTCCCCCTGCGCGAGCGAAGCCGAGTGTGGGTAGGCACCCCGCCACGCCGGGCCGCGCACCCCACCCCCACCCAGCCGCACCGCCGGGCACCCCTTCGGCGTGGGGCCACCGAACCCACCCCACCGAGGCACCGCCCACCCCGTACCCTCACCCCCCGTACCCTCACCCCCGTGACCCCGGACGCCCTCCTCCCCGCCCTCACGGCCCATGCCAGAGACACCGCCCACGCCGCAGCCACCTCCACCCCACCCGCCCCCTGCCCCTGCGGCGCAGCCACCCTCGCCCACCGCCCCGACGCCACCGTCGTCCGCCACGCAGGCACCGTCGCCAAGGCCCACGCCCCCGACGCCGACGCCGACGGCCTGGCACTCCGCCTCACCCTCGCCGCCCGCATCCCCGGCGTCCTGCTCCCCCCACTCGCCCCCACCTCCAGCCCCACCCACCTCCACGGACGACTCGTCACCCGCTGGCCCTACGGCAGCCCCGTCGACCCCGACGATCCGGACGCCGCACCCTGGGAGGCCGCCGCCACCCTCCTCGCCCGCCTCCACCGCACTCCTCCCCCCGTCCCCGGGACGCCCGTCATGCGCGGCCCCGAGAAGGCGGCCCGCGCCATCGCCCTGCTGCGGACCACCGCCCCCCACCACCCGGCCACCGCCCCCGTACTGCGCGCCTGGGCCACGCTCCCCGCCTGGGCCCGGGGCGAGGCCGCCATGCCGGACGCGACCACCCTCTGCCACGGTGACCTCCACCTCGGCCAGCTCGTACGCCACCCCGCCCCCGACGGCCCCTGGCTGCTCATCGACGTCGACGACCTGGGTGTGGGCGTGCCCGCCTGGGACCTGGCCCGACCCGCGGCCTGGTACGCCTGCGGACTGCTCCCGCCCGACGAGTGGGACCGCTTCCTGACCGCCTACCGCGCGGCCGGCGGCCCGGCCGTCCCGCAGGACGGCGACCCCTGGCCGGCCCTGGACGCACCGGCGCGCGCGCTCACCGCCCAGACCGCGGTCCGCGCCCTCACCAAGGCTTCGGAGGCCGGCCGTCCCCTGGACGAGGTGGAACACTCCCTCATCGACGCCTGCGCGCGAATGAGCTGAACCGCCCCTCCCGTCACCCGCGCACCGCCTTCCTCCCCGCCGAGTTGAGCCGGGATTTCCCGAAGTAGGGTGCAACCGACCGCAGCCGGACAGAGTCTGTCCTGGCGATACGCGAAGCAGGACCGACCGGCGAGGAGTTGAGCCGACCATGCAGTGCCCCAAGTGTCACGCACCGATGCACACCTACAACCGCAACGGCGTTCAGATCGAGCAGTGCAGCGGCTGCCGCGGCATCTTCCTCGACTACGGGGAGCTGGAGTCCCTGACCCGCCTCGAGGCGCAGTGGTCCCAGCCCGCGCCGCCGGCCCCGCCCGCCGCCCCGCAGGCCTACCCGGCCGCTCAGGCTCCCGCCTGGGGCGCCCCGCAGCCCCACGGTCACTACGGTCACCACCGTCACAAGAGCTTCGGCCGCATGCTCTTCTCCAGCTGAGCCCCGTCCGCCGCGGAGCCGCCCTCCCGAGGAGGGCGGACACGCACGACGAAGCCCCCGGCCGTACGAGACGGCCGGGGGCTTCGGTGGTGTGGACGATACTGGGATTGAACCAGTGACCTCTTCCGTGTCAGGGAAGCGCTCTCCCGCTGAGCTAATCGTCCTGGGAGATACTACGTGCGCGATACTGGGATTGAACCAGTGACCTCTTCCGTGTCAGGGAAGCGCTCTCCCGCTGAGCTAATCGCGCGGGGGACCCGAGGGTCCAGTGGACGATACTGGGATTGAACCAGTGACCTCTTCCGTGTCAGGGAAGCGCTCTCCCGCTGAGCTAATCGTCCTTGGAGGTGGAGACGGGATTTGAACCCGTGTAGACGGCTTTGCAGGCCGTTGCCTCGCCTCTCGGCCACTCCACCAGGAGTGTAGGAGACCCGGGAGGCCTCCTGTTCCTGCGAGCGGACGACGAGGCTCGAACTCGCGACCTCAACCTTGGCAAGGTTGCGCTCTACCAACTGAGCTACGTCCGCCTGTCGGTTCGGTCCGCTTGCGCGTCCCGGCGACGTGTTGAACTCTAGCGGATTCCCGGGCCAGCACAAAAACGCGTTTGTGCAGCGTGCTGCGGTGCCCCGCCGCGCGGACCTGGTCAGGGCCCGTGGAAGGACACGTTCGGGTCACCTCGAGGACACGCCGCCTAGACTCGGGAACGTGCTCGACCTCCCACCCCTCGCCCGGTTCGGCGACCGTCTCGCCACCGGTCTGATCGACGTCACGAGTGATCCCGCCGCCCTCGACTCCCGTGGCTTCTGGGCCGTGTGCGCCGACTTCGAGGGCCGTCTGACCTGCGCGCGCTTCGCCGACGTCCGGACCTGTGCCGTCCCCGCGCCGGTGCCGGGACGGTGGCGGGGCCCGGCCGTCGGTGACTGGACGTCGTCCCTCGACCGCGACGCGTACACGGCCGCCGTGCGCCGCATCCGCGCGTACATAGCGACCGGCGAGGTCTACCAGGCCAACCTCTGCCGGGTGCTCTCGGCGCCCGTCGCCCCCGACGCCGACGTGGACGCCCTCACCGCGCTGCTGGCCCGCGGCAACCCCGCGCCGTACGCGGGCACGGTCCGGCTGCCCGGCCACGGGGTCGAAATCGCCACCGCATCTCCCGAGCTGTTCCTGCGCCGGGACGGCCGGACCGTCGAGTCGGGGCCGATCAAGGGCACCGGACGCACCGAGGCCGACCTGCTGGACAAGGACTACGCCGAGAACGTGATGATCGTGGACCTGGTCCGCAACGACATCGGACGGGTCTGCGCCACCGGCAGCGTGACGGTGCCCGACCTGTGCGCCGTGGAGAAGCACCCGGGACTGGTCCACCTCGTGTCCACCGTGCGCGGCGAACTGGACGCCGGCGCCGGCTGGCCGGAGCTGCTCGACGCCGCCTTCCCGCCCGGTTCCGTCACCGGCGCGCCCAAGTCGAGCGCCCTGCGGATCATCGAGGAACTGGAGACCGCGCCCCGGGGCCCCTACTGCGGCGGCGTCGGCTGGGTCGACGCCGACCGCGGCACCGGCGAGCTGGCCGTCGGCATCCGCACCTTCTGGATCGACCGCGCCGCGGGGCGCCTGCGCTTCGGCACCGGCGCCGGCATCACCTGGGGGTCCGACCCGGAGGGGGAGTGGCGGGAGACCGAACTGAAGGCGTCCCGGCTGCTCGCGGTAGCGTCGGGTGCGTACGAGGCCGACGGAAGTGGAGAGGCGCAACAGACGTGAAGATCTGGCTCGACGGCGGACTGCAGGACATCGAGTCCGCCCGTGTCTCCGTGTTCGACCACGGGCTGACCGTGGGCGACGGCATCTTCGAGACGGTCAAGACGGTGGACGGCAGGCCGTTCGCGCTGACCCGGCACCTCGACCGGCTGGCCCGTTCGGCCCGCGGCCTGGGGCTGCCCGACCCCGACCCCGACCAGGTGCGTCACGCCTGCGCCGCCGTCCTCGAAGCCAACCCCATGCCGCTCGGCCGGCTGCGCATCACCTACACCGGCGGCCACGGCCCCCTCGGCTCCGACCGGGGCGAGCACGGCACGACCCTCGTCGTCGCCCTCGGCGAGACGGGCCGCCGCCCCGACTCCACCGCCGTGATCACGGTGCCCTGGACCCGCAACGAGCGCGGCGCGCTCGCCGGTCTGAAGACCACCTCCTACGCCGAGAACGTCGTCGCCCTCGCCCGCGCCCGCGAACGGGGCGCCACCGAGGCCCTGTTCGGCAACACGGTCGGGCAGCTGTGCGAGGGCACCGGGTCGAACGTCTTCGTCGTCCTCGACGGCGAGATCCACACCCCGCCGGTCGCCTCCGGCTGCCTCGCCGGCATCACACGCGCCCTGGCCGTCGAGTGGACCGGCGCCCGCGAGACCGATCTCCCGCTGGACGTCCTGGACCGCGCCGACGAGGTCTTCCTGACCTCCACCCTGCGGGACGTGCAGGCCGTGCACCGGATCGACGACCGCGAACTGCCGGGCGCCCCGGGCCCGGTGACCGCCAAGGCCATGCGGATCTTCGAGGAGCGGTCCGGGGACGACCTCGACCCGTGACCGGCGATATTCGGCTGCTGCCGAGGCCGTACCAGGGGTAGAACACCCCTGATGACCACGACCCTGCGGCCGACCGAGCCGCTTCAGCGCGCGGCCGACGGGACCCGTTCACGCCGCTACCAGGTGTGCGTGAACAGCCGTCCCGTCGGCGCGATACACCTCGGCACCTCCCCGGCCTTCGGCGACTCGGTGGCCGTGATCCACGATCTGCGCATCGACGAACCCGACCGCCGGCGCGGCCGGGGCACGGTCGCCGCCCTCGCCGCGGAGGAGGTCGCGAGAGGCTGGGGCTGCCGGCAGATCCAGGTGAGCGTCGGGGCCGACGCCGCCGCCGGCCCGCACCTCGCAGGGGCGCTCGGCTACGTCCTGCGCACTCGCGGCATGGTGAAGTCGCTGGGCGGCACCCCGCCCGCCCTGCCCCCGGGCAGCAGCGCGCGCCCCATGACGCCCGCCGAGTTCTCCGCCTGGCAGACCTACCAGGCGGAGCAGTACGCCCGCACGTGGATGGAGCAGGGCGTCCCGGAGCCCGAGGCCCGCGCCAAGGCCCGCAACGACCACCGCACCCTGCTGCCACAAGGGCTGGACACCGAGAACATGCTGTTCAGCGTGGTCCACCACGACGGCGACCGGGTCGGCGTCCTGTGGCTGGCGCTGCGCGAGGACCAGGCCTACGTCTTCGACGTGGAGACGGATGCGGCCCACCGGGGGCGGGGGCACGGCCGGGCGCTGATGCTGCTGGCGGAGATCCAGGCCCTCGACGCCGGCCGGCGCCTCGTCGGCCTGAACGTCTTCGCGGGCAACACCCCGGCCGAGCGGCTCTACACGTCGCTGGGCTACGAGACCGTCCGCTACAGCTACTCCAAACCCTTGCTGTAGCGGCGGTGACGGCGGCGGCTCAGGCCTCCTGGCCGGCCAGGAGCCGGTCCACGATCTCCTCGATGCGCTCGCGCAGCCCCTCCTGGCTCTTGCCGCCGTCCAGCCGCTCGCCGCCGATCACGTACGTGGGGGTGCCGGTCACGCCGATCGCCTTTCCCTCCGCCTGGTCGGCGTCGACGATCAGGATGTGCCGGCCGTCCACGAGCGCCGTGTCGAACTCCTCGGCGTCCAGACCCAGTTCCCGGGCCACCTCGACCAGCAGGGGTTCCCCCTTGCGGTCCAGCTCCGCCACCCGGCCCAGCACGGCCTCCACGTACGGCCAGCCCTTGCCCTGTTCCAGGGCCTCCTCGGCGGCCTGCGCGGCGGCGAAGGCGTACTTGTGCTTCTCCAGCGGGAAGTGCCGCAGCCGCACCTCGAGACGGTGGCCGTAGCGGGCGCGCAGGGCGCGGACGTCGTCCAGGGCGGTGTGGCAGTCCGGGCACTGCAGCTCGCACCAGACGTCGAGAACGGGAACGGCGGCGGGCACGGGGGAGGAGTCGCTCATGCCCCCCAGTCTCCCAGCCGCCGCGAGGCCGCCCCAACCGGACCCGGGGGTACCGCCCGGCGCACGCCGTCACCGGCACCTGGGAAGGAGACGACCCCGAGATCTCCCTGATCTCGGGCCGGAGCGTGGCCCCGCCGGGCCCCGGCGGTGCAGGATGGAAGGGACGAAGTACACATGCCCGACCGAGCGCCGTCCTGGAGGACCGGATGATTGCCGAGACCGTCTGCTCCGCGGTGTCCGCGGCGGGCCTGGGCATCGCGGCGGTCACCGCGTACCGCAGGCGATTCCTCACGGCCGCCCGTATCGCCGCGTACTCACTGATTCCGGTCGGCCTGGTGATGACGGGCGTCGTGGAGTGGCTGGCCGACACGGCCTTCAGCCCGACGGCCTGGGCCGGCTTCGCCGTGCTGGGCGTCGCCTGGGTGCTGTTCCTGACCACCCGAGCCGTGGAGCGCCGTCGTGGTGGCACCCGCAAGGAACGCAAGGCCGCCAGGGCCGCCGCACAGCGCGAGGCGGTCGCCCCGTCGGCCTCCCAGCCCTCCCTGGGCGGCTCCGCCGCCCCCGCGTCGCCGCGGCCCGCGAGCGCGCCCCGCGGCGACGACGACTTCAGCGACATCGAGGCCATCCTGAAGAAGCACGGCATCTGAGGAGCACGGCGTCCGGAGAGAACGAGGTTCTGAAACGACACAGCGGTCCGGGGCCGTCAGCAGGCGCTCCGGAATGATCACAATCCGGACCGGACATTGCTGATTCAACGAACCCCTGGTCCTTCCGGGCGTGTTGATCGCCTCGGGCGGGTGCGCTGCGTCATCATCGCCGCGAGATGCCGGACCCGACTCAGCTGCACACACAGCTGGACACGAGACAGAGCGAAACCGCGCCACCGCAGGACGAACCGCGCGGCTGCCTCTTCGCCCTTTCCCAGCCACCGCTGATGATCTTCCTTGCGGTGATCGGGTGTCTGATCCTCATGGCTGCGTTGCACGACCTGCTGTTGCTGTGAGCCGTACCCGCGGTCCCCGGCGCCACCCGCCGGGGCCGTGTCGGCCCGTGATCAGCCCGTGGCCTCCTTGCGCCGCGCCCGGTAGGCGGCCACGTGCAGCCGGTTCCCGCAGGTACGGCTGTCGCAGTACCGCCGCGATCGGTTGCGGGAGAGGTCGACGAAGGCGCGCCGGCAGTCGGGCGCCTCGCACCGGCGCAGCCGCTCCTGTTCCCCGGCGACCACGAAGAACGCCAGGGCCATCCCGCAGTCGGCCGCCAGGTGATCGGCGACCGAGGCGCCGGGGGCGAAGTAGTGGATGTGCCAGTCGTAGCCGTCGTGGTCGGTGAGCCGCGGGGTGGTGCCGGCGGCGGCGACCAGTTCGTTGATCAGCCCGGCGGCGGCACGGGGCTCCGGGGCGGCGAAGACGGCCGCGAACCGTCCGCGGATCTTGCGCACCGCGGCGAGGTCCAGCTCCGAGAGCACGCCCACGTCGCTGATCTCGTGTGTTCCCACGAAATCCGCCAGGGCCGCGACATCCGGCAGCCCGTCCGGGGCCGAGTCGTCCTCCGGCACGGTGTTCACCAGATCCACCACGGTGTCGAGCGCGCACCGGGTGTCGTGGGTGATCAGCACGTTCTGCTCCCTGGCCTGGGGGTCGGGCGCGGCGCCCGCCGATGCTGGCCGATGGTAGTGGCTTCCGCCGCGACCGGACCGGCTCCGCCCACTCTCCGGCCCACGGTCGTAGGGAGAACGTCGGCGGACCGCCCACGGTTCCCGGCCCCGCGCGGGAACGGCCTCCGCGCACACGCGCACACGCGCACCGGCGCCGCCCCGCGGGGTACGCGGAGGCGACGCCGGTGTGCGCCGTATGCGGTTGTCCGGGCCCGTGCCGTCACCCCGAGTCGACGGCGCCGGGCTGCTTCACGGGGCCTCGCCCTAGCTTTCCGCCAGGATGTGCGAGAGCTCCTGGTCGAGATCGAAGTGCCGGTGCTCCGTGCCGGGGGGCACGGCGGCGTCTGTGCGCTTCAGGAAGGACTCCAGGGCCCGCGCCGGGGCCTCGAGCAGTGCCTCGCCCTCCGGGGAGCTGAGAGCGATGCACACGACGCCCTGGCCGTGACTGCGCGACGGCCAGACACGGACGTCGCCCGTGCCGGTGGGGCGGTGGAGACCTTCGGCGAGGAGGTCGCGGGCGAACACCCACTCGACGGTCTCCTCGGCTCCGGTGTGGAAGGTGGCGTGCACGGCGTAGGGGTCGGCCGTGTCGTACCGCAGGCCTGCGGGGACAGGCAGGGAGGACTCGCTCGACACAACGAGGCGCAGGTGCAGCTCGCAGCTGACCGTGGTGTTCATAAGCGCCAGGGCCTTTCGCTCAGTGTGCGCTCGGGGATTCGCACGTCGGCGAAATCGACATGCCACCTACGGTGCCGTTGTAAACCCCTCTGAGTGTTTTGCGTGTGTTTAGGTAACTCTTCCGGCCGATAGATCGTTCGCGCCGTGCGCCCATTCCGGTGACAGGTTTCGCTCCGGTAGTGTTTGGCCGTATGAACACGGGGAGTGACAAGCCTGGCGAGGCCGCCGTGGCGCAGGACGGTTCGGGGACGGACGGTGCGCCGGAGCAGCGCGCGCTCGGGTCCCGGGCGCCGGAATTCATCAAGGCGCGCCGCGCCCTGCACGTCAGCTGGCAGGTCGGCGTCTTCATCGTCGGCCTCGCCGTGGTGGTGGCCGGCATCATCATGCTGCCGCTGCCCGGACCCGGCTGGGTCGTGATCTTCGGCGGCATGGCGATCTGGGCGACCGAGTTCGTCTGGGCCCAGCTGGTGCTGCGCTGGACCAAGCGCAAGGTGACCGAGGCGGCACAGCGCGCGCTCGACCCCAAGGTGCGGCGCCGGAACATCATCCTGACCTCGATCGGCGTGGTGATCATCGGTGTGCTGGCCGGGATCTACCTGTGGAAGTTCGGCCTGCAGATGCCCTGGAAGATCAAGGACCAGTGATCCCCGGCGGGGGTGCGGCCGTCCGGCCCCCGCTGGTCACGGGCACCCCTGACATGGGGTAATGTTCTTCCTGCGTCCGGGCGATTAGCTCAGTGGGAGAGCGCTTCGTTCACACCGAAGAGGTCACTGGTTCGAACCCAGTATCGCCCACCGGATCATCAGGCGGCCCGGCTCACCGATCGTGAGCCGGGCCGCTTCGTCGTGTGCGCGCCCGGCCGGGCGCGCACGGGCGCCCGCCCGCCCGGCCGTCCCGAGGGGCCCGACCGTTCCGCTTCGGCCCGCCTTCATTCAACCGTGACCTTCCGCGCCGCGTATCGTGCCGGGGCCGCCGGCGTTCGGCCGGCCGGTCGCGTGGCGCCGACCTGCGGTTTCTCCGCCGCGCCGGCCTTGAGCGCCGCAGCGGCCGTGGGCGGCCCCCGTCCCCGGGCCCATCAATTCCTGTCCGAATCATTGACGTGCCCCCGGGCCCTCCGTAACTTGTGCCAGCAAGCGCTTACTTGAAACGATTCACGACGCGGACGCACCACGAGCGACGCACCGGCGCGGGGAGGCTCATATGCAGCACAACGGGAATGTCGAGAGGCGGACGATCCTCAAAGCGGCGGGGGCCTCGCTGGCCGTCGCGGGACTGGGCGCGACGGCCACCGCGTGCGGCGGAGGCAGCGGCGCGGGGGACGGAACGGTGACGATCCGTTACTCCTGGTGGGGGGCCGAGGACCGGGCCGAGCGCATCAACAAGACCATCGCGCTCTTCGAGAAGAAGTACCCGAAGGTCAAGGTCAAGACCGACTTCCAGCCGTACGGGGACTTCTGGAAGAAGTTCAACACCCAGGCCTCCGGCGGAAATCCGCCGGACGTCTTCCAGAATGCCATCGGATTTCTCCGCAAATACGACGCGAAGAATGTGCTGCTCGATCTGAGCGAGCAGGTCGAGGCGGGCAACCTCTCCATGGACGGATTCCGCGCGGGCCTGGAGAAGTTCGGCGAGATCGACGGCAAGCTGCTCGGCGTCCCCGTCGGCTCCAACTCCATGGCCCTCGTCATCGACAAGCCCGTCTACACCCGGGCCGGCGTCACGCCCGAGCAGGGCTGGACCTGGGACGACTTCGACGCGGCGATGACGAAGATCCGCGACCGGACGGGCCGGGCCGGGGACAGTGGCATGTACGGCGTCATGTACCTCTACGACCTGTACCTGAGGCAGAACGGCAAGGCCTTCTTCACCGAGGACGGACTCGGCTTCACGGAGGCCGACCTGACCCAGTGGTGGACCAAGGCGGAGAAGGGCGTGAAGTCCGGTCTGTTCGCCGACGCCAAGAAGGTCGTCCAGGTCAAGCCCAAGTCGGCGCTCTCCGCCGAACTGGCCGGCAGCGAATTCACCTGGGACAACTTCACCGTCCGCTACACCTCGGAGGGCAAGAGCGAGTACGGCCTGGCGCCCATCCCGACCACGGACGGCAAGAAGACCGGCCAGTACCTCGGTTCGCTGATGCTCAGCGCCTCCAAGCGCACCCAGCACCCCAAGGAAGTCGCCCAGTTCATCGACTTCATGGTCCACGACCCCGAGGTCGCCAAGATCATGGGCTACGACCGCGGTGTCCCCGCGACGCAGGCCCAGTACGACGCGTACCGGCCGACCGACCCGGTCAACAGGGCGATCGCGGCCTACGAGGAGTCCCTCGTGAAGGCGGGCGTCCTGGAACCCATCACCCCGCACCCCGCCGGTGCAGACATCTGCGAGGCCGCGTTCCTGCGCATCGCCGAGGAGATGGCGCTGGGCAAGCGGTCCGTGGACGACGCGGTCGAGCAGTTCTTCAACGAGTCGAAGACGGCTCTCGCCGGCTGATGGGAAGCGCCGTGACACACGCCCCCGCGAGGGAGGACCTGACCCGGGACTCCGAGCCGCGGCACGGTCCGGTGAAGGTCCCGCGCCCCGCCGCCCTGAAACAGCGGCGGCGCCGGGACAACCTGGCCGGCTACCTCTTCATGTCCCCCTGGATCGCCGGGTTCCTGCTGCTGACGGCGGGACCGATGGTGGCCTCCCTCTACTTCGCGTTCACCGACTACGACCTGTTCGACGCGCCCCGGTGGATCGGCCTGGACAACTTCTCCGAGATGTTCGGCGACCCCCGCTGGCGCCACTCGGTGCAGGTGACGCTCTGGTACGTCGTCGTCGGCACGCCGATCAAGCTGATCGCCGCCCTCGGCGTCGCGCTGCTGCTGGCACAGAAGCGGCGCGGCCAGGCCTTCTACCGGGCCGCCTTCTACGCCCCGTCACTGATCGGCGCGAGCGTGTCCGTCGCCATCGTGTGGAAGGCGATCTTCTCGGACGACGCGGTCGTCGACCGCACGCAGCAGTTCTTCGGGATCGACGCCGGGGGCTGGACCGGCGATCCGGACCTGATCATCTACAGCCTGGTGGCGCTCACGGTCTGGCAGTTCGGTGCCCCCATGGTGATCTTCCTGGCCGGCCTCAAGCAGGTGCCGCGTGAGCTGTACGAGGCGGCCGACGTGGACGGGGCGGGCAGGCTGCGGCAGTTCTGGAACATCACCCTGCCGATGATCTCCCCGGTCCTCTTCTTCAACGTCCTGCTGGAGACGATCCACTCGTTCCAGATCTTCAGCTCGGCGTACATCGTCGGCGGCGGCGCCGGAGGCAACGCCTGCGGTCCGGCCGACGGTTCGATGGTCTACACCTGCTACCTGTACGTCCAGGGCTTCGAGAACAGCCGCATGGGCCTGGCCTCCGCCATGGCGTGGATGCTGCTCCTCGCGGTCGCCCTGGTGACGGCGGTGCTGTTCTGGTCCCAGAAGCGCTGGGTGCACTACGAGGAGGGCGGCCGATGAGCGCGCAGGCCACCGACGTCACGCCGGCCCGGTCCACCGCGGGAGCGCTGCGGCGGAAGCTGCCGGGCTCGCTCGCCTGGCACATCGGGTCGCTGGCGATCCTCGCGGTGATCCTCTACCCGGTCATCTGGGTGATCGGCGGCTCGTTCAAGAAGAGCGAGGACATCGTCGGCAGCCTGGACCTCTTCCCGGGCGACCCGGTCGTCGCCAACTACACGAGCCTCGCCGACGGCATCGCGGACATCTCGATCTCCACCTTCTTCTTCAACTCACTCTTCCTCGCGGTCGGCTCGGTGATCGGCATCCTGCTGTCCTGCTCGCTCACCGCGTACGCCTTCGCGAAGATCAGGTTCGCCGGACGAAATCTGCTCTTCACACTGATGATCGGCACGCTGCTGCTGCCGTACCACGTGCTCCTGATCCCGCAGTACGTCGTGTTCCGCAACCTGGGGCTGATCAACACGTACACCCCGCTGCTGCTGGGCAAGTACCTCGCCACCGAGGCGTTCTTCGTCTTCCTGATGGTGCAGTTCATGCGCAATCTGCCCAGGGAGCTGGACGAGGCGGCCCGGCTCGACGGCTGCGGGCACTTCCGCATCTACTGGTCGATCGTGCTCCCGCTGTGCCGCCCGGCGCTGATCACCAGCGCGATCTTCACCTTCATCAACTCCTGGAACGATTTCATGGGCCCGCTGATCTACCTCAACGAGCCCGGCAAGTACACCGTCTCCCTCGGCCTGAAGATGTTCGTGGACCAGGAGGGCCTGGCCAACTACGGCGGCATGATCGCCATGTCGCTCGTCGCCCTCCTCCCCGTCCTCGCCTTCTTCCTGGCCTTCCAGCGCTACCTGATCGACGGCATGGCGACGTCCGGTCTGAAGGGCTGAGGTGATCCGAACATGACCGAGCTGCGCGCGGGGGCCCGCACGGAACGCGGGGAGTCACGGCTCGCCGAACGGTTCGCGCTGTTCGCCGAGTGCCTGCTGACCGGGGTGTGGATCACGGTGGCCGCGCTGCCGCTGGTCACCTACCCCGCCGCCTTCGCGGCCGGCGCGCGGCACCTCGGGCGCCGGCTCGCCCACGAACAGGGCGGGCTGCGCGAGTTCGCGGCCGACTTCCGCGCCGCCCTGCGCCGGGGCTGGCTCGTCGGCGTCGCCGGCTGGGCAGCCCTGGCCGCGGTGTGGGTGGACGTGCAGGCCGTACGGAACGGTCTCCCGGGCGGCCCGTTCGTGGGTGCCGTCGGCGTGCTCGCCCTGATCGGCGCGGCCGTGGCCGGGCTGCGCGCGACGGCCACCTGGAGGCCCGGCGCCTCCTGGCGGGCCCTGCTCGCCGAGTCCGGCCGCCGTACCGTACGCGATCCCGCCGGCTCCTTCCTGATAGTCGGAGGACTGGTCCTGGTGGTCAGCTCAGCCTGGTTCAGCGTGCCGCTCGCGGTCGCCGTGCTGGGCGCCGTCGCGGCGTCGGCCGTCGCCGTGGAGGAGCGTCACCGACACCGCTGACCCGGCGGTGTCTCCCCGTACCGAGGCCGGCGCCCCGGCGCCGTGCCTTTGTCTGTCATGCCCTTGACACCCCTGCTGCACGGAACGGAAAGGAAAGGCCATGTCCCCCATCCCCCGCAGGTCCCTCCTCAAGGCGGCCGCCGTCGCCGGCGCCGCCGCCCAGTTCAGCTGGGCCCTCGGCGCCAGGAACGCGCAGGCCGCGCCCCCCGCCGCCGCGGCCGACGACAGCCCCGTCACCCTGACCTGGCTGGAGGACGGCGGCCTCGGGGCCGCCCCCGGCTCCACCGTCGGCGTCCCCTGGCCCAGGGGCACCCACCAGGCCGACCAGTCGTTCGCCGTGACCGACGCGGACGGCAAGGCCGTACCCGTGCAGTCCTGGCCGCTCGCCTACTGGCCGGACGGCTCCCTCAAGTGGACCGCGCACGCCGTCGGCTCGGGCGACGGAGCGCTCACCCTGACCGCCGGCACCCCCGCCGCACCCGCCGAGAAGGTCACCGTCGGCCGGCGCGGCGGCACCGTCGACATATCGACCGGCGTCATCACCGCGCGGATCGCCACCTCCGGTACCACGCTGATCAAGTCCATCACCCGAGGCAACACCGAGATCGCGAAGAACGGCCGCCTCGTCCTGCTCCGCCAGCCCGAGATCGAGGACGGCGACCAGGGCACCGTGAAGTGCGAACGCTTCGACGGCGCGGTCGACAAGGTCACCGTCGAGCAGGACGGCCCCGTCCGCGCCGTCGTCCGCATCGACGGCAGACACCACAAGGGACACCGCGGCTGGCTGCCCTTCTCCCTCCGCCTCTACTTCTACGCGGGCGCCGACTCCTTCCGCATGGTGCACACCATCACCTTCGACGGCACCCAGGAGCCCGGCAAGGCGAGCGGCGACTTCATCCGCGGCCTCGGCGTCCGCTTCACCGTCCCCATGCGCGACGAGTCCTACGACCGCCACATCCGCCTCGGCGGCGAAGGCACCGGACTGCTGCGCGAGGCCGTCAAGGGCATCACCGGACTGCGCCGCGACCCCGGAGCCGCCGTACAGGCCGCCCAGTTCGCCGGCGAGAAGCTGCCCGACCCGGCCACCTGGGACCAGCGCGTCACCACCCGCCTCCAGTACATCCCCGAGTGGGGCGACTACACGCTCTCCCAGCTCTCCGCCGACGGCTTCACCCTGCGCAAGCGCACCAAGAAGGGCCACGGCTGGATCGGCGCCGGCGGCGGCCGCCGCGCCTCCGGCTTCGGCTACGTCGGCGGGGCGAGCGGCGGACTCTCCTTCGGTCTGCGCGACTTCTGGGAGAAGCACCCCGCCCAGCTCGACATCCGCGACGCGCAGACCGACGAGGCCGAGGTCACCCTCTGGCTCTGGTCGCCCGAGGCCCAGCCCATGGACCTGCGCTTCTACCACGACGGCATGGGCCAGGACACCTACGCCGAGCAGCTCGAGGGCCTCAACATCACCTACGAGGACCACGAACCGGGGTTCGGCACCCCCTACGGCATCGCCCGCACCTCCGAGCTGCTGTTCTGGGCCAACGCCACCACCCCGAGCGCCGAGACGCTCGCCGCACAGGTCGAGGCCGTCCGCGTGCTCCCGCAGCTCGCCGCACCGCCCAAGCAGCTCATCAGGGCCGGCGTCTTCGGCAAGGGCCTGTACGCCGAGCCCGACCGCTCCACGCCCGCCAAGGCGAAGATCGAGGACCACCTCGACTTCCTCTTCACCTACTACAAGGACCAGGTGGAGCAGCGCCGCTGGTACGGCTTCTGGGACTACGGCGACATCATGCACACCTACGACACCGCCCGGCACGTCTGGCGCTACGACGTGGGCGGCTACGCCTGGGACAACTCCGAGCTCTCCCCGGACCTGTGGCTCTGGTACGCCTACCTGCGCTCAGGCCGCGCCGACATCTTCCGCTTCGCCGAGGCCATGACCCGGCACACCGGCGAGGTCGACGTCTACCACCTCGGCAAGTGGGCGGGCCTCGGCACCCGGCACGGCGTCCAGCACTACGCCGACAGCGCCAAGCAGCAGCGCATCGCCAACACCACCTACCGCCGCTACTACTACTTCCTCACCGCCGACGAACGCGTCGGCGACCTCATGCGGGCCAACGTCGACTCCGACGAGACCTTCCTCGTGCTCGACCCGCAGCGCAAGGTACGCCCCGACCCCGACTACACCCCCGACCCGCACGCCCTGTCGATCGGCTTCGGCACCGACTGGAGCGGCCTCGTCTCCGCCTGGCTGACCGAGTGGGAACGCAAGGGCCCCCAGTGGGAGAAGGCCAGGGACCGCGTCCTGTCCACCATGGAGACCATCGCCGCCCAGCCCAACGGATTCGTCCAGGGCAGCGGCCTGTACGACCTGGACACCGGGAAGTTCGCCATCGCCGACGAGCCCGTCGTCTCCGTCTCCCACCTCTCGGCGGTCTTCGGCCTGAACGAACTCTGCGCCGAGCTGATCGACCTCGTCGACATGCCGAAGTTCGAGGAGGCGTACTACGACTACTGCCGCTACTTCAACGCCTCCAAGGCCGAACAGGCCGCCCGCTACGGCAGCAACTTCGGCAGCCTCATCCTCTTCCAGGGGCATTCCCGCCTCGACGCCTACGCGGCCGTCCGGACCGGGGACGGCAAGCTGGCCGAGCGCGCCTGGGACAAGTTCTACAACTCCGACGGCTACCGGGAGTCGGCACCCTGGACGACGCAGAAGCTGACCGGCCCCGTCGCCCTGGTGCCGGGCAGCGAGGCGAGCTGGGTCTCCACCAACGACACCGCGCTCTACGGCCTCGCCGCCATCGAGAACCTCGCACTCCTGGGGGACAGGATGCCGTGACGGGCATATGACGGACGCCGGCGCGGGCACACTCCCCGGGTGGACTGGAACCATTACGTCTTCCGCAGCCGGTGGGCCCTGCCCGCGCCCGCCGCCGTCGTCTACCGCGAGCTGGAACGCCTCGAGGACTACCCCCGCTGGTGGCCCCAGGTGCGCGAGGTCACCCGCCTCGACTCCACCGCGGGCATCGTCCGGATCCGCTCCCTCCTCCCGTACGACCTCACCCAGACCGTGCGCGAACTGCGCCGCGACCCCGCGGCGGGCGTGCTGGAGGTCTCCTTCTCCGGCGACATGGAGGGCTGGGCCCGCTGGACGGTCGCACCCGACGGCACCGGCGGCACCAGTGTCCGCTACGACCAGGAGGTCGACGTCCACAAGCCGCTGCTGCGCCGCCTCGCCGTGCCGGGACGGCCCCTGTTCCGGGCCAACCACCGGCTGATGATGCGGGCCGGACGGCGCGGACTGGCAGCCCGCCTGAAGGCGGTTTGAACAGAGCCTCCCCGGACCTGTATTGTTCAGTGCGTTCCCGGGCGATTAGCTCAGTGGGAGAGCGCTTCGTTCACACCGAAGAGGTCACTGGTTCGAACCCAGTATCGCCCACGCTCGCGAGAGCGACGTGTGTCCGCAAACTACGCGGACCACGTCGCTCTCTTCGTTTCGGCGCGGCTTCGCCGCGCGTTGTGGGGGCTCCGCCACCCACACCCCGGCCCGGCGCCGTTCCGGGCCGGGGACGAGAGGTCACGCCGCCGCCGGCAGGTCCGGGCGCAGTGGCCAGGCCGGGTCCACGGCCTCCTCCGTCCCGTTGAGCGCGAACCACGCCTGGAGCCCGCGGGCCTGCCCCGCGTGCCACACCGCCTGGAGCGTGTGCAGCTCGGCGGGGGAGAGGCGCTCCAGCCGGGCCTGGAAGCGGCGCCCCAGGGCCCGGACGACCCCCAGTGCGGCCTGTGCGTCGGCCGCCGCGTCGTGCGCGCCCTCCAGTTCGACGCCGTAGTGCGCGCACAGGTCGGTGAGCGTGCGCCGGCCCTTGCGGTAGCGGTCCAGGTGCTTGTCCAGCACGCGCGGGTCGAGGACGTGCAGCGACGTCCGCTCCAGCCGGGCGGCCAGCGACGACGCACGGTGGCGGCGCAACTCCCGGTCCAGCAAGGTGAGATCGAACGGCGCGTTCATCACCACGAGCGGCCGGCCGGCCCGGGCCTGCTCGCCCAGCGCCTCGGCTATCTCGTGCATCACCGGCGCCGGCCAGCGTCCGTTGCGCTGCAGATGCTCCTCGGTCAGCCCGTGCACCGCCGTCGCGGCCTCGGGCACCGGTACGCCCGGGTTCACCAGCCAGCGGCTGACCCGGGGCCGGAGCCCCGGCGCGTCCTGGACGACCAGAGCCGCCGACACGATCCGGTCGGTCTCGACGTCCACACCCGTGGTCTCCGTGTCGAAGGCGGCCAGCGGCCCCTCGAACCAGTACGTCATAGGGCACTCAACTCCTCGTCCGAACACGGCAGCTGACGCGCCGTCCTCTGTCCCGGTTCGGTGATACCCGGGCTGTTTGCGACGTACGCCGGAAGGACACAACAGGAGTATGGGTCTTTGCAGTTCAGCGACCCGCAGCGCGGATACACCAGTTCTGGAAGGCTGTTGGTCATGGCCATAGCGCAGCCCGAACGGGGCGGGCTGCTGCCCGAGCGCACGGCGACCGTCCGGGGTTCCCTCGCCACCACCGCCTGCATGGAGACCCTGCAGGTCGGCTATCTGCACGCGGTCGCCGCGGCGGCCGGCTGCTCGTTGTCCCAGCCCTTCCCGGACAACGGCATCGACTGGCACGTCAGCCACAGCGCGCCCGGGCACACCGTCGACGACGAGGTCACCATCAAGGTGCAGCTCAAGGCGACCTACCAGATCCCGCCGAGCCCGCCCGGCCGCTTCTTCTCCTTCACCCTCGACAACGACCATCTGGCCAAGCTCGCCCGCACCCCGGTGTCGGTGCACAAGATCCTGGTCGTGATGATCGTCCCCCGCTCACGGGACCAGTGGCTGCGTGCCGGCCACGACCGGCTGGACCTCAGGCACTGCTGCTACTGGACCAACCTCGCCGGACACGCGATCACGGGCCGGCGGCGCACCACCGTGCGGATACCGACCGCACGGGTCTTCGACGACCGGGCGCTGTGCGAGATCATGACGCGGGTCGGGACGGGAGGGAAACCATGACGCACCGCCCCACCCACGAACCCCTGCGCCCCGTCCGTCCCCACCCCGTCGACACCGGCACCACCGCCTTCGACGACGGCACCCCCGAGCCCGCCACCGTCGACCCGGCCGTCCTCGCCGCCCTGCTGCACCGGCACGGATGGCACCGCCGGGGCGGCGCCCCGGGCCGCTACGGCCGCTGGACCCCGCCCGGCCCCGCCGCCGGCACCACCAGCCTCCTGGTGCCCGACAGCCGCGCCTTCCCCGACAGCGACGACCTGCTCGGCGAGGCACTGCTCGCCCTCTCCCGCAGCGGCACGCCCTCGGCCCGCGAGATCCTCGTCTCCCTCGCCACGCCCAGCGACGAGATCCGCTGGTGGCGCGACCTGCCGACCGGCCCCGCCGGCACCGCGCCCTGGACCGTCGAGGAACAACTGCGCTCCGCCGCCCGCCGCATCCTGCTCGCCGGCGCCCTCGCCACCCGAGCCCGGGCCGGCTACCACGGCGCCCGGCACCGCCGCTCCGCCGCAGCCTCCCTGGCGAACGTCCTGGTCGGCCCCGCCCCCGACGGCCGACGCCTCACCGCCTTCGTGCCCGTCACCGGCGGCCGCCCCCTCGCCGTACGCCTCCACCACGCCCTCTTCGCCGCCCGCGAGGCCGTCGACTACCGGCGGGCCACCGGCGCCATGGACGCCTTCGACAGCGCCGTCGCCGCGGGCGTCAGCCACGAACTCACGGAGGCGCTCGTCGCTCTCGTCCGCGGCACGGAGGGCGCCCGCATCGCCGTCGCCTGGGCGCCGGCGGCCGGCGTTCCCGAGGGCTGCGCCGCCCCCGCCGAACCCGTCGAGTTCTCGCCAGGCGACCTGCCCGCCCTGCGCGAGGCCGGCGCCCGCTATCTGCGCGCGGAGCCCTCCGTGCCGGTGCGGCTCACCGGCACGGTCGTGCGGATGCGCCGGACCGGCCCGCGCGGCACCGGAACCGTACGGCTGCGGGTGCTCGCCGGGGCCGACGTCCCGCACGTGCGGATCACCCTGGACGAGGAGGCGTACCGCATCGCCGGGCATGCGCACCTGGTCGGGCTGCCCGTGCGCGTGCTGGGGCGACTGGAGAGCCGGGGCGGGTTCCGCCGCCTCACCGACGCCTGCGAGGTCGCCCCCGCGCAGGTCGACGACGCCGAGCGCGACCGGCTGCTCAAGGCCCTCCAGGAGAACGTGGACGTCTTCGGGGAGGCCTGCGGCGGGGATTGATTTCGACCGGGGCGGGCCGGGGTCGGTACGATCGCCCTCATGCGTGCGCTCCGGTATGGCGCCGCAGCCCCACCTTCAGTCAGGAGAGACCGGTGTCAGACGTCCGTGTGATCATCCAACGCGATTCGGAGCAGGAAGAACGCGTGGTGACGACGGGCACTACGGCCGCCGAGCTCTTCGCCGGCCAGCGCTCGATCATCGCGGCGCGCGTGGCCGGTGAGCTCAAGGACCTCGCCTACGAGGTCAAGGACGGCGAGACCGTCGAGGGCGTCGAGATCTCCTCCGAGGACGGCCTGAACATCCTGCGCCACTCCACCGCGCACGTCATGGCCCAGGCCGTGCAGGAGCTCTTCCCGGAGGCCAAGCTGGGCATCGGCCCGCCGGTCAAGGACGGCTTCTACTACGACTTCGACGTCGAGAAGCCCTTCCACCCCGATGACCTCAAGGCCATCGAGAAGAAGATGCAGGAGATCCAGAAGCGGGGGCAGAAGTTCTCCCGCCGCGTGGTCACCGACGAGGCCGCCCGCGAGGAGCTCGCCGACGAGCCGTACAAGCTGGAGCTGATCGGTCTCAAGGGCTCCGCCTCGCACGACGACGGCGCGGACGTCGAAGTCGGCACCGGCGAGCTGACGATCTACGACAACCTGGACGCCAAGACCGGCGAGCTGTGCTGGAAGGACCTCTGCCGCGGTCCCCACCTGCCCAGCACCCGCAACATCCCGGCGTTCAAGCTCATGCGCAACGCGTCCGCCTACTGGCGCGGCAGTGAGAAGAACAAGCAGCTCCAGCGCATCTACGGCACCGCCTGGCCCACCAAGGACGAGCTGAAGGCGCACCTGGAGTTCCTCGCCGAGGCCGAGAAGCGCGACCACCGCAAGCTCGGCAGCGAGCTCGACCTGTTCTCCTTCCCCGACGAGCTGGGCCCCGGCCTCGCGGTGTTCCACCCCAAGGGCGGCGTCGTCCGCAAGGTCATGGAGGACTACTCGCGTCAGCGCCACGAGGTGTCGGGGTACGAGTTCGTGAACACCCCGCACATCTCGAAGGAACGCCTCTTCGAGATCTCCGGGCACCTGCCGCACTACTCGGAGGGCATGTTCCCGGCGATCGAGTTCGACGAGCAGAACTACCGCCTCAAGGCGATGAACTGCCCCATGCACAACCTGATCTTCAAGTCGCGTGGGCGCTCGTACCGTGAGCTGCCCCTGCGGTTGTTTGAGTTCGGCACTGTCTACCGGTACGAGAAGTCGGGCGTCGTGCACGGTCTGACCCGGTCACGTGGCTTCACTCAGGACGACTCGCACATCTACTGCACCAAGGAGCAGATGCCGCAGGAGCTCGACACCCTCCTGACCTTCGTCCTGGACCTGCTGCGCGACTACGGTCTGACCGAGTTCGAGCTGGAGCTCTCCACCCGAGACGACTCCGACAAGTTCATCGGCTCGGACGAGGACTGGGAGGAGGCCACCGAGGCCCTTCGCCAGGCCGCCGAGAAGCAGAACCTGCCGCTGGTCCCCGACCCGGGCGGCGCCGCGTACTACGGCCCGAAGATCTCCGTTCAGGCGAAGGACGCCATCGGCAGGTCCTGGCAGATGTCGACCGTCCAGGTCGACTTCAACCAGCCCAAGCGCTTCGGGCTCGAGTACACGGCGGCGGACGGCTCGCGCCAGCAGCCGGTCATGATCCACCGCGCGCTGTTCGGGTCCATCGAGCGGTTCTTCGGCGTGCTGCTGGAGCACTACGCGGGCGCGTTCCCGGCCTGGCTGGCGCCCGTGCAGGCGGTGGGCATCCCCGTGGGGGACGCTCACGTGCAGTACCTGGAGGAGTTCGCAGGCGAGGCGCGGCGCAAGGGGCTGCGCGTCGAGGTGGACGCGTCCTCGGACCGGATGCAGAAGAAGATCCGCAACCAGCAGAAGCAGAAGGTCCCGTTCATGATCATCGTCGGTGACGAGGACATGCACGCGGGCACGGTGTCGTTCCGCTACCGCGACGGTTCACAGGAGAACGGCATTCCGCGTGACCAGGCGCTGGCGAAGCTCGTTGATGTGGTGGAGCGTCGTGTCCAGGTCTGACGTGCTCCCCGCCTGAGCGGGGTCGGCCCCCGGGAGCGATCCCGGGGGCCTTTCCCGTGGCCTCCGGCGACGCCATATGCTGCACGCATGACGAGTGAGCCGGAGCAGCAGATCGGAGTGGGGACGCAGGACGCGTTCCAGCGCCTGTGGACGCCCCACCGGATGGCCTACATCCAGGGCGAGAACAAGCCGACCGGCCCCGGCGCCGACGACGGCTGTCCCTTCTGCACCATCCCGGCCAAGTCCGACGAGGACGGGCTCGTCGTCCGGCGCGGCGAGCACGTGTACGCGGTGCTCAATCTCTACCCGTACAACGGCGGCCACCTGATGACGGTGCCGTACCGGCACGTCGCCGACTACACGGATCTGACCGACGCGGAGACGGCCGAGCTGGCGCAGCTCACCAAGCAGGCGATGACGGCCCTGCGGACCGCGTCCGGCGCCCACGGCTTCAACATCGGCATGAACCAGGGCACGGTGGCCGGCGCGGGCATCGCCGCGCACCTGCACCAGCACGTCGTCCCCCGCTGGGGCGGCGACACGAACTTCATGCCCGTGATCGGCCACACGAGGGTGCTGCCACAGCTGCTGGGGGACACCCGCAAGATGCTGGCGGACGCCTGGCCGGCGAGCTGACCTCCAGACTGCGGGCGCAGCCCCGGCGGTGCGCCCTCACGTCTCCGGCTGAACCGCCGGAGGCCTACGCGTCGTAGACGTCGGCCTTCCGCGGCGACGGGTCCTGTACCGCCGTGCTGAGGAACGACGACCGCGCGCCGAACTTCTCCGTGTCCACGCCGTTCTCCTCCAGCACCCGGATCGCCGCCGAGTGCACCACCCGCAGCACCGGCGTGGCCGCCCGCAGCGCGTCGTCGGCCATGAAACGGTGTCGCCACGGCTGGTCCGCCCACGCGTGCCGCAGTCCGAAGGGCTCGGGCAGGCCGATCGTGCCGCCGAGCCAGTTCAGCAGGGGCGGGTACCAGGTGAGCGGGGCGCGGACGGCGAGCCGTACCACCTCGTTGGCGGTGACCAGCGGGAGCATCACCTTGCGCGTCTCCCACGGCTTGAACGACTTGGCGACCTCCTTGGAGGGCGCCTCCGGCTTGGTCGTGAAGAGCGGGTTGACCGGGCCCAGGGCATGCCCGGTCACCTCGATGCGCAGTGTGGCGTGCAGCACGGTGACCGTGATCAGCATGGTGATGACCAACTGGCCGTCCCACAGCGTCCACTGGACGCCCAGGTAATGCCGGTCGCCGGCGCCGAACTGCTGCTTGTTGCAGATGTCCTGGATCGCGTGCGGCTTGACCTGGTACGCCTCGACATCCGTGCCCTCCGGGCGGGACACCGCCTTGGCGTTCTCGCCGATCGGCGTGACGATCCAGTGGCGTATGGACGGCTTCGTGAAGCCGCCGGTGTTCAGCGGGCCGCGCTCCAGCATGCGCAGCTGGTCGTGGATGGAGCGTATGACGTCCCAGCTGCGGAAGGGGTGGATCTCGCGAGCCGGGTCGGCCGGGACCAGCTCCTCGGCGAGCTGCCAGCTGCCCCACCGGGTGCCCATGCCGAGGATGCCCTTGGGGCCGGCGTAGAAGACGGAATTGGACTGCTGTTCGGCGCCGAGCTTGGCGAGGGACTGGCGCAGCTGTTCGGCGGCCGTCTCGTTCGGGTTGCTGGGCACCGCCTCGGGCACCTTGGCGCCGACGCCGCTGCCGGACAGCAGCCCGTCCCAGCGCTCCCGCAGGTCCCTGGCCGTCCGCTCGCAGATCCGCTTGGCCCAGAACCAGCCGACGACGGGCATCACCACCGCCGCGCGCGCGTACCAGGCCCAGAAGCCGGAGAACGGCATCTTGAGCAGGAACAGCGCGGCCAGGACGGCGATCGCCAGGAGGACGGCGGTGCCCAGGGCGCCTGCCTGCTTGTTCTCCGCCTTGGCGACGGTGGTGCGGATCTGGAAGCCGAGCAGCCAGACCAGGGCGCCGGGGAGGAACAGCAGGCCGCACAGCACGCTGACCATGGTCAGCCGGTTGTCGCGGGCCTTGCGGATGCCGTTGGCCGCGAGGCAGTGCTCCACGACCACCTGCGGCTCGGCGCCGAAGGACTGGATGAGCGGCTTGCGGTCGCCGCCTAGCATGCGGTCGGCCACCGCGCGCGAGAAGGCCTCACCGAGGTTGGGGCGGAAGATCGTGGCCCACTTGCGGCCCGCGTTGACCGTCGTCTGGTGCCACTCGTTGTCGGCCTTCTTGATCTCCTCCATCGGGTCGTCCCGGTAGGCGGCCGAGGCCAGCGCGAAGGTGGCCGTCTGCCCCCCGTCGTCCGTACGCGGAACCTGCGGCCCGAAGAAGTCCGCGTAACCGCCGTCAACGGTCATTCCCGCCCCCGATCGCCACCACTGTCGCTCCTGCGGCCTTCCCGACTTCCCTGCTCCGCACACCTGTTGATCAGGTCATCAGCGTATCCGCAGCCGCGGGCGTGCGTCACCGGACGGCCGAAGGCGCCCCCGCGTGCGCGGATTGACGCCGAGGTGCACCCTCGTGCGCCGGGGCGGCGGCCCTCCGGCGCGGGGCGGCCCGCGCCGGACCCGGCACCGTCACGTCGTCGCGTGGACCTCCTCGCGCAGCCGTGCCGCGACCTGCTGCGGCATCGGCTCGTGCCGTACGTAGCGGCGGTCGAAGCGTGCGGTGCCGTGCGACAGGGAGCGCAGGTCCACCGCGTAGCGGTCGATCTCGATCTCGGGCACCTCGGCCCGGATCAGGGTCCGCCCGCCGGTGGTCTGCTCGGTGCCGAGCACCCGGCCGCGCCGCCCCGACAGGTCGCTCATCACGGTGCCCACGTAGTCGTCGCCGACCAGCACGCTGACCTCCGCGACCGGTTCCAGCAGGTGGATCCGGGCGTCGGCCGCGGCCTCCCGCAGGGCCAGCGCGCCGGCCGTCTGGAAGGCGGCGTCGGAGGAGTCCACCGAGTGCGCCTTGCCGTCCAGCAGCGTGACGCGGACGTCGATCAGCGGATGGCCCGAGGCGACGCCCTTGGCGGCCTGGGCACGTACGCCCTTCTCGACCGAGGGGATGAACTGCCGGGGCACCGCCCCGCCGACGACCCTGTCCACGAACTCGATGCCCGAACCGCCCGGCAGCGGCTCCACCTCGATCTCGCAGATGGCGTACTGCCCGTGCCCGCCGGACTGTTTGACGTGCCGCCCGCGTCCGGCGGCCTTCCCGCCGAAGGTCTCCCGCAGGGACACCTGGTGGGGCACGACGTCGACCTGGACGCCGTACCGGCTGCGCAGCCGCTCCAGGGCCACGTCGGCATGGGCCTCGCCCAGGCACCACAGGACCACCTGGCGGGTGTCCTGGTTCTGCTCCAGCCGCATCGTGGGGTCCTCGGCGACCAGACGGGCGAGCCCCTGGGAGAGCTTGTCCTCGTCGGGTTTGCTGTGCGCCCGGATGGCGAGCGGCAGCAGCGGGTCGGGCATCTCCCAGGGGGCCATCAGCAGCGGGTCGTCCTTGGCCGACAGGGTGTCCCCGGTCTCCGCGCGGCTCAGCTTGGCCACGCAGGCCAGGTCGCCCGCGATCACGTGCGGGACCGGGCGCTGCTGCTTGCCGAACGGCGTGGACAGGGCGCCTATCCGCTCGTCGACGTCGTGGTCCTCGTGGCCGCGGTCGGCCAGTCCGTGCCCGGAGACGTGCACCGTCTGGTCGGCGCGCAGGGTGCCTGAGAAGACGCGGATCAGCGAGATCCGGCCGACGTACGGGTCGGAGGAGGTCTTGACGACCTCCGCGACCAGCGACTCGTCGGGGTCGCACATCCGCAGTTCGCGCGGGGTGCCGTCGGGCGTGGTGACCCGGGGCGCCTCGCGTTCGAGCGGGGTCGGGAAGCCGCGGACGATCAGGTCCAGCAGCTCGACGGTGCCCAGTCCCTGCCGGGCGCCCTCGGCGGCGGGCGCGGCGGCGAGGACGGGGAAGAAGGCGCCGCGTGCGACGGCCCGCTCCAGGTCCTGGATCAGGGTCTTGACGTAGACCTGCTCGCCGCCGAGGTAGCGGTCCATGAGGGTCTCGTCCTCGCTCTCCGCGATGATCCCCTCGATGAGCAGGTTGCGGGCCTCCTCGATCAGCGGCAGCTGGTCCCCGACCGGTTCGGACTCCTCGCGCACGCCGGAGGAGTAGTCGAAGAGCCGCTGGGTGAGCAGCCCCATCAGCCCCGTCACGGGCGCGTGCCCGTCGGGTCCCTGCGGTCCGCGCAGGGGCAGGTACAGCGGCAGCACGGCGTCGGGGTCGTCCGCGCCGAACGCGTCGGCACAGATCCGGGTCATCTCCTCGAAGTCGGCCCGCGCCGCCTCCAGGTGCGTGACGACGATGGCGCGCGGCATGCCGACGGCGGCGCACTCCTCCCAGACCATGCGGGTCGAGCCGTCCACGCCGTCGGAGGCCGAGACGACGAAGAGGGCCGCGTCCGCGGCGCGCAGACCGGCCCTGAGCTCCCCGACGAAGTCGGCGTATCCGGGGGTGTCCAACAGATTGATCTTGATGCCTTCCCATTCCACCGGCACCAGGGAGAGCTGTACCGAGCGGTGCTGCCGGTGTTCGATCTCGTCGTAGTCCGAGACGCTGCCGCCGTCCTCCACGCGGCCCGCGCGGTTCACCGCCCCCGCGGTCAGTGCGAGGGCCTCCACCAGAGTCGTCTTGCCCGATCCGGAGTGGCCGACCAGCACCACATTCCGTACGGACGCGGGATGGTCGGCCGCCGATGCCCTGCCGGCGGCTCCGGGGTGGGTATGTGCCTTGTCGCCCATGTCCTTGCCTCCCGTGCACGGTGAGGTCGTGTGGGCGCGGACGCGCGGCACCGCGTGCACTGGCGGCTCCGGCGACGCCCGCGGTCCTTCGAGATTCCCACTCCCGTCACGCCCCGTCCATACGACGGACGTACGGGGCACCGGGCGACCCGTGCCCGCCGGCCGCGGAGCCGCCGGTTCTGGTGCCCGTCCGCCGGGCACGCGCGCGCGTGACTACGATGGGCCAGCCGGTGGCCAGCAAGGGCCGCGCGGCCACACCGACCGTCGGGAAGGCCATGCTGAACAAGTACGCGCGTGCATTTTTTACGCGTGTCCTCACACCGTTCGCCGCGTTTCTCATCCGCAGGGGCGTCAGCCCGGACACGGTCACGCTGATCGGCACCGCCGGTGTGGTCGCGGGAGCGCTGGTCTTCTACCCCATGGGCGAGTTCTTCTGGGGCACGGTCGTGATCACACTGTTCGTGTTCTCCGACCTGGTCGACGGCAACATGGCACGCCAGCTCGGCCGCTCCAGCCGCTGGGGCGCCTTCCTGGACTCCACGCTGGACCGGGTCGCCGACGGCGCGATCTTCGGCGGTTTCGCCCTGTGGTACGCGGGCGGCGGCGACGACAACGTGCTGTGTGCCGTGTCGATCTTCTGTCTGGCCAGCGGACAGGTGGTGTCGTACACCAAGGCGCGCGGCGAGGCGATCGGCCTCCCGGTCGCCGTCAACGGGCTGGTCGAGCGCGCCGAGCGCCTCGTCGTCTCCCTGGTCGCGGCCGGTTTCGCGGGGCTGCACAAGTTCGGCGTGCCCGGCATCCAGTACCTGCTGCCGGTCGCGCTGTGGATCGTGGCCGTCGGCAGCCTCGTCACGCTGGTCCAGCGGGTCGTCACGGTGCGCCGGGAGTCCGCCGAGGCGGACGCCGCCGCGCAGCGCGGGCAGGGCACCGAGGCGGCGAAGTGAGCGCTCGGGACCGGCTGTCCGACGCGCTGTACGGCGCCGGCTGGAGCACCGTCAAGAAGCTGCCCGAGCCGGTCGCGGCGCGGCTCGGCCGTACCGTCGCCGACCTCGCCTGGAAGCAGCGCGGCACGGGCGTGCGGCGGCTGGAGAGCAACTACGCGCGCGTGGTGCCGGACGCGGGCCCGGAGCGGCTCGCCGCGCTCTCGCGCGCGGGAATGCGCTCGTACCTGCGCTACTGGATGGAGTCCTTCCGGCTGCCCGCCTGGAGCGCCGAGCGCGTCAAGAGCGGCTTCGACCCCAAGGACCTCCACCATCTGACCGAGGGCATGGCCGCGGGCAGGGGCGTGATACTCGCCCTGCCGCACCTGGCCAACTGGGACCTCGCCGGCGCCTGGGTCACCACGAAGCTGGGCATCCCCTTCACCACGGTCGCCGAGCGCCTCAAGCCGGAGACCCTCTACGACCGCTTCGTCGCCTACCGGGAGGGCCTCGGCATGGAGGTCCTGCCGCACAGCGGCGGCACCGCCTTCGGCACCCTGGCCCGGCGGCTGCGCGACGGCGGCCTGGTCTGCCTGGTCGCCGACCGCGATCTGTCCGCCTCCGGTGTGGAGGTCGACTTCTTCGGCGAGACGGCCCGTATGCCGGCCGGCCCCGCCCTGCTCGCCCAGCAGACCGGCGCCCGGCTGCTGCCGGTGACGCTGTGGTACGACGACTCGCCCGTCATGCGGGGCCGCGTGCACGCGCCGGTCGAGGTACCCGAGTCGGGTACCCGGCGCGAGAAGACGTCCGTCATGACGCAGGCGCTGGCCGACGCCTTCGCCACGGGCATCGCCGACCATCCGGAGGACTGGCACATGCTGCAGCGCCTGTGGCTGAAGGACCTGGACCCGGCCAAGGCACCCGGCCCGGGCGAGCGGGACGCCTCGTGAGGATCGGCATCGTCTGCCCGTACTCCTGGGACGTGCCGGGCGGCGTCCAGTTCCACATCCGCGACCTCGCGGAGTACTTCCTCCGCCTCGGCCACGAGGTGTCCGTCCTCGCGCCCGCCGACGACGACACGCCGCTGCCGCCGTACGTCGTCTCGGCCGGACGCGCGGTGCCGGTGCCGTACAACGGCTCGGTGGCCCGGCTGAACTTCGGCTTCCTCTCGGCGGCCCGGGTACGCCGCTGGCTGCACGAGGGCGCGTTCGACGTCATCCACATCCACGAGCCGACCTCGCCGTCACTCGGCCTGCTGACCTGCTGGGCGGCGCAGGGTCCGATCGTGGCCACCTTCCACACGTCCAACCCGCGCTCGCGCGCGATGATCGCCGCCTACGCGATCCTCCAGGCCGCCCTGGAGAAGATCAGCGCCCGGATCGCGGTGAGCGAGTACGCCCGCCGCACGCTCGTCGAGCACCTCGGCGGGGACGCGGTCGTCATCCCCAACGGCGTCGACGTCGGGTTCTTCGCCGGAGCGGAGCCGAAGTCCGAGTGGCAGACAGCAGAGGCGCGAAGCTCCGTCGAGGGCGGTGGTGCGAGACGGGAGGGCGGCACCATCGGCTTCATCGGGCGCATCGACGAGCCGCGCAAGGGACTGCCGGTGCTGATGCGGGCCCTGCCGAAGATCCTCGCCGCCCGTCCGGAGACCCGCCTGCTGGTGGCCGGGCGCGGCGACGAGAAGGAGGCGGTGGCTTCCCTGCCCGCCGAACTGCGCTCCCGGGTGGAGTTCCTCGGCATGATCAGCGACGAGGACAAGGCCCGCCTGCTGCGCAGCGTCGACCTGTACGTGGCGCCCAACACCGGCGGGGAGAGCTTCGGCATCATCCTCGTCGAGGCCATGTCGGCGGGCGCCCCCGTCCTCGCCTCCGACCTCGACGCCTTCGCCCAGGTCCTCGACCAGGGGGCGGCCGGCGAGCTCTTCGCCAACGAGGACGCCGACGCGCTCGCCGACGCGGCGGTACGGCTGCTGGCCGACCCGGAGCGCCGGGCGGAGCTGCGGGAGCGCGGCAGCGCGCACGTACGGCGCTTCGACTGGTCGACGGTGGGCGCGGACATCCTGTCCGTCTACGAGACGGTCACGGCGGGAGCGGCGGCGGTGGCGGCGGACGACCGGGCGACGGGCCTTCGCGCGCGGTTCGGCCTGGCGGCGAAGGACTGAGACCGCCGGCCGGCGTGCGGGACCCGGGGGACGGCCGCCCCGGGCACCGCCCGGCCCGCGGCGCGTAGGGTAACCGCCCGTGACTGCAACCCTCATCTGGATCCTGGTCGTCCTCGTCGCGATCGGGCTGTACCTCAGCTGGACGGCGGGCCGCCTGGACCGCCTGCACGCCCGCATCGACGCCGCCCGGGCCGCGCTCGACGCACAGCTGCTGCGCCGGGCCTCCGTGGCCCAGGAACTGGCCACCGCGGGCGTGCTGGACCCGGCCGCCTCGATCGTCCTGTACGAGGCCGCGCACGCCGCCCGGCAGTCCGAGGAGGAGCAGCGCGAGGTCGCCGAGAGCGAGCTCAGCCAGGCCCTGCGGGCGGTGTTCGAGGACGCACGGCAGGTGGAGGCGGTGCGCGAGGCGCCCGGGGGCGAGGAGGCGGCCCGCGAACTGACCGAGGCGGTGCGCAAGGTGCCGATGGCCCGCCGCTTCCACAACGACGCCGTGGGCGCCGCGCGCCGCCTGCGCGAGCACCGCAAGGTGCGCTGGTTCCGGCTGGCCGGGCACGCCCCCTTCCCGCTGGCCTTCGAGATGGACGACGAGCCGCCGGCGGCGCTGGTGGACCGGGCCGCCTAGCCGCCGATATCCCACCCCTCCGACGCAAAACGATCCACCGGCTGTCCATTGGCCCTTGCTGTGGCCCGGACCGTTCACGTTTCCTCAGTGCTGCAGAAACCCCCCTTTCTCACCAGTGAGGTACCCGTGTCCAGCACGCTCTCCGAAAACCAGACCCCCGAGACCGGCACCGCCCGTGTGAAGCGCGGCATGGCCGAGCAGCTCAAGGGTGGCGTGATCATGGACGTCGTCACGCCGGAGCAGGCGAAGATCGCCGAGGACGCGGGCGCCGTCGCCGTCATGGCCCTGGAGCGGGTCCCGGCCGACATTCGCAAGGACGGCGGCGTGGCCCGCATGTCCGACCCGGACATGATCGAGGGCATCATCGACGCCGTCTCGATCCCCGTGATGGCCAAGTCCCGCATCGGCCACTTCGTCGAGGCCCAGGTCCTGCAGTCCCTCGGCGTCGACTACATCGACGAGTCCGAGGTCCTCACCCCGGCCGACGAGGTCAACCACAGCGACAAGTTCGCCTTCACCACCCCGTTCGTGTGCGGCGCCACCAACCTCGGCGAGGCCCTGCGCCGCATCGCCGAGGGCGCGGCCATGATCCGCTCCAAGGGCGAGGCCGGCACCGGCAACGTCGTCGAGGCCGTGCGCCACCTGCGCCAGATCAAGAACGAGATCGCCCGCCTGCGCGGCTACGACAACAACGAGCTGTATGCCGCCGCCAAGGAACTGCGCGCCCCGTACGAGCTGGTCCGCGAGGTCGCCGAGCTGGGCAAGCTCCCCGTCGTGCTGTTCTCCGCCGGCGGCGTCGCCACCCCCGCCGACGCCGCGCTGATGCGCCAGCTCGGAGCCGAGGGCGTCTTCGTCGGCTCCGGCATCTTCAAGTCCGGCGACCCGGCCAAGCGCGCCGCCGCCATCGTGAAGGCCACCACCTTCTACGACGACCCGAAGATCATCGCGGACGCGTCCCGCAACCTCGGCGAGGCCATGGTCGGCATCAACTGCGACACCCTCCCCGAGACCGAGCGCTACGCCAACCGCGGCTGGTAAGGCTCCCCTCCCATGAGTGACATCCCCGTCATCGGCGTCCTGGCCCTCCAGGGCGACGTACGGGAGCACCTCGTCGCCCTGGCCGCGGCCGACGCCGTGGCCAGGCCGGTGAGGCGCCCCGAAGAACTCGCCGAGGTGGACGGCCTGGTCATCCCCGGCGGCGAGTCCACCACCATCTCCAAGCTCGCCGTCCTCTTCGGCGTGATGGAGCCCCTCCGCGCGCGCGTGCGCGCCGGCATGCCCGTCTACGGCACCTGCGCCGGCATGATCATGCTGGCCGACAAGATCCTCGACCCGCGCTCGGGCCAGGAGACCGTCGGCGGCATCGACATGATCGTGCGCCGCAACGCCTTCGGACGGCAGAACGAATCCTTCGAGGCGGCCGTCGCCGTCGAGGGCGTGGCGGGCGGTCCCGTCGAGGGCGTCTTCATCCGCGCACCCTGGGTCGAGTCCGTGGGCGCCGCGGCCGAAGTGCTCGCCGAGCACGACGGCCACATCGTCGCGGTCCGCCAGGGCAACGCGCTCGCCACGTCGTTCCACCCGGAGCTGACCGGCGACCACCGCGTCCACCGCCTCTTCGCCGACATGGTGCGCGCGATGCGGGCGGCGGAGTCCTTGTAGGATTCCTGCGTTCGTTCAAAGACGGGTTACGCGAAGGAGACAGGCAGATGTCCGGCCACTCTAAATGGGCCACGACGAAGCACAAGAAGGCCGTCATCGATGCCAAGCGCGGCAAGCTCTTCGCGAAGCTGATCAAGAACATCGAGGTGGCGGCCCGCATGGGCGGCGCCGACATCGACGGCAACCCGACGCTCTACGACGCCATCCAGAAGGCGAAGAAGCAGTCGGTGCCGAACAAGAACATCGACTCCGCGGTCAAGCGCGGCGCCGGCCTGGAGGCCGGTGGCGCCGACTACGAGACGATCATGTACGAGGGTTACGGCCCCAACGGTGTCGCGGTGCTCATCGAGTGCCTCACCGACAACCGCAACCGCGCCGCCTCCGACGTCCGTGTCGCCATGACCCGCAACGGCGGCTCCATGGCCGACCCCGGATCGGTGTCGTACCTGTTCAACCGCAAGGGCGTCGTGATCGTCCCCAAGGGCGAGCTGACCGAGGACGACGTGCTCGGCGCCGTCCTGGACGCGGGCGCCGAGGAGGTCAACGACCTCGGCGAGACCTTCGAGGTCATCAGCGAGGCCACCGACCTGGTCGCGGTCCGCACCGCCCTCCAGGACGCCGGCATCGACTACGAGTCCGCCGACGCCAATTTCGTCCCGACCATGCAGGTCGAGCTGGACGAGGAGGGCGCCCGGAAGATCTTCAAGCTGATCGACGCCCTCGAGGACAGCGACGACGTGCAGAACGTCTTCGCCAACTTCGACGTCAGCGACGAGGTCATGGAGAAGGTCGACGCGTAGCGTCCGCACGCGCAGCGGCATCCCGGCGGGCCGGAGGGACACGTCCCCCGGCCCGCCGCCGTTGTCGGTGGCACCCGATAGCCTGCACAAACAGGTGATCGACGGGAGGGCGTAGGCGTGCGTGTACTGGGGGTGGACCCGGGACTGACCCGCTGCGGGGTGGGCGTCGTCGAGGGCGTCGCGGGCCGGCCGCTGACCATGCTCGGCGTCGGCGTCGTCCGCACCCCCGCGGACGCCGACCTCGGCCACCGGCTGGTCGCCGTCGAGCAGGGCATCGAGCAGTGGCTGGACGAGCACCGCCCGGAGTGCGTCGCCGTGGAGCGCGTCTTCAGCCAGCACAACGTCCGCACGGTGATGGGCACCGCCCAGGCCAGCGCCGTCGCCATCCTGTGCGCCTCCCGCCGCGGCATCCCCGTCGCGCTGCACACCCCCAGCGAGGTCAAGGCCGCCGTCACCGGCAGCGGACGCGCCGACAAGACGCAGGTCGGCGCCATGGTCACCCGCCTGCTGCGGCTGGCCGCGCCGCCCAAGCCCGCCGACGCCGCCGACGCCCTCGCCCTGGCCATCTGCCACATCTGGCGCGCCCCCGCGCAGAACCGGCTCCAGCGGGCCGCCGCCCTGCACGCCTCCCGGACCCCCGAGGCCCCGGGGTATCCGCGCACCCCGAAGACCCCGCACGCATCGAAAGGCCCCACGGCATGATCGCCTTCGTCAGCGGCACCGTCGCCGCCCTCGCTCCCGACACCGCGGTGGTCGAGGTCGGCGGTGTCGGCATGGCCGTCCAGTGCACGCCGACCACGCTCTCCGCCCTCCGCGTCGGCAAGCCCGCCCGGCTCGCCACCTCCCTCGTCGTCCGCGAGGACTCCCTGACGCTGTACGGCTTCGCCGACGACGACGAACGCCAGGTCTTCGAGCTGCTCCAGACCGCCAGCGGCGTCGGCCCCCGCCTGGCACAGGCCATGCTCGCCGTGCACAGCCCCGACGCCCTGCGCAGAGCCGTCTCCACCGCGGACGAGAAGGCCCTCACCGCCGTCCCCGGCATCGGGAAGAAGGGCGCCCAGAAGCTCCTGCTGGAGCTGAAGGACCGCCTCGGCGCCCCGGTCGGCGCCCCCGCCGTCGGCGCGCCGGTCAGCACCGGCTGGCGCGACCAGCTGCACGCCGCCCTGATCGGCCTGGGGTACGCCACCCGGGAGGCCGACGAGGCCGTGTCCGCCGTCGCCCCGCAGGCGGAGGCCGCCGAGGGCACGCCCCAGGTGGGCCGGCTGCTCAAGGCCGCCTTGCAGACCCTGAACCGCGCCCGATAGTCCGTAGCGAGAACCGAGGCACACCGCATGAACTGGGACGACACCACCGACGCCGAGGCCGCCGGAGAGCGGCTGGTGGGCTCGGCCGCCGACGGCGAGGACCAGGCCGTGGAGGCGGCCCTGCGCCCCAAGGACCTGGGCGAGTTCATCGGCCAGGAGAAGGTCCGCGAGCAGCTCGACCTCGTGCTGCGGGCCGCACGCGCGCGCGGCGCGACCGCCGACCACGTCCTGCTCTCCGGTGCCCCCGGCCTCGGCAAGACGACCCTCTCGATGATCATCGCGGCCGAGATGGGCGCCCCCATCCGCATCACCTCCGGCCCCGCCATCCAGCACGCCGGGGACCTCGCGGCCATCCTCTCCTCCCTCCAGGAGGGCGAGGTCCTCTTCCTCGACGAGATCCACCGCATGTCCCGCCCAGCCGAGGAGATGCTGTACATGGCGATGGAGGACTTCCGCGTCGACGTCATCGTCGGCAAGGGCCCCGGCGCCACCGCCATCCCGCTCGAACTGCCCCCCTTCACCCTGGTCGGCGCCACCACGCGTGCGGGACTGCTGCCGCCCCCGCTGCGCGACCGCTTCGGCTTCACCGCGCACATGGAGTTCTACGGGCCGGCCGAGCTGGAGCGCGTCGTCCACCGCTCGGCGGGCCTGCTCGACGTGGAGATCGACCCCGCCGGCGCCGCCGAGATCGCCGGCCGCAGCCGCGGCACCCCCCGTATCGCCAACCGCCTGCTGCGCCGCGTCCGGGACTACGCCCAGGTCAAGGCCGACGGCCTGATCACCCAGGAGATCTCCGCCGCCGCCCTCGCCGTCTACGAGGTCGACGCCCGGGGCCTGGACCGCCTCGACCGGGCCGTCCTCGAGGCGCTGCTCAAGCTGTTCGGCGGCGGCCCGGTCGGCCTGTCCACGCTCGCCGTCGCCGTGGGGGAGGAGCGTGAGACAGTGGAAGAGGTCGCCGAACCCTTCCTCGTACGAGAGGGCCTCCTGGCGCGCACCCCGCGCGGACGGGTGGCGACCCCGGCGGCGTGGGCGCACCTCGGCCTCACCCCGCCACGCGCGCAGAATTCCGGACAACAAGACCTGTTCGGGGCGTGACGTCCCCGTCGCGACGAGGACATTCGCCGCAGCAGGAACCCGGGTGCCATGCTGAGCGTTGTTCCATGCGCGCGGACTCGCTTAGACTCCGCCGATGCCGCCCTCGACGGTGGCGCACACACCCCCAACCATCAGGCCGCTCACCATCGCGGTCGTGTGAAGGAAGTACCGACCCGTGAGTCTCGTGACCCTCCTCCCGTTCATCGTGCTCATCGGGGCCATGTTCCTGATGACCCGGTCGGCGAAGAAGAAGCAGCAGCAGGCCGCCGACATGCGGAACCAGATGCAGCCCGGTTCCGGTGTCCGCACCATCGGGGGCATGTACGCCACGGTCAAGGAGGTCAGCGAGGACACGGTCCTCCTCGACGCCGGTCCGGGCGTCGAGCTGCTCTTCGCCAAGAACTCCATCGGTGCCGTCCTCACCGACGACGAGTACAACCGCATCGTCCACGGCATCGAGCACGACCTGAAGTCCGACGCCGACGTCGTTCCGGACGACGCCTCCTCCCTCACCGGGACCGACGCCCCGGCCGCCGACGAGTCCGACGACAAGGCCGTCGACCTCGGCAAGAAGGACGCGGACGACGAGCCGACGGCCGACGCCGCGCCCGCCGAGGCGACGGCGGACGAGCCGAAGAAGTCCGACGGCGGTTCCGAGGCGAAGTAGCCGCGCCCCGAGGTGCGCGGACCGTTCCCGCGCACCCCGCGCGTCGCGCGCATCCCCACACCATGTGATGGCCGCCGGTGCGCCGTCCCGGCGTGACGCGGCTCGAGAGGGAGTACGTACAGGTGGTAGCACCTAAAAAGGGAAAGACCGCGAGCGCTCAGAGCAAGCCCGGGCGCTCGCTGGCCCTGATCGTGATCGTCATCGCGGCGCTCACGGGAGGCATGTTCGCCTCCGGACACACAACTCCGCGTCTCGGGATCGACCTGGCCGGCGGCACGAGCATCACCCTCAGGGCGGTCTCGGAGCCCGGCCAGGAATCCGCGATCAACAAGACCAACATGGACACCGCCGTCGACATCATGAACAACCGTGTCAACGGTCTGGGTGTCTCCGAGGCCGAGGTTCAGACCCAGGGCGACCGCAACATCATCGTCAACATCCCCAAGGGTACGAACTCCAAGGAAGCCCGGGCGCAGGTCGGCACCACCGCCAAGCTCTACTTCCGTCCGGTCGTCGCCACCGAACTCTCCGGCGCCGCCGCGACGGACAGCCCCACGCCGAGCGCCTCCGGCGCCTCGGACGCGGCGACCGACAAGGCCACGGACAAGGCGACCGACAAGGCCACCGACGGGTCCACCGAGAAGGCGACCGACGACGAGAAGGCGAGCTCCACGCCCTCCGACGCCGCCTCGGCCAGCGCCACCACCCAGGGCCGCGCGGTCACCGACGCCCTGAAGGCCGACCCCACCCCGTCCGCCTCCGCGAAGGCCACCGGCGACGCCTCCCCGTCCCCGAGCGCCAGCGCCACCGGCGACGACGCGGCGGCCAAGCTCCAGGCCCAGTACGCGGCCCTCGACTGCACGAAGAAGGCGGACCGCGCCAAGGCCGGCAGCGGCGCCAAGCCCGGTGACTCGATCGTGGCCTGCGGCCAGAACTCGCAGGGCCAGTGGCAGAAGTACATCCTCGGCCCCGCCGCCGTCGACGGCACCGACGTCGACGAGGCCAAGGCGGTCTTCAACACGCAGACCGCCGCCGGCTGGACCGTCACCATGAAGTTCACGGACTCCGGCTCCAAGAAGTTCGCGGACATCACCGGCAAGCTGGCGCAGAACCAGTCCCCGCAGAACCAGTTCGCCATCGTCCTGGACAACGAGGTCGTCTCCGACCCCTACGTCAGCCAGGCCCTGACCGGCGGCAACGCGGAGATCTCCGGCAGCTTCGACCAGGAAGAGGCGCAGAGCCTCGCCAACATGCTGTCCTACGGCGCCCTGCCGCTGAGCTTCAAGGAGGACAGCGTCACCACGGTCACCGCCGCGCTCGGCGGTGAGCAGCTGAAGGCCGGTCTGATCGCCGGCGCGATCGGCCTCGCGCTGGTCGTCCTCTACCTGCTGCTCTACTACCGCGGTCTGTCCTTCATCGCCGTCGCCTCGCTGCTGGTGTCCGCGGGACTGACGTACGTGATCATGGCGCTGCTCGGCCCGACCATCGGCTTCGCGCTGAACCTGCCGGCCGTCTGCGGAGCGATCGTCGCCATCGGCATCACGGCGGACTCGTTCATCGTGTACTTCGAACGGGTCCGCGACGAGATCCGCGAGGGACGCTCCCTGCGCCCCGCGGTCGAGCGTGGCTGGCCGCGCGCCCGGCGCACGATCCTGGTCTCCGACTTCGTGTCGTTCCTCGCCGCCGCGGTGCTCTTCATCGTCACCGTCGGCAAGGTCCAGGGCTTCGCGTTCACGCTGGGTCTGACCACCCTGCTGGACGTGGTGGTGGTGTTCCTCTTCACCAAGCCGCTGCTCACGCTGATGGCCCGCCGCAAGTTCTTCGCGAGCGGCCACAAGTGGTCCGGCCTCGATCCGAAGAGCCTGGGTGCCAAGCCGCCGCTGCGCCGCACCCGCCGTCCGGCCGCCGGCCCCGTCGACCCGAAGGAGGCGTGAGAGATGTCGAAGCTCGGCAAGCTCGGCGCGCGGCTGCACCATGGCGAGGTCGGCTACGACTTCATCAAGAACCGCAAGATCTGGTACGGCATCTCCATCCTGATCACCATCACGGCGATCGTCGGCCTGGCGGTGCGCGGCCTGCACATGGGCATCGAGTTCCAGGGCGGTGCGGTCTTCACCACCCCGAAGAACATGAGCGCCTCGGTCTCCCAGACCGAGACGTACGCGGAAGAGGCCTCCGGCCACGACGCGATCGTCCAGAAGCTCGGCGACGGCAGCCTGCGCATCCAGATCGCGGGCATCGACACCGGCACCTCGGACCAGATCAAGGACGACCTCGCCAAGGATCTGAAGGTCGACGCGGAGAAGATCAACGCCGACCTGGTGGGCCCCAGCTGGGGTGACCAGATCGCGAACAAGGCCTGGCAGGGCCTGGCGATCTTCATGGTCCTCGTCGTGATCTACCTGGCGATCGCGTTCGAGTGGCGCATGGCGCTCGCCGCGTTCGTCGCGCTGATCCACGACATCACCATCACCACCGGCATCTACGCCCTCGTCGGCTTCGAGGTCACGCCGGGCACGGTGATCGGTCTGCTCACGATCCTCGGTTACTCGCTCTACGACACGGTCGTCGTCTTCGACAGCCTCAAGGAGCAGACGAAGGACATCACCAAGCAGACCCGCTGGACCTACAGCGAGATCGCCAACCGCTCGATCAACAGCACCCTGGTCCGCTCCATCAACACCACGGTGGTCGCGCTGCTGCCGGTGGCCGGCCTGCTGTTCATCGGCGGTGGCGTCCTCGGCGCCGGCATGCTCAACGACATCTCGCTGTCGCTGTTCGTGGGCCTCGCGGCCGGTGCGTACTCCTCGATCTTCATCGCCACGCCGCTGGTCGCCGACCTCAAGGAGGCCGAGCCGCGGATGAAGGCCCTCAAGAAGCGCGTCCTCGCCAAGCGTGCCCAGGCCGGCGCGCAGGGGGAGCCGGCGCAGGCGTCCGTTCCGGACGAGGCGTACGACGACGAGGCGGAGGACGCGGCCCCCGCGGTCGTCGGTCCCCGCAACCAGCCCGCGTCCCGCAACCGGGGCCGCGGCCGACCCTCGGGGAAGCGCCGATGACCGGGATCCAGGAGCTGCTGCTCAGCCGTATCCGGGACGTGGCCGACCACCCGGAGCCGGGCGTGGTGTTCAAGGACATCACCCCGCTCCTGGCCGACCCGGCCGCGTTCACCGCGCTCACCGACGCCCTCGCCGACGTGGCCGAGCGGACCGGCGCCACCAAGGTGGTCGGACTCGAGGCCCGGGGCTTCATCCTCGGCGCCCCGGTCGCCCTGCGCTCCGGCCTCGGTTTCGTCCCCGTCCGCAAGGCGGGCAAGCTCCCCGGAGCCACCCTCGGCCAGGCCTACGACCTGGAGTACGGGTCGGCCGAGATCGAGGTGCACGCCGAGGACCTGAGGGCCGACGACCGCGTGCTGATCGTCGACGACGTCCTCGCCACCGGAGGCACCGCCGAGGCCGCCGTCCAGCTCATCCGCAGGGCCGGCGCGCAGGTCGCGGGCCTCGCCGTGCTGATGGAGCTGGGCTTCCTCGACGGGCGTGCCCGGCTGGAGCCCGCGCTGGCGGGCGCCCCGCTGGAGGCGCTGCTCACCGTCTGACGCGGCCTGTGCGGCACAGGGAGGCGGGCCCGGAGGAATCCGGCGCCCGCCTCACGCGTTTCTCCCGTCGAAGGCCCTCACTCCGGCCTGAAGGCGATCCCGGAGGCCAGGATCGCTACCATGGGGATTCCGGAGCCTGACCGGGGGACCCGGATCGCGCACGAGGAGTCCTCTTGCCAGACGAGGCCCAGCCACTGACCGCCGCAAAGCCCGAGTCCGCCTCGGCGCCCGCGGCGAAGCCCGCGCCGAGCGCACCCCAGGCGAAGAACGACACGCGTGGGCCCATCCAGCACGCCCCGTCCGCGCCGGTCGACAAGCCCGCCGAGCAGCAGCCGCGTCCCAAGCCGCTGCCGCCCGAGCGCGCCCCGAACGCGCCCGTGGTCCGCACGCCCCCCGGGCAGCCCGCCCGCTCCGGCTCATCGAACCGTGTCCGCGCCCGCCTCGCCCGCCTCGGCGTGCAGCGCGCGAACCCGTACAACCCGGTCCTGGAGCCGCTCCTGCGGATAGTGCGCAGCAACGACCCCAAGATCGAGACGGCGACGCTGCGCCAGATCGAGCGTGCCTACCAGGTCGCCGAGCGATGGCACCGGGGCCAGAAGCGCAAGAGCGGCGACCCGTACATCACGCACCCGCTCGCCGTCACGACCATCCTCGCCGAGCTGGGCATGGACCCGGCCACGCTGATGGCCGGTCTGCTGCACGACACGGTCGAGGACACCGAGTACGGCCTGGAGGACCTGCGCCGTGACTTCGGCGACGTCGTCGCCCTGCTCGTGGACGGCGTCACCAAGCTGGACAAGGTCAAGTTCGGCGAGGCCGCGCAGGCCGAGACCGTGCGCAAGATGGTCGTCGCCATGGCCAAGGACCCCCGCGTCCTGGTCATCAAGCTCGCCGACCGACTGCACAACATGCGCACCATGCGCTACCTCAAGCGCGAGAAGCAGGAGAAGAAGGCGCGCGAGACCCTGGAGATCTACGCGCCGCTCGCCCACCGGCTGGGCATGAACACCATCAAGTGGGAGCTCGAGGACCTCGCCTTCGCGATCCTCTACCCCAAGATGTACGACGAGATCGTCCGCCTGGTCGCCGAGCGCGCCCCCAAGCGCGACGAGTACCTCGCCATCGTCACCGACGAGGTCCAGCAGGACCTGCGCGCGGCCCGTATCAAGGCGACCGTCACCGGCCGCCCCAAGCACTACTACAGCGTCTACCAGAAGATGATCGTCCGCGGCCGTGACTTCGCGGAGATCTACGACCTGGTGGGCATCCGCGTCCTCGTGGACACCGTCCGCGACTGCTACGCGGCGCTGGGCACCGTCCACGCCCGCTGGAACCCGGTTCCGGGGCGGTTCAAGGACTACATCGCGATGCCCAAGTTCAACATGTACCAGTCGCTGCACACGACGGTCATCGGCCCCAACGGCAAGCCCGTCGAGCTGCAGATCCGCACCTTCGACATGCACCGCCGCGCCGAGTACGGCATCGCCGCGCACTGGAAGTACAAGCAGGAGGCCGTCGCCGGCGCCTCCAAGGTCCGCACCGACGTGCCGAAGTCGTCCGGCAAGAGCAAGGACGACCACCTCAACGACATGGCGTGGCTGCGCCAGCTCCTCGACTGGCAGAAGGAGACCGAGGACCCCGGCGAGTTCCTGGAGTCCCTGCGCTTCGACCTCTCCCGCAACGAGGTCTTCGTCTTCACGCCCAAGGGCGACGTCATAGCGCTCCCGGCCGGGGCCACGCCCGTGGACTTCGCCTACGCCGTCCACACCGAGGTCGGCCACCGCACCATAGGGGCACGGGTCAACGGCCGCCTCGTCCCGCTGGAGTCCACGCTCGACAACGGCGACCTGGTGGAGGTCTTCACCTCCAAGGCGGCGGGCGCGGGTCCCTCCCGCGACTGGCTGGGCTTCGTGAAGTCGCCGCGGGCCCGCAACAAGATCCGCGCCTGGTTCTCCAAGGAGCGCCGCGACGAGGCGATCGAGCAGGGCAAGGACGCCATCGTCCGCGCGATGCGCAAGCAGAACCTGCCGATCCAGCGCATCCTGACCGGCGACTCCCTGGTCACGCTGGCGCACGAGATGCGCTACTCGGACATCTCCGCGCTGTACGCGGCGATCGGCGAGGGCCATGTCTCCGCGCAGAACATCGTGCAGAAGCTGGTCCAGGCGCTCGGCGGCGAAGAGGCCGCGACCGAGGAGATCGACGAGTCGGTACCGCCGTCGCGCGGTCGCGGCCGCAAACGCCGTACCAGCGCCGACCCGGGCGTCGTCGTCAAGGGCGTCGAGGACGTGTGGGTCAAGCTGGCCCGCTGCTGCACGCCCGTCCCCGGCGATCCGATCATCGGCTTCGTCACCCGCGGCAGCGGCGTCTCCGTTCACCGCAGCGACTGCGTGAACGTGGACTCGCTGTCCCGGGAGCCCGAGCGCATCCTCGAGGTCGAGTGGGCGCCCACCCAGTCCTCCGTCTTCCTGGTCGCCATCCAGGTCGAGGCGCTGGACCGCTCCCGGCTGCTCTCGGACGTCACACGCGTGCTGTCCGACCAGCACGTCAACATCCTCTCCGCGGCCGTCCAGACGTCCCGCGACCGCGTCGCCACCTCCCGCTTCACCTTCGAGATGGGCGACCCGAAGCACCTCGGGCACGTCCTGAAGGCCGTACGCGGCGTGGAGGGCGTGTACGACGTCTACCGGGTGACATCGGCGCGCAGGCCGTCGTAGGCCCGCACACACGCGAGAGGGGCTCCCGTACGCGCCGTACGGGAGCCCCTCTCGCGTGCTGGTGCGCTACGTCAGCCGCCGAACTCGTGCAGGCCCTTCAGTGCCTGGTCCAGCAGCGCCTGCCGGCCGTCCAGCTCGCGCTGGAGCTTGTCGGCCTTGGCGTCGTTGCCCTGGGCGCGAGCCTGCTCGATCTGGGAGCGCAGCTTGTCCACGGCGGCCTGGAGCTGACCGGTCAGCCCCTCGGCACGCGCGCGTGCCTCCGGGTTGGTCCGGCGCCACTCGGACTCCTCGGCCTCCTGGATCGCCCGCTCCACGGCGTGCATCCGGCCCTCGACCTTCGGCCGGGCGTCGCGCGGCACGTGCCCGATGGCCTCCCACCGCTCGTTGACCGAGCGGAACGCGGCGCGGGCGGCCTTGAGATCCGTGACCGGCAGGATCTTCTCGGCCTCCTCGGCGAGCTCCTCCTTGAGCTTGAGGTTCTCCGCCTGTTCCGCGTCCCGTTCGGCGAAGACCGAGCTGCGGGCGGCGAAGAAGACGTCCTGGGCACCGCGGAAACGGTTCCACAGATCGTCCTCGTGCTCGCGCTGGGCGCGGCCCGCGGCCTTCCACTCGGACATCAGATCGCGGTACCGCGCCGCCGTCGGACCCCAGTCCGTCGAGTTCGACAGCGCCTCGGCCTCGGCGACCAGCCGTTCCTTGGTCTGGCGGGCCTCCTCGCGCTGCGCGTCCAGCTGCGCGAAGTGCTGCTTGCGGCGCTTGGAGAACGCCGAACGCGCATGCGAGAAGCGGTGCCACAGCTCGTCGTCGGACTTGCGGTCCAGACGCGGCAGACCCTTCCAGGTGTCCACCAGTGCCCGCAGCCGCTCGCCCGCCGCCCGCCACTGGTCGGACTGCGCCAGCTCCTCGGCCTCCGCGACCAGCGCCTCCTTGGCGCCCCGCGCCTCGTCGGACTGCTTGGCCCGCTGGGCCTTGCGCTCCTCACGGCGCTTGTCCACCAGTTCGACCAGCTTGTCCAGCCTGCCGCGCAGCGCCTCCAGGTCACCGACCGCGTGGTGCGCATCGACCTGCTCGCGCAGGTGCTCGACGGCGGCCAGGGCGTCCTTGGACGACAGGTCGGTGGTCTTCACTCGCTTCTCGAGGAGGCCGATCTCGACAACCAGGCCCTCGTACTTGCGTTCGAAATAGGCCAGCGCTTCCTCGGGGGAGCCTGCCTGCCAGGAACCGACGACCTGCTCGCCGTCGGCCGTACGCACGTACACGGTCCCCGTCTCGTCGACGCGGCCCCACGGGTCGCTGCTCACAGCGCCTCCTCCACATGATGCCTGCGGAGGGCTTTGCTACCCCCGGGCATCGTCCACAGTTTCGTCACGGCCAACATAGGCGACCGGCGGGGGGCCTGTCCGCATCCCGCGCGACCGAAATTCCGCAGTTGGGGCTCAGGATCCGGTGACCGTCGCCTTGTTGATCACGACCGTCGCATTGGGTGCGGTGTTGCCGGTCGTCGGGTCCATGGTCTGGGCCCCCGCGTCCGCGATCTTCTTGAGCACCTTCATGCCCGCCTCGGACACCGTGCCGAACGGCGTGTAGTCGGGCGGGAGCTGGCTGTCCTGGTAGACCAGGAAGAACTGGCTGCCGCCGGTGTTGCGCCCCTCGCCGGTCTGCGCGTTGTACTGGTTGGCCATCGCCACCGTGCCCGCCGGGTAGACGTTGCCCGTGAGGCTCTTGTCCTTCAGGTTCTCGTCCGGGATCGTGTAGCCGGGACCGCCCATGCCGGTGCCCTGCGGGTCGCCGCACTGGAGCACGTAGATGCCCTGGTCGGTCAGCCGGTGGCACTTCGTGTGGTCGAAGTAGCCCTTGCCCGCGAGGAAATCGAACGAGTTGACGGTGTGCGGTGCCGCCGACGCCTTCAGCGCGATGTCTATGTCGCCGCAGGTCGTCGACAGCTTCATCGCGTACTTCGCCGACTTGTCGATGGTCATCGCAGGTTCCTTCTTCCAGGTCTGCGTCTTGACCTTGCCCTCGGCTGGCTTGTCGCACGGGTCCGGCGCCTTGCTGCTCGCGGAGGCGCTCGGCGTGACCTCCGCGCTCGCGTTCGTCTTGTCGTCGTCGTCCCCGAGGACCACGCCGGTCGTGTACAGCGCGACGCTGCCGATCAGGATGACGCCGAGCACCGAGGCGATCGCCGCGTTGCGCATGCGCGCCTTGCGTCGCGCCGAGGTGCGTCGCTGCTGCTGCCGCAAGAACTTCTCCCGGGCGAGCTGACGCCGCCGCTGCTCCTGGCTGACCACCGGGTTCTCTCCTCATGCGTCGTGTGTGCCGACCGGTACGCGTGCGCGTGACGAACCGACCGCGTGCGTGTAGCCCCGTACCGTATATGGGTTCGCTGAGGAAACGGCACCGCCGGTAGGCTCTGACCACGGGCGCAGCCCGCCCGCAAGCCACCCGTACCGACACAAACGAAGGACGATCGTGCTCATTGCCGGGTTCCCCGCCGGGGCCTGGGGGACGAACTGTTACCTCGTCGCCCCCGCCGCGGGTGAGGAGTGCGTGATCATCGACCCCGGCCACCAGGCCGCTCAGGGCGTCGAGGAGGCACTCGCCAAGCATCGGCTCAAGCCCGTCGCCGTCGTCCTCACCCACGGCCACATCGACCACGTGGCCTCGGTCGTCCCCGTGTGCGGCGCGCACGACGTGCCGGCCTGGATCCACCCCGACGACCGCTACATGATGAGCGACCCCGAGAAGGGGATCGGCCGCACCATCGGCATGCCGCTCATGGGCGAACTCACCGTGGGGGAGCCGGACGACGTCAAGGAGCTGACCGACGGCGCGAAGCTGGAGCTGGCGGGCATGGAGCTGACGGTCGCGCACGCGCCGGGCCATACCAAGGGGTCGGTGACCTTCGGCCTGCCCGAGGCGGCGGACATCCCGCCGATCCTCTTCTCGGGCGACCTGCTGTTCGCCGGCTCCATCGGACGCACGGACATGCCGGGCGGCTCCATGGACGACATGCTGGCGTCCCTCGCCCGCGTGGTCCTGCCGCTCGACGACCCGACCGTGGTGCTGTCCGGCCACGGCCCCCAGACGACCATCGGCCAGGAACGAGCCACCAACCCGTACTTGCGGCAGGTGGCCGCCGGCCAGGGCGCTCCCGACGCGCCCCGACGAGGAATGTGACGAGAGACCTCCGTGAGCACCTTCAAGGCCCCTAAGGGCACGTACGACCTGCTGCCCCCGGACTCCGCCAAGTACCTGGCCGTGCGCGAGGCGATCGCCGCCCCGCTGCGCAACTCCGGCTACGGCTACATCGAGACGCCCGGCTTCGAGAACGTCGAGCTCTTCGCGCGCGGTGTCGGCGAGTCCACCGACATCGTGACCAAGGAGATGTACGTCTTCGAGACCAAGGGCGGCGACCGGCTCGCCCTGCGCCCGGAGACCACCGCGCCCGTGCTGCGCGCGGTCCTGGAGGCCAACCTCCACAAGGCGGGCAACCTGCCGGTCAAGGTCTGGTACTCGGGCTCCCAGTACCGCTACGAGCGCCCGCAGAAGGGCCGTTACCGCCACTTCTCCCAGGTCGGCGCGGAGGCGATCGGCGCCGAGGATCCGGCGCTCGACGCCGAACTGATCATCCTGGCCGACCAGTCGTACCGTGCGCTCGGGCTGCAGAACTTCCGCATCCTGCTCAACTCCCTGGGCGACAAGGAGTGCCGTCCGGTCTACCGGGCCGCACTCCAGGACTTCCTGCGCGGCCTCGACCTGGACGAGGAGACGCTGCGCCGCGCCGAGATCAACCCGCTGCGGGTCCTGGACGACAAGCGACCCGACGTGCAGAAGCAGCTCACCGACGCCCCGCTGCTGCGCGACTACCTGTGCGACGCCTGCAAGACGTACCACGAGGAGGTGCGCGAGCTGATCACGGCGGCCGGCGTCGTCTTCGAGGACGACCCGAAGCTGGTGCGCGGCCTGGACTACTACACGCGCACCACCTTCGAGTTCGTCCACGACGGTCTCGGCTCCCAGTCCGCGGTGGGCGGCGGCGGACGCTACGACGGCCTGTCCGAGATGATCGGCGGCCCCGCCCTGCCGTCCGTGGGCTGGGCCCTCGGCGTCGACCGCACCGTCCTCGCCCTGGAGGCGGAGGGCATCGAACTGGACATTCCGTCGGCCACCTCCGTCTTCGCCGTCCCGCTCGGCGAGGAGGCCCGCCGGATCCTGTTCGCGAAGGTCACCGAGCTGCGCAAGAACGGCGTCGCCGCCGATTTCTCCTACGGCGGCAAGGGCCTGAAGGCCGCGATGAAGGCGGCCAACCGCTCGGGCGCCCGCTACGCCCTGGTCCTCGGCGAGCGCGACCTCGCCGAAGGCGTCGTCCAGCTCAAGGACATGGAGTCCGGCGAGCAGACCGCGATCGGCGTCAACGAGATCGTCGCGGAGCTGGAGTCGCGGCTCGGCTAGCGGCAGCCCGTACGCCCCAGGGGTGCACGTGTTCGTTCACGTGTGCCCCGGGCGAACGGACGTCGGCCGGAACACCACGCCCAGGGGCCGTCACCGGTGCGTTCTTATGTTCAGCGAACGGTGCCCGCACAGGCCCATGCGGCACAATGGCCCTGCCCGAAGCAGGTCCGACTCAAGTGACGGAATCGGCGTGATGAGCAAGACGACAATGAAGGACGTCTCCACCGTGGCAGAGCCCGCGCCGGAACCCACCGCAGGAACACCGCGCACCGAGGGCGCCGGTCGCGCCTTCGCCCTGCTGCTGGTGATCACGGGCGCCGCCGGGGTGCTCGCCGCGTGGGTCATCACGCTCGACAAGTTCAAGCTGCTCGAGGCCAAGGTCGCGGGCACGACGTTCACCCCCGGCTGCAGCCTGAATCCGGTCGTCTCCTGCGGCAGCGTCATGGAGAGCGACCAGGCCGCCGTCTTCGGCTTCCCCAACCCGATGCTGGGCCTGGTCACCTACGGCATCGTCGTCTGCGTCGGCATGAGCCTGCTCGCCCGGGCCCGCTTCCCGCGCTGGTACTGGCTCACCTTCAACGCCGGCACGCTCTTCGGTGTGGGCTTCTGCACGTGGCTGCAGTTCCAGTCCCTGTACCGGATCAACGCCCTGTGCCTCTGGTGCTGCCTGGCCTGGGTCGCCACCATCCTCATGTTCTGGTACGTGACGTCCTTCAACGTCCGCAAGGGCTTCCTGCCCGCGCCCAACTGGCTCAAGGGCTTCTTCGGCGAGTTCACCTGGGTCATGCCCGTGCTGCACATCGGCATCATCGGCATGATGATCCTCACCCGCTGGTGGGACTTCTGGACCAGCTGACGGCGCGCCGCGCTGTCAGTGCGGTCCTTTAGGGTTCTTGCGTGGAGCCCGACCTGTTCACCGCCGCAGCAGAAGAACGCCAGGAGAAGGACCCGACCGGCAGCCCCCTCGCCGTGCGGATGCGTCCGCGCACCCTCGACGAGGTCGTCGGCCAGCAGCACCTGCTCAAGCCGGGATCGCCGCTGCGCCGGCTGGTCGGCGAAGGCGCCTCCGGCCCCGCCGGACCCTCCTCCGTGATCCTCTGGGGCCCGCCGGGCACCGGCAAGACGACCCTCGCTTACGTCGTCTCCAAGGCCACCAACAAGCGGTTCGTGGAGCTGTCGGCGATCACCGCGGGCGTCAAGGAGGTCCGCGCGGTCATCGACGGCGCCCGCCGCGCCGTCGGGGGATACGGCAAGGAGACCGTCCTCTTCCTCGACGAGATCCACCGCTTCAGCAAGGCCCAGCAGGACTCCCTGCTCCCGGCCGTCGAGAACCGCTGGGTCACCCTGATCGCCGCCACCACGGAGAACCCGTACTTCTCGGTGATCTCCCCGCTGCTCTCCCGCTCCCTCCTCCTCACCCTCGAGCCCCTCACCGACGACGACGTCCGGGATCTGCTCCGCCGCGCCCTGACCGACGAACGCGGCCTCAAGGGCGCCGTCACCCTCCCCGAGGACACCGAGGACCACCTCCTGCGCATCGCCGGCGGCGACGCCCGCCGTGCGCTGACCGCCCTGGAGGCCGCCGCCGGGGCCGCGCTCGACCAGGGCGAGGCCGAGGTCTCCCTGGCGACGCTGGAGGCCACGGTCGACCGGGCGGCCGTGAAGTACGACCGCGACGGCGACCAGCACTACGACGTCGCCAGCGCCCTGATCAAGTCCATCCGCGGCTCCGACGTGGACGCCGCCCTGCACTATCTGGCCCGCATGATCGAGGCCGGCGAGGACCCCCGCTTCATCGCCCGGCGCCTGATGATCTCCGCCAGCGAGGACATCGGCCTCGCCGACCCGAACGCGCTGCCCGTCGCGGTGGCCGCCGCGCAGGCCGTCGCCATGATCGGCTTCCCCGAGGCCGCCCTCACCCTCAGCCACGCCACCATCGCCCTGGCGCTGGCCCCCAAGTCCAACGCCGCGACCACCGCCATCGGCGCCGCCCTGGACGACGTGCGCAAGGGGCACGCCGGGCCGGTCCCGGCGCACCTGCGCGACAGCCACTACAAGGGCGCGGGCAAGCTCGGCCACGGGCAGGGATACGTGTACCCGCACGACCTCCCCGAGGGCATCGCCGCCCAGCAGTACGCGCCGGACGAGCTGAAGGACCGGACGTACTACACCCCGACCCGGCACGGCGCCGAGGCCCGGTACGCGGACGCGGTGGAGTGGACCCGGGAGCACCTCGGTCGCAAGCGGTCCTGAGCAGCCTGTAGACTCGCTCGGAGTGCCGAGTCCCGTGCAGTCAGAACGGGACAACCGGCCGGAGCCCCCAGCGGGCTCCAGGAGCGTCGCGCACCGTCGATCGGTGTCGCGGGCAGCCCACCACCACCCGGAGCTCCGGGACGGGTCGGTGGGCCACTCGCGTGCTGCACGTATGTGCCCAGACCAGGGGAGCGGCTGCCCGGCAGGTCCCGAGCGGACCCGGCGGGATTCCCCGGCTGCGGATGCGACCTCCCTCAACCCTGACGAGCCGGAAACTCAGAAAAGAGACACAGACAGTGGCGAACCAGTCCCGCCCCAAGGTCAAGAAGTCGCGTGCCCTCGGCATCGCGCTGACGCCGAAGGCCGTCAAGTACTTCGAGGCCCGCCCCTACCCGCCGGGTGAGCACGGCCGCGGCCGCAAGCAGAACTCGGACTACAAGGTCCGTCTGCTCGAGAAGCAGCGTCTGCGCGCGCAGTACGACCTCAGCGAGCGCCAGCTCGTCCGCGCCTACGAGCGTGCCTCCAAGACCAACATGAAGACCGGCGAGGCCCTGGTCATCGAGCTCGAGCGCCGTCTCGACGCGCTGGTCCTGCGTTCGGGCATCGCCCGCACGATCTACCAGGCCCGCCAGATGGTCGTCCACGGCCACATCCAGGTCAACGGCCAGAAGGTCGACAAGCCGTCCTTCCGTGTCCGTCCGGACGACGTCGTGCAGGTGCGCGAGCGCTCCAAGGAGAAGACCCTCTTCACGATCGCCCGTGAGGGTGGCTTCGCCCCCGAGGGCGAGACCCCGCGCTACCTCCAGGTGAACCTCAAGGCCCTGGCGTTCCGCCTGGACCGCGAGCCGAACCGCAAGGAGATCCCGGTGATCTGCGACGAGCAGCTCGTCGTCGAGTACTACGCCCGCTGATCCAGCCGGACGTCAGTACCACCCGCGGTACCTCAGCCCGCCGTCTCCCCGCCCCTCCGGGTGGGCGAGGCGGCGGGCTTCGCGCTGTGCGCACCCGCCGTCGCCGGCCGGCCCGGCCCGCGCGGCGCCGGCAGTGCCGCAGCCCCCGGCCGGCGCAGCGCACGGGTGACCGCCTCCGTGCGGCCGAGCAGTGCCCCGTGCCGCACATGCTCCTCGTACCGCTCGTCGCCCAGCTGCTCCCGGGCCGTCGCCTCGCACAGCTCGTGCGGCGCGTTGTAGTACGCCGAGCCGAACAGCGGCAGCCCCACCGACGGCCACATGCGCCCCGCCACCCCCTGGAGCACCGCGGCCTCCGCCGCATCGCCCTCCGCCACCGTCACCAGGGCCAGCAGCTCCACCGCCAGCACCGACCCCAGCTGGTCCCGGAAGCGGTGGGCGCCGGCCAGGCAGTCGGTCAGCAGCTCTCGGGCGCGCACCGCGTCGCCCTCGCTCCACGCCGCGTACGCCAGCACGTACAGGGCGTACCCCCGGGCCCAGCGCTCACCGTGGTCCTCGCACACCTGGCGCACGTCCTCGCACAACCTCACCGCCTCCGGCAGATCGCCCTGGAACGCCCGGGTCATCGCCAGCTCCACCTGGCCCATCAGCACATTGGTGTTGAGCTCGCCGATCCGCCGGTAGCGGCGCAGCGCCGACCGCAGCAGCGTCTCCGCGCGCGGCATGTCGTCCGTGACCAGCGCCAGACAGCCGGTGCGGTGCTCCGCGTACGCCACCGCCGTCTGGTTCCCGGACCGCTCGGCCTCCTCCCGGCACTCGCGGAGCGCCGCCAGCGCGGGCACGGTGTCGCCCTGGAGGATCGCCACGTAGCCGAGCACCCACAGCGCCTTCAGCCGCGACTGCTCGTCCGACGGCCCCGCCGTGTCCAGCCGCACCGCCTGCTCCAGCCAGTGCCGCCCCTCCGACAGCCTTCCGCAGCCGACCCAGTGGAACCACAGCGCACCCGCCAGGTACTGGCCCAGATGCGCCTCGTCCGGCTCGGCCAGGCAGTGCTCCAGGGCGCCGCGCAGATTCGGCAGCTCCGCCTCCACGCGGGCGGCCACCTCACGCTGGCGCGGCGAGAACCACTCCAGCTCGCACCAGGTCGCCAGCCCCACGTACCAGTCCCGGTGACGACGCCGCAGCCGCGCCGCGTCACCCGTCGCCTCCAGCCAGTCGGCGCCGTACGCCCGCACCGTGCCGAGCATCCGGTACCGGACCCCGGCCGGCGTCTCCTCGCGGGCCAGCACCGACTGCGCCAGCAGCGCGCAGACCACGTCGAGCACCTCGTCGGCGGGCAGCCCGTCGCCGCTGCACACGTACTCGGCGGCCTCCAGGTCGAAGGAGCCTGCGAACACCGACAGCCGCGCCCACAGCAGCCGTTCGCCGGGCGTGCACAGCTCATGGCTCCAGCCGATCGCGGTGCGCAGGGTCCGGTGCCGGTGCGGGGCGGTGCGGTCCCCGCCGGTCAGCAGCCGGAACCGGTCGTCCAGCCGCCGCAGCAACTGCCCCGGCGACAGCGCGTCCAGCCGCCCGGCGGCCAGTTCGATCGCCAGCGGGACGCCGTCCAGGCGCCGGCAGATCTCCCGCAGTGTCCCGTCCGCCTCGGTGTCCGCGGCGTCCGGGCAGCCGAGCCCACGCTGCGCCGCCCGGACCGACAGCAGCTCCACCGCCTCCTCCAGGCTCAGCGGCGCCAGCGGAGTCAGCCGCTCCCCGGCCACCCCCAGCGGCCTGCGCCCCACCGCCAGCACCCGCAGCCCCGGTACCCGGCCCAGCAGGGCGCTCACCAGCGCGCCGCAGGCGTCCACCAGGTGCTCCACCCCGTCCAGGACCAGCAGCAGCTCCCGCTCGGCGAGGTGCGCGAGCAGCGTCTCGCGGGGCAGGCGCGTCGTGTGGTCGGTCAGGCCGAGCGCCTCGACGACCGCGTAGTCGACGAACTCCGCATCGCGCAGCGGCGCCAGATCCACCCGCCAGGCCCCGTCCCGGGGCGCGCACCGCGCCGCCGCCCGCGCCGCCAGCCGGGACTTGCCGACCCCGCCCGCCCCTGTCACGGTCACCAGGCGGGCGGCGTCCAGTGCCCGGACCAGCCCGGCGAGTTCCGCCGCCCGCCCCACGAAGACGTCGGGCTCCAGCGGGAGGTTGCCGTGCGGCGGGCTGCCGTCGCCCCGTTGATCTCGCATGGAACACGGAGCGTACTGGTCCGTAATCACTCCGTACAATCGCTTCGCCCGACTTCCCCGCCCGCCGGTGCCGATCCGGTACGGAGCCCCGCGCCCGGCGCGATAGGCTCGGTGCACGACTTTCTCGATGTTCTCGATGTTCAGGCACGTTTTCAGGGAGCGGGTGCACAGTGTCCGGTGGTGAGGTGGCCGGGATCCTGGTGGCCGTCTTCTGGGCGATCCTGGTCTCCTTCCTCGCCGTCGCACTGGCGAGGCTGGCCCAGACGCTCAGGGCGACCACCAAGCTCGTGGCGGACGTGACGGACCAGGCCGTCCCGCTGCTGGCCGACGCCTCCTCGGCCGTGCGCTCCGCGCAGACCCAGATCGACCGGGTCGACGCGATCGCCTCCGACGTCCAGGAGGTCACGTCGAACGCCTCGGCGCTTTCGACCACCGTGGCCTCCACCTTCGGCGGCCCGCTGGTCAAGGTCGCCGCGTTCGGTTACGGCGTGCGCAGGGCACTCGGTGGTCGCAAGGAGGGCGCGCCCGCGGGCCCGGCCAAGGAGCCGCGGCGCACCGTGATCGTCGGCCGCACGATCCCGGCCGCGCGGCGGACGAAGCGGAAGAAGGACTGATCCAGCGATGTTCCGCCGTACGTTCTGGTTCGGCACCGGTGTCGCCGCCGGTGTCTGGGCCACCACCAAGGTCAACCGAAAGCTCAGGCAGCTGACCCCCGAGAGCCTCGCCGCGACGGCGGCGAACAAGGCGATCGACGCGGGCACCCGGATCAAGGACCGCGCGGTGGGCTTCGCCCTCGACGTCCGCGACAACATGGCCCAGCGCGAGGCCGAACTGGACGACGCGCTCGGGCTGAACGCCCCCGTCGACCGTGAACTGCCCGCGCCCCGGCGGTACACCGCCATCGAGAACAGCAACGACCCGAGGTACGTCGACAGGACGACGTACTCGTACAACCGGAATGAGGACCACTGATGGAGTCGGCCGAGATCCGCCGCCGCTGGTTGAGCTTCTTCGAGGAGCGCGGGCACACCGTCGTCCCTTCGGCGTCGCTCATCGCGGACGACCCGACTCTGCTGCTGGTCAACGCCGGCATGGTGCCCTTCAAGCCGTACTTCCTCGGCGAGGTCAAGCCGCCGTACGACCGCGCCACCAGCGTCCAGAAGTGCGTGCGCACGCCGGACATCGAAGAGGTCGGCAAGACCACCCGGCACGGCACGTTCTTCCAGATGTGCGGCAACTTCTCCTTCGGCGACTACTTCAAGGAAGGCGCGATCAAGCTCGCCTGGGAGCTGCTCACCAGCCCCCAGGACAAGGGCGGTTACGGCCTCGACCCCGAGCGCCTGTGGATCACCGTCTACCAGGACGACGACGAGGCCGAGCAGCTCTGGCGCGAGGTCGTCGGCGTCCCCGCCGAGCGCATCCAGCGCCTGGGCAAGAAGGACAACTTCTGGTCCATGGGCGTGCCCGGCCCCTGCGGCCCCTGCTCCGAGATCAACTACGACCGCGGCCCCGAGTTCGGCGTCGAGGGCGGCCCCGCCGTCAACGACGAGCGGTACGTGGAGATCTGGAACCTCGTCTTCATGCAGTACGAGCGGGGCGAGGGCACCGGCAAGGAGGACTTCGAGATCCTCGGGGACCTGCCGAGCAAGAACATCGACACCGGGCTCGGCCTGGAGCGCCTCGCCATGATTCTGCAGGGCGTGCAGAACATGTACGAGATCGACACGTCCATGGCCGTCATCAACAAGGCCACCGAGCTCACCGGCGTGGCCTACGGCGACGCCCACGAGTCGGACGTCTCCCTGCGCGTGGTCACCGACCACATCCGCACCGCCGTGATGCTCATCGGCGACGGCGTCACCCCCGGCAACGAGGGCCGCGGCTACGTGCTGCGCCGCATCATGCGCCGCGCCATCCGCAACATGCGCCTGCTCGGCGCCACCGGTCCGGTCGTCAAGGACCTGATCGACGTCGTGATCGGCATGATGGGGCAGCAGTACCCCGAGCTGATCACCGACCGCGAGCGGATCGAGAAGGTCGCCCTCGCGGAGGAGAACGCCTTCCTCAAGACCCTCAAGGCCGGCACCAACATCCTCGACACCGCCGTCAGCGACACCAAGGCCGCCGGCGGCACCGTCCTCGCCGGCGACAAGGCATTCCTGCTCCACGACACCTGGGGCTTCCCGATCGACCTCACCCTGGAGATGGCCGCCGAGCAGGGGCTGTCCGTGGACGAGGAGGGCTTCCGCCGCCTGATGAAGGAGCAGCGGGAGCGCGCCAAGGCCGACGCCCAGGCCAAGAAGACCGGCCACGCCGACCTCGGCGCCTACCGCGAGATCGCCGACCGTGCCGGTGCCACCGACTTCATCGGCTACACCGACACCGAGGGCGAGTCCACGATCGTCGGCATCCTCGTCGACGGCGTCTCCTCGCCGGCCGCCACCGAGGGCGACGAGGTCGAGATCGTCCTCGACCGCACCCCCTTCTACGCCGAGGGCGGCGGCCAGATCGGCGACACCGGCCGGATCAAGGCCGACTCCGGCGCCGTCATCGAGGTCCGCGACTGCCAGAAGCCGGTCCCGGGCGTCTACGTCCACAAGGGCGTCGTCCAGGTCGGCGAGATCACCGTCGGCGCCAAGGCCCACGCCTCCATCGACGACCGGCGCCGCAAGGCCATCGCCCGCGCCCACTCGGCCACCCACCTCACCCACCAGGCCCTGCGCGACGCCCTCGGCCCGACCGCCGCCCAGGCCGGTTCCGAGAACCAGCCCGGCCGCTTCCGCTTCGACTTCGGCTCGCCGTCCGCCGTGCCGACGGCCGTGATGACCGACGTCGAACAGAAGATCAACGAGGTGCTCGCCCGTGACCTCGACGTCCGCGCCGACGTGATGGGCATCGACGAGGCCAAGAAGCAGGGCGCCATCGCCGAGTTCGGCGAGAAGTACGGCGAGCGCGTCCGCGTCGTCACGATCGGCGACTTCTCCAAGGAGCTGTGCGGCGGCACCCACGTGCACAACACCGCCCAGCTCGGCCTCGTCAAGCTGCTCGGCGAGTCCTCCATCGGCTCGGGCGTGCGCCGCATCGAGGCCCTGGTCGGCGTGGACGCCTACAACTTCCTCGCCCGCGAGCACACGGTCGTCGCCCAGCTCCAGGAGCTGATCAAGGGCCGCCCGGAGGAGCTCCCGGAGAAGGTCTCCGCCATGCTCGGCAAGCTCAAGGACGCCGAGAAGGAGATCGAGAAGTTCCGCGCCGAGAAGGTCCTCCAGGCCGCCGGCTCGCTCGCCGACTCCGCCAAGGACGTGCGCGGCGTCGCCCTGGTGACCGGTCAGGTCCCCGACGGCACCACGGCCGACGACCTGCGCAAGCTGGTCCTCGACGTGCGCGGCCGCATCCAGGGCGGCCGGGCCGCGGTCGTGGCCCTGTTCACCACGGCGGGCGGCAAGCCGCTCACCGTGATCGCCACCAACGAGGCCGCCCGCGAGCGCGGTCTCAAGGCCGGTGACCTGGTGCGCACCGCCGCCAAGACCCTCGGCGGCGGCGGTGGCGGCAAGCCGGACGTCGCCCAGGGCGGCGGCCAGAACCCGGCCGCCATCGGCGACGCCGTGGACGCCGTCGAGCGCCTCGTCGCCGACACGGCGAAGTAGGTCCGGCGATGCGCAGAGGCCGACGACTCGCGATCGACGTCGGTGACGCCCGTATCGGGGTCGCGTCGTGCGACCCCGACGGGATCCTCGCCACGCCGGTGGAGACGGTCCCCGGGCGGGACGTCCCGGCGGCCCACCGCCGCCTGCGGCAGCTGGTCGAGGAGTACGAGCCCGTCGAGGTCGTCGTCGGCCTCCCTCGCTCCCTCAAGGGGGGCGAGGGCCCGGCCGCGGCCAAGGTCAGGGGCTTCGCCCAGGAGCTGGCAAAGGGCATCGCACCCGTCCCCGTACGGCTGGTCGACGAGCGGATGACCACGGTGACGGCGAGCCAGGGGCTGCGCGCCTCGGGCGTGAAGTCCAAGAAGGGCCGGTCGGTCATCGACCAGGCAGCCGCTGTGATCATCCTCCAGCAGGCACTGGAATCCGAACGGGTGTCAGGCAATGCACCCGGCGAGGGCGTCGAAGTGGTCATCTGATCGCGATACGGTAACGTTCCGCGCGATGCGGCGGCATTCGAACAGCCCCCGCACAGCAAGAGGCGGAACGGAAGCCGGCCCCCCACGTCAGGCCGCGCGGACCGCCGCCTCGCGGCTCTAGGGGATCGATGACTGAGTATGGCCGGGGCCCAGGCTCCGAACCGTGGCATCCGGAGGACCCGTTGTACGGGGACGGCGGATGGGGCGGACAGCAGACCCAGGCGGGTCAGCAGTCCCCCTACGGCGGCCAGCCGCAGCACTATCCGCAGCAGCCGCAACAGCAGCAGGCCCAGTACGGCGACTGGGGCGACGGCGGCCAGGGCGCGTACGGGCAGCAGCAGTACGACCAGTACGGTCAGCCGATCCCCCAGCCGCAGTACGACCAGTACGGGCAGCAGCAGTACGGCCGGCAGTACGACCAGGAGGGGTACGCGGCCCAGGCACAGCCGCAGCAGGGCCAGGGCCAGGGTCATGGCTACGACGACGGCGGCTGGGGGACAGGCGCGCACCCCCACGCGCAGTACCCCGGCGACCCGGCGGACCCCTACGGCCAGCAGAGCGCCGCGTACGGCGCGGAGCAACCCGACTTCTACGGCACCCCGGAGGCCTACCCGCCGCCGGAGCCACCCGCCCGAAGGCGCGCCGAACCCGAACCGCGGGACACCGACTGGGACCCCGGCCCCGACGAGGGCGAGCACGCCTTCTTCGCGGGCGGGGACGACGGCGGATCCGACGGCGACGACGGCGGCGGCGGTCGCCGGGGCCGGGGCGGCAAGTCCAGGAAAGGCCGCAGCGGCGTCGCCTGCCTCGTGGTCTGCCTGGTGCTCGGCGGCGGCGTGGCGGGCGTCGGCTACTTCGGCTTCCAGTTCTACCAGGATCGTTTCGGCGCGGCCCCGGACTACGCGGGCGACGGCAACGGCGAGAAGGTCACCGTCACCATCCCCAAGGGCGCGGGCGGCGCGACGATCGGCCAGGAGCTCAAACGCCAGGGCGTGGTGAAGAGCGTCGACGCCTTCATCAGCGCCCAGCAGAGCAATCCCGACGGCAAGAGCATCCAGGACGGCGTGTACACGCTGCAGAAGGAGATGTCGGCGGCGAGCGCGGTCCAGATGCTGCTCGACCCCAAGAGCCGCAGCAATCTGATCATCGCGGAGGGCCTGCGCAACGTGGAGATCTACAAGAAGATCGACACGCAGCTCGGGCTGAAGGAAGGCACCACGGCCGGCGTCGCCAAGAGCGAGTGGAAGAGCCTCGGCCTGCCCGCCTGGGCGATGAACCACAAGGACGTCAAGGACCCGCTGGAAGGGTTCCTCTACCCCTCCAGCTACTCGGCTGCCAAGGGCCAGAAGCCCGAGGACGTGCTCAAGCAGATGGTGGCGCGGTCGAACGAGAAGTACCAGGAGCTCGGTCTCGAGCAGAAGGCCAAGGGGCTCGGCCTCGAGGGACCGTGGCAGTTGCTGACCGTCGCGAGCCTGGCTCAGGCGGAGGGCACGAGCCACGACGACTTCCGCAGGATGGCCGAGGTCATCTACAACCGTCTCAAGCCGGGCAACGAGCAGACCAACGGAATGCTGGAGTTCGACTCCACGTACAACTACGTCAAGAACCAGAGCACGCTCGACCTGTCGCTCAGCGAGCTGCGCAACTACGACAACCCCTACAACACCTATTACTACAAGGGGCTGCCGCCCGGTCCCATCGGCAACCCGGGTGAGGAAGCGATCCAGGGGGCGCTCGCTCCCACCTCCGAGGGCTGGTACTACTTCATCTCGATGGACGGGAAGACCAGCAAGTTCACCAAGACCAACAAGGAACACCAGGCACTGGTCGACGAGTGGAACGCTTCGAGGAAGAACTGATGCCCGCACCCCGAAGGGCGGCCGTGCTCGGCTCCCCGATCGCCCACTCCCTCTCCCCGGTGCTGCACCGCACCGCCTACGCCGAGCTGGGCCTGCAGGGCTGGACGTACGACCGTTTCGACGTCGACGAGGAGGCGCTGCCGGGCTTCTTCGAGAGGCTGGGCCCCGAGTGGGCGGGACTGTCGCTGACCATGCCGCTCAAGCGGGCGGTGATCCCGCTGCTCGACGGGATCAGCGAGACGGCCGCCTCGGTCGACGCGGTGAACACCGTCGTCTTCACCGAGGACGGCCGCGCGACCGGCGACAACACCGACATCCCCGGCATGGTCGCCGCCCTGCGCGAGCACGGCGTCGAGAAGACCGACACCGCCGCGGTCCTCGGCGCCGGCGCCACCGCGTCCTCCGCGCTGGCCGCGCTGGCCCGGGTCTGCACGGGCGAGATCACCGTGTACGTACGCAGCGAGGCGCGCGCCGCCGAGATGCGGGGCTGGGCCGAGCGGCTGGACGTCGACGTCCGCATCGCCGACTGGGCGGACGCCGAGCAGGCGCTGCACGCCCCGCTGGTCGTCGCCACCACGCCCGCCGGCACCACCGACGCCCTGGCCTCCGCGGTGCCGGAGATGCCCGGGACCCTCTTCGACGTGCTGTACGACCCCTGGCCGACCGCGCTCGCGGCCCGCTGGTCGGCGTACGGCGGCGCCGTCGTCAGCGGCCTCGACCTGCTGCTGCACCAGGCGGTGCTCCAGGTCGAGCAGATGACGGGCCGCGCCCCGGCCCCGCTGGCCGCCATGCGAAAAGCAGGCGAGCGCGCCCTCGCGGAACGCTAGGATCCGTCCGGTTCCGCAGGGGGCGGGACCGGGAGGGGAAAGCGATCCATGTCCACAGGCGTGCCTCTGGCGTCCGTCAAGAGCGAGATATTCGAGGCCGTGCTCGGTTTCCTGCCCGACTGGGTGCAGATCACCGTGATCGCCCTGGCCCTGCTGGCCCTGGTCGCGTCCTGGGTGGTCAAGCTGGTGCGCCGCATCGCAGCCCGCCGCGCGGCACGCGGCGGTGCGCCGGCCGCGGCCGTGACGCAGTACGGCCGGCAGGGCCGCGGCGCCGACTATCTGGGGCCCTACGCACCGGCCCAGGCCCCGCCCCGGCCGCAGCAGAGCGGCGCCGATTTCCTCGGTTCCTACGCGCCCGGGCCGCCTCCGGGCGGCGGCGCCGCCTGAGACCGTCCGTCCGGCAGATGGACCGGCGGACGGGCCGGGCGGCCGGACGTGGGAGGATCGGACATGGCGGACCGGGGCCCGCGCACCCGGACACGTCGTCGCCGTACGCACAGAAGACGCGTACGCAGGGCATACCGGGGCGCGAGCACTGAGGAGCACCGTTGAGCAGGTTGCGCTGGCTGACCGCGGGGGAGTCCCACGGTCCCGCACTCGTCGCGACGCTGGAGGGGCTGCCCGCCGGCGTGCCGATCACCACGGACATGGTGGCGGACCATCTGGCGAGGCGGCGGCTCGGCTACGGGCGCGGCGCGCGGATGAAGTTCGAGCGTGACGAGGTCACCTTCCTCGGCGGCGTCCGCCACGGCCTCACCATGGGCTCCCCGGTCGCGGTCATGGTGGGCAACACCGAGTGGCCCAAGTGGGAGCAGGTCATGGCGGCCGACCCGGTCGACCCGGAGGTGCTGGCGGGACTGGCCCGCAACGCCCCGCTGACCCGCCCCCGCCCCGGCCACGCCGACCTCGCGGGCATGCAGAAGTACGGCTTCGACGAGGCCCGCCCGGTCCTGGAACGCGCCTCCGCGCGCGAGACGGCCGCCCGCGTGGCCCTGGGCGCCGTGGCGCGGTCGTACCTCAAGGAGACGGCAGGCATCGAGATCGTCAGCCACGTCGTCGAGCTGTGCTCCGTGAAGGCGCCGCAGGGCACGTACCCCACCCCGGCGGACGTCGAGAAGCTGGACGCCGACCCGCTGCGCTGCCTGGACGCGGACACCTCCAAGGCGATGGTCGCGGAGGTCGACCAGGCCCACAAGGACGGCGACACGCTCGGCGGCGTCGTCGAGGTGCTCGCGTACGGCGTCCCGGTCGGCCTGGGCTCGCACGTGCACTGGGACCGCAAGCTGGACGCCCGCCTCGCCGGTGCGCTGATGGGCATCCAGGCGATCAAGGGTGTCGAGATCGGCGACGGATTCGAGCTGGCCCGGGTGCCCGGCTCCAAGGCGCACGACGAGATCGTGGGCACGCCCGAGGGCATCCGCCGCGTCTCCGGCCGCGCCGGCGGCACCGAGGGCGGCCTGTCCACCGGTGAGCTGCTGCGGGTCCGCGCCGCGATGAAGCCCATCGCGACCGTGCCGCGCGCCCTGAAGACCGTGGACGTGACGACCGGCGAGGCCACGCAGGCCCACCACCAGCGCTCCGACGTCTCCGCGGTCCCGGCCGCCGGCATCGTCGCCGAGGCGATGGTCGCCCTGGTCCTCGCCGACGCCGTGGCGGAGAAGTTCGGCGGCGACAGCGTCACCGAGACCCGCCGCAACGTCACCTCGTACCTCGAGAACCTGGCCATCCGATGAGCACCCCACTGATCGTGCTGGTCGGACCGATGGGCGTGGGCAAGTCCACCGTCGGGCAGCTGCTCGCCGAGCGCCTCGGCACCGCGTACCGGGACACCGACGACGACATCGTCTCCGCCGAGGGGCGCACCATCGCGGAGATCTTCGTGGACGAGGGCGAGCCGGCCTTCCGTGCCCTGGAGAAGCAGGCCGTGCGGACGGCCCTCGCCGAGCACGACGGCGTCCTCGCCCTCGGCGGCGGCGCGGTCCTCGACGCCGGCACCCGCGGCCTGCTCGCCGGGCAGCGCGTCGTCTATCTGTCGATGGACGTCGAGGAGGCGGTCAAGCGCACCGGCCTGAACGCCGCACGCCCGCTGCTGGCGGTCAACCCGCGCAAGCAGTGGCGCGAGCTGATGGAGGCCCGCCGCCACCTCTACGAGGAGGTCGCCACGGTCGTCGTCGCCACCGACGGACGCACGCCCGAAGAAGTCACGCAAGCGGCGCTGGACGCACTGGAGTTGAAGGAAGCATGAGCGAGGCAGTCACCCGGATCCAGGTCGGCGGCACCGCGGGATCCGACCCCTACGAGGTCCTGGTGGGCCGTCAGCTCCTGGGCGAACTCGCCGGCCTGATCGGCCCGAAGGCCAAGCGGGTCGCCGTGATCCACCCCGAGGCCCTCGCCGAGACCGGCGACGCGCTGCGCGCCGACCTCGCCGAGCAGGGCTACGACGCGATCGCCATCCAGGTGCCCAACGCAGAGGAGGCCAAGACCGCCGAGGTCGCCGCCTACTGCTGGAAGGCGCTCGGCCAGTCCGGCTTCACCCGCACCGACGTCATCGTCGGCGTCGGCGGCGGCGCCAGCACCGACCTCGCCGGCTTCGTGGCCGCGACCTGGCTGCGCGGCGTGCGCTGGATCGCCGTCCCGACCACCGTGCTGGCCATGGTGGACGCGGCCGTCGGCGGCAAGACCGGCATCAACACCGCCGAGGGCAAGAACCTCGTCGGCGCCTTCCACCCGCCGGCCGGCGTCCTGTGCGACCTCGCGGCCCTCGACTCCCTCCCGGTCAACGACTACGTGTCGGGCCTCGCCGAGGTCATCAAGGCCGGCTTCATCGCCGACCCGGCGATCCTCGACCTGATCGAGTCCGACCCGCAGGCCGCGCGCACCCCGGCCGGGCCGCACACCGCCGAGCTGATCGTGCGCTCCATCAAGGTCAAGGCCGAGGTCGTCTCCTCCGACCTGAAGGAGGCGGGCCTGCGGGAGATCCTGAACTACGGTCACACCCTGGGCCACGCCATCGAGAAGAACGAGCGCTACAAGTGGCGCCACGGCGCCGCCGTCTCCGTCGGCATGCACTTCGCCGCCGAACTGGGCCGCCTCGCGGGCCGGCTGGACGACGCCACCGCCGACCGTCACCGCAGCATCCTCGAGGCGGTCGGCCTGCCCCTCCACTACCGCTACGACCAGTGGCCCAAGCTGGTGGAGAACATGAAGGTCGACAAGAAGTCCCGCGGTGACCTGCTGCGCTTCATCGTCCTGGACGGCCTGGCCAAGCCCACCGTCCTGGAGGGACCCGACCCGGCCGTCCTCCTCGCCGCCTACGGCGAGGTGGGCGAGTAAGTCCCCGGTCGCACCTTCCGTCCGATTCGCCTCGCGGGGCGGGCACTTCGGACCGACCCCGGCCGTTCACCAAAGGACGGCCGGGGAAGGTACCGTTCGGGTGAGGCCCCTCCCACGCCCTCTAGGCTGTGGGAGAGCGGGTACCCCTCCCGCTGTCAGCGCCCATCGCCTGTACGAGACGGAGTGGCACCGGATGCAGCACGCAGTGGGTTCTCCGCTGCCGCCCCCCCAGCCGGGGCACGGACCGGCCGTCGGCTGGTCCCCGGCCGCACACCACCCGGGCCCGCACCAGGGCTCCGCCCCCGTGCCCCCGCCCGTGGCGCCGGGCCACCCCATGCGGGCCCCGCACCCCGGGCCGCCGCAGCAGGCCCCGCCCCCGGCACCCGTGCCGGACACCACCGGACACGTCCCGCTGCCGCCCGGCGGCCCCGTCGCCGCGCCCAGCGTGCCGCCCGCCGCGGCCGCCGGACCCGATCCGGCGACCACCTGCCTCGCGGTGCTGCTCATCGGCCCCGCGGGCGCGGGCAAGACCAGCGTCGCCAAGTACTGGGCCGACCACCGCAGGGTCCCCACCGCCCACATCAGCCTCGACGACGTGCGCGAATGGGTCCGCTCCGGCTTCGCCGACCCCCAGTCCGGCTGGAACGAGAACTCCGAGGCCCAGTACCGCCTCGCCCGCCGCACCTGCGGCTTCTCCGCGCGCAACTTCCTCGCCAACGGCATCTCCTGCATCCTCGACGACGCCGTCTTCCCGGACCGCCCCGTCGTCGGCCTCGGCGGCTGGAAGCGGCACGTCGGGCCCGGCCTGCTCCCGGTCGTCCTCCTGCCCGGACTGGACATCGTCCTGGAGCGCAACGCCGAGCGCAGCGGCAACCGTCGCCTCTCCGACGAGGAGGTCGCCCGCATCCACGGCCGCATGGCCGGCTGGTACGGCTCGGGCCTCCCGATCATCGACAACTCCCAACTCGACGTCCCGGAAACCGCACAGGTGCTGAACGAGGTCCTGTCCCGCTCCATAGCGAGCCCCCCGACCTGGTAACCAGGGCTGAGGGAAGCGCCCCGAAGGGGCGCGGGGCTGTATCGACATGCGGCTCCGCCGCGGGGCGCGTGAAGCCCCACCGGCCCGCAGACGCCGTACGACGATCCCCCCGCCCCGGACCGCGCACCCCGCACCCAGCGCCCCGCACCTCCCCACTCGGCCTCTCCCGAGCGGCGCCCCCACCGGCGGAGCCATACGCTCGGCTCATGTCAGAGGTGTACGCGGCCCGCCGGACGCGCCTACGAGAACGCTGCAACGCGGGCGGCAGCGCGGCGGCGCTCGTCTCCCGGCCCGCCAACGTGCGCTATCTCGCGGGCGGCGCCCCGCCCGGCGCCGTGCTGCTGCTCGGCAAGACCGAGGATCTCCTGGTGTGCTCAGGCCCGCCCGACGAACGGCCCACCGAGGGCCGGCCCGACGAGACGCTGCCGCTGCGCGCCCTGCCCGGCCCCGGCGGTGACGCGGCCGTCGCCGCCGCCGGCCTCGCCGCGTCACAGGGCGCCGAGTCCCTCGCCACCGAGGACCACCACCTCACCGTCGCCCGTCAGCGGGCCATGCGCGCGGTCGCCCCCGGACTGCGCCTGACCGACCTGGGGCAAGCCGTGGAGCAGCTCCGGGTCGTCAAGGACGAGGAGGAGATCTCCTGCCTGCGGATCGGCGCCGAGATCGCCGACCAGGCCCTCGGAGAGCTGCTGGAGTCCATCCTCGTCGGCCGTACCGAGCGGCACCTCGCCCTGGAACTGGAACGCCGCCTGGTCGACCACGGCGCCGACGGCCCCGCCTTCCCGACCTCCGTCGGCACCGGCCCGAACTCCGGACGCCGAGGCCACCGGCCCACCGACCGGCGCGTGGAGGAGGGCGACTTCCTCTCCGTGTGCCTGGGCGCGACGTACCGCGGCTACCGCTGCGAGATCGGCCGGACGTTCGTCATCGGCACCTCGCCGGCGGACTGGCAGATCGAGCTGTACGACCTCGTCTTCTCGGCGCAGCGGGCCGGCCGCGAGGCCCTCGCACCCGGCGCCGCCTGCCGCGATGTGGACCGCGCGGCCCGTCAGGCACTGGACTCCGCCGGGTACGCGGAGAACCTTCCGGCCCTCACCGGGCACGGGGTGGGACTCGAAATCGACGAGGACCCGCAGTTGGCCCCCGCGGCCATGGGTAAACTGGACGCTTGTGTGCCGGTCACCGTCGAACCGGGGGTCCACCTCCCGGGCCGGGGCGGTGTCCGGATCGATGACACGCTCGTCGTGCGCCCCGAGGCGGACGGCGGACCCGAGCTACTCACCATCACGACCAAGGAGCTGCTCGCGCTCTAGCCTCGCGCTGTGCGCACGCCCCGGGGTCGTCCACGTCAGTCCAGTCCAGGAGATTCCGCAACCGTGGCTTCCACGAACGACCTCAAGAACGGCCTGGTGCTCAAGCTCGAAGGCGGCCAGCTCTGGTCCGTCGTCGAGTTCCAGCACGTCAAGCCCGGCAAGGGCCCCGCCTTCGTGCGCACCAAGCTCAAGAACGTGCTCTCCGGCAAGGTCGTCGACAAGACCTTCAACGCCGGCGTCAAGGTCGAGACGGCCACTGTCGACAAGCGCGACATGCAGTTCTCGTACATGGACGGCGACTACTTCGTCTTCATGGACATGGAGACGTACGACCAGCTGATGGTCGACCGCAAGACGGTCTCCGACGCCGCCAACTTCCTGGTCGAGGGCTTCACCGCCACCGTCGCCCAGCACGAGGGCGAGGTGCTCTTCGTCGAGCTGCCCGCCGCCGTCGAGCTGACCGTCCAGGAGACCGAGCCGGGCGTCCAGGGCGACCGCTCCACCGGCGGCACCAAGCCCGCCACCCTGGAGACCGGCCACCAGATCCAGGTCCCGCTCTTCATCACCACCGGTGAGAAGATCAAGGTCGACACCCGTACGAGCGACTACCTCGGCCGGGTGAACAGCTAACCGTGGCTGCCCGCAACACGGCCCGCAAGCGCGCCTTCCAGATCCTCTTCGAGGGCGATCAGCGCGGCGCCGACGTCCTGACGGTCCTCGCCGACTGGGTCCGGCACTCCCGGTCCGACACCCGGCAGCCGCCGGTGAGCGAGTACACGATGGAGCTCGTGGAGGGCTACGCCGAGCGTGCGAAGCGCATCGACGAGCTCATCGCCCAGTATTCGGTCGGCTGGACGCTGGACCGGATGCCGGTCGTCGACCGAAACATCCTGCGCCTCGGCGCGTACGAGCTGATCTGGGTCGACGCGACCCCGGACGCCGTCGTCCTCGACGAGATGGTGCAGCTGGCGAAGGAGTTCTCCACGGACGAGTCGCCGGCGTTCGTCAACGGCCTGCTCGGCCGGCTGAAGGAACTGAAGCCTTCGCTGCGCCGTGACGAGGCCTGACGGAGACAGACACAGACGCCGGAGGGCCTGCCGCGACCGACATCGGTCACGGCAGGCCCTCCGGCGTTCTCCGTGCGCCCCGCGAGCCTCGACGCCCGCAGACGCCGCCGGGGTGGCCGGGAGCATCAGGCTTCCCGGCCACCCCGGCGGCACGTTTCTGCTATGTGTCCGGACCCCTCCCGGGGCTCAGACGTCCTCGTGGGACGCCACCGCGCGGCGCGCGTCCGCGTCCAGGACACCCCAGCTGATCAGCTGCTCGGTCAGGACCGAGGGGGACTGGTCGTAGATGACGGCGAGTGTGCGCAGGTCGTCCTGGCGGATCGAGAGCACCTTGCCGTTGTAGTCGCCGCGCTGGGACTGGATCGTGGCCGCGTACCGCTGCAGCGGGCCCGCCTTCTCGGCCGGCACCGTGGCCAGCCGCTCCAGGTCCAGGACCAGCTTCGGCGGCGGCTCGGCGGCGCCACCGGGGGTGGTGCCGGGCAGCAGCTCCTGCACGGGAACGCCGTAGAAGTCCGCCAGCTCGGCGAGGCGCTGCACGGTCACGGCACGGTCACCGCGCTCGTACGACCCGACCACGACCGCCTTCCAGCGGCCCTGGGACTTCTCCTCGACACCGTGGAGGGAAAGGCCCTGCTGGGTGCGGATGGCCCGGAGCTTGGCCCCGAGCTGTTTGGCGTATTCGCTGGACATATGGCTCCCCGGACAAGGTGTCGACGCGGCCGGCTGTGTTGTCTGCCGCGCGGCTGGTAACTCACTGTGAGGTTACGCAGCGTTACTCTTCTGCGTCAAGCCGAATGGTCCGCACCGACGCTTCCGTGGTAGTCGCGCCCCGTTGCTGCGAACGGGTGACGCGGACGCGGCACGGGAGTGACAGGGGAGTGTCGGGGGTGCGATCGATGCGGTGTCGTGAGCCTGGTAGCGTAGGTGGCGCAAATCCGACGTCCTTTAAGGTCCGTCCCGTGAGGCGGAGAAGGAGGTCCGTTTCGTATGGACAAGCAGCAGGACAGCAGGCAGCAGGACGCACCGTCCGACGCGCGGCCCGTGCTCGAGGGGCCGGACATCGCGCGGGTGCTGACCCGTATCGCCCACGAGATCGTCGAACGCGCCAAGGGCGCCGACGACGTGGTGCTCCTCGGCATCCCGACCCGGGGCGTCTTCCTCGCCCGGCGGCTCGCCGACAAGCTGGAGCAGATCACCGAGCGCAAGATGCCGGTCGGCTCGCTCGACATCACCATGTACCGCGACGACCTGCGCATGCACCCGCCGCGCGCGCTGGCCCGCACCGAGATCCCCGGTGACGGCATCGACGGCCGCCTGGTGGTCCTCGTCGACGACGTCCTCTTCTCCGGCCGCACCATCCGCGCCGCCCTCGACGCCCTGAACGACATCGGCCGCCCGCGCGCGGTGCAGCTGGCGGTCCTCGTCGACCGCGGCCACCGCGAGCTGCCCATCCGCGCCGACTACGTCGGCAAGAACCTCCCCACGTCGCTGCGGGAGACGGTCAAGGTCCAGCTCGCCGAGGAGGACGGTCGCGACACCGTGCTGCTCGGCGCCAAGCCGGACACCCCGGGCGCCCACCCCTAGCACCCCGCGCGTACGCCCCGACCGGTGCGGTACGCGTGCCCGGTGTGCCCCCGCACGCACCCGGGCGCCCGAATTATCCCGCTCTTCCGCATGAATCGCCTTACGGAGCCTGACAGATGCAGCGTCATCTCATCTCGGCCGCCGACCTCACCCGCGACGACGCCGTCCTGATCCTCGACACCGCCGAGGAGATGGCCCGGGTCGCGGACCGGCCGATCAAGAAACTCCCCACCCTGCGCGGCCGGACCGTCGTCAACCTCTTCTTCGAGGACTCCACCCGGACCCGGATCTCCTTCGAGGCCGCCGAGAAGCGCCTGTCCGCGGACGTCATCAACTTCACCGCCAAGGGCTCCAGCGTCTCCAAGGGCGAGTCCCTCAAGGACACCGCGCAGACCCTGGAGGCCATGGGCGTCGACGCCGTCGTCATCCGGCACGGCGCCTCCGGCGCCCCGTACCGCCTGGCCACCTCCGGCTGGATCGACGCCCACGTCATCAACGCCGGCGACGGCACCCACCAGCACCCCACCCAGGCCCTGCTGGACGCCTTCACCATGCGCCGCCGCCTGGTCGGCCGCGACACCGGCCTCGGCAAGGACCTGGACGGCCGCCACATCACCCTGGTCGGCGACGTCCTGCACAGCCGCGTCGCCCGCTCCAACGTCGACCTGCTGCACACCCTCGGCGCCCAGGTCACCCTCGTCGCCCCGCCCACCCTGCTGCCGGTCGGCGTCGAGACCTGGCCCTGCGAGATCTCCTACGACCTCGACTCCACCCTGCCGAAGTCCGACGCGGTGATGATGCTGCGCGTCCAGCGCGAGCGCATGAACGCCGCGTTCTTCCCGACCGAGCGCGAGTACTCCCGCCGCTACGGCCTCGACGGCGACCGCATGGCGAAGATGCCCGAGCACGCCATCGTGATGCACCCCGGCCCGATGGTCCGCGGCATGGAGATCACCGCCGAGGTCGCCGACTCCGACCGCTGCACCGTGGTCGAGCAGGTCACCAACGGCGTCTCCGTCCGGATGGCCGTCCTCTACCTCCTGCTCGGCGGCGCCGAGCCCGCCGTCACCCACGCCCGCACCACCGAGGAGAAGTAAGAACCATGAGCAAGACCCTGATCCGCGGTGCGAAGGTCCTCGGCGGCGAGCCGCAGGACGTGCTGATCGACGGCGGCACCGTCGCCGAGGTGGGCACCGGACTGTCCGCCGAGGGCGCCGAGGTCGTCGAGGCCGACGGCAAGGTGCTGCTGCCCGGCCTCGTCGACCTTCACACCCACCTGCGCGAGCCCGGCCGCGAGGACTCCGAGACCGTCCTCACCGGCACCCGGGCCGCGGCGAGCGGCGGCTACACCAACGTCTTCGCCATGGCCAACACCTTCCCGGTCGCCGACACCGCCGGTGTCGTCGAGCAGGTCTGGCGGCTCGGCCAGGAGTCCGGCTACTGCGACGTGCAGCCCATCGGCGCCGTCACCGTCGGCCTGGAGGGCGCCAAGCTCGCCGAGCTGGGCGCCATGCACGAGTCCGCGGCCGGCGTCACCGTCTTCTCCGACGACGGCAAGTGCGTCCACGACGCCGTGATCATGCGCCGCGCCCTGGAGTACGTGAAGGCCTTCGACGGCGTCGTCGCCCAGCACGCCCAGGAGCCCCGGCTCACCGAGGGCGCCCAGATGAACGAGGGCGTCGTCTCCGCCGAGCTGGGTCTCGGCGGCTGGCCCGCCGTCGCCGAGGAGTCGATCATCGCGCGGGACGTGCTGCTCGCCGAGCACGTCGGCTCCCGCGTCCACATCTGCCACCTGTCGACCGCCGGCAGCGTCGAGATCGTCCGCTGGGCCAAGTCCCGCGGCATCGACGTCACCGCCGAGGTCACCCCGCACCACCTGCTCCTCACCGACGAGCTGGTCCGCTCCTACAACCCCGTCTACAAGGTCAACCCGCCGCTGCGCACCGAGCGCGACGTGCACGCCCTGCGCGAGGCGCTCGCCGACGGCACGATCGACATCGTCGCCACCGACCACGCCCCGCACCCGCACGAGGACAAGGACTGCGAGTGGGCCGCCGCCGCCATGGGCATGGTGGGCCTGGAGACCGCGCTGTCGGTGGTCCAGGAGACCATGGTGGACACGGGCCTGCTCGACTGGGCCGGCGTCGCCGACCGGATGTCCTTCAAGCCCGCGCAGATCGGACAGGCCACCGGACACGGCCGTCCCGTCTCGGCTGGTGAGCCCGCCAACCTCACCCTCGTCGACACGGCATACCGTGGCCAGGTGGACCCCGCGGGCTTCGCCTCGCGCAGCCGCAACACCCCCTACGAGGGACGTGAGCTGCCGGGCCGTGTGACGCACACGTGGCTGCGGGGCAAGGCCACGCTCGTCGACGGGAAGCTCACGTGACATCTGTAGCACCGGTAATCCTGCTGGCCGCCGAGAAGGAATCGGCGGAAGTGACCGACTGGGCCGCCCGCATCGGCTGGGTCGTCGGCCTCGGGCTGTTCGTGGCCCTCGTCTACTGGCTGATGCGCGAGGGCTGGAAGTGGCGCAGCACTCTCCAGAGTGACCTCCCCGAGCTGCCCACCGTGCCGGACGAGCCCGGTCCGGCGAGACTGACGATGAGCGGCCGCTACCACGGCTCCACCACCGCCGGTCAGTGGCTCGACCGCATCGTGGCGCACGGCCTGGGCACCCGGAGCAGGGCCGAGCTCACGCTGACGGACGCGGGACTGGACGTCGTACGCCCCGGCGCGGCCGACTTCTTCGTCCCCGCCGCCGCACTGCGCGAGGCCCGGCTGGACAAGGGCATCGCCGGCAAGGTGCTCACGGAGGGCGGTCTGCTGATCGTCACCTGGGCACACGGAGACAAACTGATCGACTCCGGCTTCCGCTCCGACCACGCGGCCGAGCACAACGAGTGGGTCGAAACCCTGAACAACATGATCGACAAGACGGAAACGGAAGGCGCACGATGACGACCTCCACCAGGGGAGTTCACAGGACTCCCGCCGTACTCGTCCTGGAGGACGGCCGGATCTTCCGCGGCCGCGCCTACGGGGCCGTGGGGGCCACCTTCGGCGAAGCCGTGTTCTCCACCGGCATGACGGGCTACCAGGAGACCCTCACCGACCCGTCGTACCACCGCCAGGTCGTCGTGATGACCGCCCCGCACGTCGGGAACACGGGCGTCAACGACGAGGACATGGAGTCCAAGAAGATCTGGGTCTCCGGATACGTCGTCCGCGACCCCGCCCGCGTACCCTCCAGCTGGCGCTCGCAGCGCACGCTGGACGAGGAACTCGCCGCCCAGGGCGTCGTCGGCATCTCCGGCATCGACACCCGCGCCCTCACCCGCCACCTGCGCGAGCGCGGCGCCATGCGCGTCGGGATCTTCTCCGGCAACGCGCTGCCCGACGAGGGCACCATGCTCGCCGAGGTCCGCCAGGCCCCCGAGATGAGCGGCGCCGACCTCTCCGCCGAGGTCGCCACCACCGAGGCGTACGTCGTCCCGGCGATCGGCGAGAAGAAGTTCACCGTCGCCGCCGTCGACCTCGGCATCAAGGGCATGACCCCGCACCGCATGGCCGAGCGCGGCATCGAGGTGCACGTCCTGCCCGCCACGGCCACCGTCGAGGACGTCTACGCCGTCAACCCGGACGGCGTGTTCTTCTCCAACGGCCCCGGCGACCCGTCCACCGCCGACCACCCGGTCTCGGTCATGCAGGGCGTCCTCGAGCGCGGCACCCCGCTGTTCGGCATCTGCTTCGGCAACCAGATCCTGGGCCGCGCCCTCGGCTTCGGCACCTTCAAGCTGAAGTACGGCCACCGCGGCATCAACCAGCCGGTGCAGGACCGTACGACCGGCAAGGTCGAGGTCACCGCGCACAACCACGGATTCGCCGTCGACGCCCCGCTCGACACGGTCTCCGACACCCCCTACGGCCGCGCCGAGGTTTCCCACGTCTGCCTCAACGACAACGTGGTGGAGGGCCTCCAGCTCCTCGACAAGCCGGCCTTCAGCGTCCAGTACCACCCCGAAGCGGCAGCGGGCCCGCACGACGCCGCCTACCTGTTCGACCGCTTCGTTTCCCTGATGGAGGGCCAGCGTGCCTAAGCGCACCGATATCCAGTCCGTCCTGGTCATCGGCTCCGGCCCGATCGTCATCGGCCAGGCCGCCGAGTTCGACTACTCCGGCACCCAGGCGTGCCGCGTGCTCAAGGCCGAGGGTCTGCGCGTCATCCTGGTGAACTCCAACCCGGCGACGATCATGACCGACCCGGAGATCGCCGACGCCACCTACGTCGAGCCGATCACCCCCGAGTTCGTCGAGAAGATCATCGCCAAGGAGCAGCCCGACGCGCTGCTGCCCACCCTGGGCGGCCAGACGGCCCTCAACACCGCGATCTCCATGCACGAGCAGGGGGTGCTGGAGAAGTACGGCGTCGAGCTGATCGGCGCCAACGTCGAGGCCATCCACAAGGGCGAGGACCGCGACCTGTTCAAGGAGGTCGTCGAGGAGGTCCGCAGGAAGACCGGCCACGGTGAGTCCGCCCGGTCCTACATCTGCCACTCCATGGACGACGTCATGAAGGGCGTCGAGGCGCTCGGCGGCTACCCCGTCGTCGTCCGCCCCTCCTTCACCATGGGCGGCGCCGGCTCCGGCTTCGCCCACGACGAGGAGGAGCTGCGCCGCATCGCCGGCCAGGGCCTCACGCTCTCCCCGACCACCGAGGTGCTCCTGGAGGAGTCCATCCTCGGCTGGAAGGAGTACGAGCTGGAGCTCATGCGCGACAAGAACGACAACGTCGTGGTCGTCTGCTCCATCGAGAACTTCGACCCCATGGGCGTGCACACCGGTGACTCGATCACCGTGGCGCCCGCGATGACGCTCACCGACCGCGAGTACCAGATCCTGCGCGACGTCGGCATCGCCATCATCCGCGAGGTCGGCGTCGACACCGGCGGCTGCAACATCCAGTTCGCGGTGAACCCCGAGGACGGCCGTGTCATCGTCATCGAGATGAACCCGCGCGTCTCCCGCTCGTCGGCGCTCGCCTCCAAGGCGACCGGCTTCCCGATCGCCAAGATCGCCGCCAAGCTCGCCGTGGGCTACACCCTGGACGAGATCCCGAACGACATCACGCAGGAGACCCCGGCCTCCTTCGAGCCGACGCTCGACTACGTGGTCGTGAAGGCCCCGCGGTTCGCCTTCGAGAAGTTCCCGAGCGCCGACTCCACCCTCACGACCACCATGAAGTCGGTCGGCGAGGCCATGGCCATCGGCCGCAACTTCACCGAGGCCTTCCAGAAGGCGCTGCGCTCCCTGGAGAAGAAGGGCAGCCAGTTCACCTTCGTCGGCGAGCCCGGCGACAAGAAGGCGCTGCTGGAGGAGGCCGTCCGGCCCACCGACGGCCGGATCAACGCCGTCATGCAGGCCATCCGCGCCGGCGCCACGCCCGAGGAGGTCTTCGAGCACACGAAGATCGACCCCTGGTTCGTCGACCAGCTCTTCCTGATCAAGGAGATCGCCGACGAGCTGGCCGCCGCGCCCGAGCTGACCCCCGACCTGCTCGGCGAGGCCAAGCGGCACGGCTTCTCCGACCAGCAGATCGGCGAGATCCGCGGCCTGCGCGAGGACGTCGTCCGCGAGGTCCGGCACGCGCTCGGCATCCGCCCGGTCTACAAGACGGTCGACACCTGCGCCGCCGAGTTCGCCGCGAAGACGCCGTACTTCTACTCCTCCTACGACGAGGAGACCGAGGTCGCACCGCGCGAGAAGCCCGCGGTGATCATCCTGGGCTCCGGCCCGAACCGCATCGGCCAGGGCATCGAGTTCGACTACTCCTGCGTCCACGCCTCCTTCGCGCTGAGCGACGCCGGGTACGAGACGGTGATGGTCAACTGCAACCCGGAGACCGTCTCCACCGACTACGACACCTCCGACCGGCTCTACTTCGAGCCGCTCACCCTGGAGGACGTCCTGGAGGTCGTGCACGCGGAGGCGCAGGCCGGACCGATCGCGGGCGTCATCGTCCAGCTCGGCGGCCAGACCCCGCTGGGCCTGTCCCAGGCGCTCAAGGACAACGGCGTGCCGGTCGTCGGCACCTCCCCGGAGGCCATCCACGCCGCCGAGGACCGAGGCGCCTTCGGCCGGGTGCTCGCCGAGGCGGGCCTGCCCGCCCCCAAGCACGGCACTGCCACCACCTTCGCCGGCGCCAAGGCCATCGCCGACGAGATCGGCTACCCGGTCCTCGTCCGCCCGTCCTACGTGCTCGGCGGACGCGGCATGGAGATCGTCTACGACGAGACCCGGCTGGAGTCCTACATCGCCGAGTCCACCGAGATCAGCCCATCCCGGCCGGTCCTGGTCGACCGCTTCCTGGACGACGCGATCGAGATCGACGTCGACGCCCTGTACGACGGCGAGGAGCTCTACCTCGGCGGCGTCATGGAGCACATCGAGGAGGCCGGCATCCACTCCGGTGACTCGGCGTGCGCCCTGCCCCCGATCACGCTCGGCGGCTTCGACATCAAGCGGCTGCGCGCCTCCACCGAGGGCATCGCCAAGGGCGTCGGCGTGCGCGGCCTGATCAACATCCAGTTCGCGCTGGCCGGGGACATCCTCTACGTCCTGGAGGCCAACCCGCGCGCCTCGCGCACCGTGCCCTTCACCTCGAAGGCGACCGCGGTGCCGCTGGCCAAGGCCGCCGCCCGCATCTCGCTGGGCGCGACCATCGCCGAGCTGCGCGCCGAGGGCCTGCTGCCCGCGAAGGGCGACGGCGGCGAACTGCCGCTGGACGCGCCGATCTCCGTCAAGGAGGCCGTGATGCCGTGGTCCCGCTTCCGGGACATCCACGGCCGCGGCGTCGACACGGTCCTCGGCCCGGAGATGCGCTCCACCGGCGAGGTCATGGGCATCGACTCCGTCTTCGGCACGGCGTACGCCAAGTCGCAGGCGGGCGCGTACGGGCCGCTGCCCACCAAGGGGCGGGCCTTCATCTCCGTCGCCAACCGCGACAAGCGCTCGATGATCTTCCCGGCGCGTGAGCTGGTCGCCCACGGCTTCGAGCTGATGGCCACCTCCGGCACCGCCGAGGTCCTCAGGCGCAACGGCATCAACGCCACGGTGGTCCGCAAGCAGTCCGAGGGCACCGGCCCGAACGGCGAGAAGACCATCGTCCAGCTGATCCACGACGGCGAGGTCGACCTCATCGTCAACACCCCGTACGGCACCGGCGGCCGCCTCGACGGCTACGACATCCGTACGGCGGCCGTGGCGCGGTCCGTGCCGTGCCTGACGACGGTCCAGGCGCTCGCCGCGGCCGTCCAGGGCATCGACGCCCTCAACCGCGGCGACGTGGGAGTGCGCTCACTCCAGGAACACGCCGAGTTCCTGACCGCGGCCCGCGACTAGCAGCCCCGAGGGGGACACCGGAAACGGTGTCCCCCTCTTCATGAGCCCCGGCCTCACGAGCCCTCATGAAGCCCTGACGAGGACACATGTACCAGATCTTCTTCAAGCTCTTCTTCGCCCGCATGGACCCGGAGCAGGCGCACCACCTGGCCTTCCGCTGGATCCGGCTCGCCGCCCGCGTCCCGGTGCTGCGCACCTTCGTCGCCGCCGCGCTCGCGCCCCGGTACAAGGAGCTGCGCACCGAGGCCCTGGGCCTGCGCATGCACGGCCCCTTCGGGCTCGCCGCGGGCTTCGACAAGAACGCGGTCGCCATCGACGGCATGGCGATGCTCGGCTTCGACCACGTCGAGATCGGCACCGTGACGGGGGAGCCGCAGCCCGGCAACCCCAGGAAGCGGCTGTTCCGCCTCGTGGCGGACCGGGCGCTCATCAACCGCATGGGCTTCAACAACGACGGCTCGCGGGCCGTGGCGGCCCGTCTGGCCTCCCGCAACCCCGTCTTCCGGACCGTCGTCGGCGTCAACATCGGCAAGACCAAGGTCGTCCCCGAGGAGGAGGCCGTCGCCGACTACGTGAAGTCGGCGGAGCGGCTGGCGCCGTACGCCGACTACCTGGTGGTCAACGTCTCCTCGCCGAACACGCCGGGCCTGCGCAACCTCCAGGCCACCGAGGCGCTGCGTCCCCTGCTGAGCGCCGTCCGCGAGGCCGCCGACCGCGCGGTGCCCGCACGGCGCGTGCCCCTGCTGGTCAAGATCGCCCCGGACCTCGCCGACGAGGACGTCGACGCGGTCGCCGACCTCGCCGTCGAACTCGGCCTCGACGGCATCATCGCCACGAACACCACCATCGCGCGCGAAGGGCTCGGCCTGCGGTCGACGCCCGCCCTGGTCAAGGAGACCGGCGGCCTGTCCGGCGCCCCCCTCAAGGAGCGCTCCCTGGAGGTCCTGCGCCGCCTGTACGCGCGCGTGGGCGACCGGATCACCCTGATCGGCGTCGGCGGCGTCACGACCGCCGAGGACGCCTGGCAGCGCATCCTGGCCGGCGCCACGCTGGTCCAGGGCTACAGCGCGTTCATCTACGAGGGTCCCTTCTGGGGCCGCGCGATCCACAAGGGGCTCGCCGCCCGACTGCGGCAGAGCCCGTACGCCACCCTCGCCGACGCGGTCGGCGCCGACGTGAGGAAGTCCCAGTGACCGGCATGACGGTTCTCGAGCCCTTCGGCGCCCGGCTGCGCCGCGCGATGGACGAACGCGGCCCGCTGTGCGTCGGCATCGACCCGCACGCCTCCCTGCTCGCCGACTGGGGCCTGAACGACGACGTGGCGGGCCTGGAGCGCTTCAGTCGCACCGTCGTCGAGGCGGTGGCCGAGCGGGCCGCCGTGCTCAAGCCCCAGATGGCCTTCTTCGAGCGCTTCGGCTCACGGGGCGTCGCCGTCCTGGAGAAGTCGGTCGAGGAGGCCCGAGCGGCCGGCGCGCTGGTCGTGATGGACGCCAAGCGCGGCGACATCGGCTCGACCATGGCCGCGTACGCCGAGACCTTCCTGCACAAGGACGCGCCGCTGTTCTCGGACGCGCTGACGGTCTCCCCGTACCTCGGCTACGGCTCGCTGAAGCCCGCCGTCGACCTGGCCCGGGAGAACGGCGCGGGCCTGTTCGTGCTGGCGCTGACCTCCAACCCGGAGGGCGGCGAGGTCCAGCACGCGGTGCGCGCGGACGGACGGAACGTCGGGGCGACCATGCTGGCGCATCTGTCGGCCGAGAACGCCGGCGAACGGCCCCTCGGCTCCTTCGGCGCGGTGGTGGGGGCCACCCTGGGCGACCTCTCCTCGTACGACCTGGACATCGACGGACCGCTCCTCGCGCCAGGGATCGGTGCCCAGGGAGCCACCCCGGCGGACCTGCCGCGGGTCTTCGGCGCTGCGGTGCGCAACGTGGTTCCCAACGTCAGCCGGGGTGTTCTGCGTCACGGTCCCGATGTGGCCGCGTTGCGGACGGCCACCGACCGCTTCGCGGAGGAGATCGGTGCGGCGGTCACCGCGGCCTGACTCTGGATACATCCTCAAATACGAGGCAGTATGTCCTAAATGTCTGGCCTGACGGAGGCTGACCAGGACTTTTCCGCTGTTCTCGCTGACTCTGGCGGACTTGACCGCTAGTCTCCGTCGAGAGTCACCGGGCGAGCGTGTTGCTCGTGGCTCACCAGGTGTGGGGCGACTAGGTTCCTCACCGGTCCGTATCCGACAGTTCGACATCCGAGGTGACGTAGGCGTGGCTCTTCCGCCCCTTACCCCTGAACAGCGCGCAGCCGCGCTCGAAAAGGCCGCCGCGGCTCGCCGGGAGCGGGCCGAGGTCAAGAATCGACTCAAGCACTCCGGCGCCTCCCTCCACGAGGTCATCAAGCAGGGCCAGGAGAACGACGTCATCGGCAAGATGAAGGTCTCCGCCCTCCTCGAGTCCCTGCCGGGCGTGGGCAAGGTCCGCGCCAAGCAGATCATGGAGCGGCTCGGCATCTCCGAGAGCCGTCGCGTGCGGGGCCTCGGCTCCAACCAGATCGCATCCCTGGAGCGTGAGTTCGGCAGCACGGGCTCCTGAGTCCCGGGCACCGCGCGATTGCTGGAATAATCGCTGCATGGCTGCAACACCCCGGGGGACGTCCCCCGTACCCCCGGACGCTCGTCCGCGGCTGACCGTGCTCTCCGGCCCCTCAGGGGTCGGGAAGAGCACGGTCGTCGCTCATATGCGCAAGGAACACCCCGAGGTCTGGCTCTCGGTGTCGGCGACGACCCGCAAGCCCCGGCCCGGCGAGCAGCACGGCGTCCACTACTTCTTCGTCACCGACGACGAGATGGACAAGCTGATCGCCAACGGTGAGCTGCTCGAGTGGGCCGAGTTCGCGGGCAACCGCTACGGCACGCCCCGCACCGCCGTGCTGGAGCGGCTCGAGGCCGGCGAGCCGGTGCTGCTCGAGATCGACCTCCAGGGCGCGCGGCAGGTCCGCGAGTCCATGCCGGAGGCCCAGCTGGTCTTCCTGGCGCCGCCCTCCTGGGAGGAGTTGGTGCGCAGGCTCACCGGCCGGGGCACCGAACCGCCGGAGGTCATCGAGCGCCGCCTCGCCGCGGCCAAGGTCGAGCTGGCGGCCGAGCCGGAGTTCGACGAGACCCTGGTGAACACCTCCGTCGAGGACGTGGCCCGCGAGCTGCTAGCCTTGACGAACGTCGTGTGATCGCGACAGGTCCGCAGACCCGGCCGATCCGCCCGACTGAATCTTTCCCATCCATCGGAAGGTAGAGCGTGTCCTCTTCCATCTCCGCGCCCGAGGGCATCATCAACCCGCCGATCGACGAGCTCCTCGAGGCCACGGACTCGAAGTACAGCCTCGTGATCTACGCGGCCAAGCGGGCCCGCCAGATCAACGCGTACTACTCGCAGCTCGGCGAGGGCCTCCTCGAGTACGTCGGTCCGCTCGTCGACACCCACGTCCACGAGAAGCCGCTCTCGATCGCCCTGCGCGAGATCAACGCGGGTCTGCTGACGTCCGAGGCCATCGAGGGCCCCGCGCAGTAGTACCGGCAGTAGTATTTTCAGCCTCGAGCTGACTTTTCCACAGGCCCGGCAGTCCGACTGCCGGGCCTGTGGTGTGTGATGGGGACATACGCATTCCGAGGTCCGGGAGAGATGGTGGACAAGCCCAAGGTCGTTCTGGGGGTCAGCGGCGGGATCGCCGCCTACAAGGCCTGTGAGCTGCTGCGCAGGTTCACGGAGTCGGGACACGACGTGCGCGTCGTCCCCACCGCCTCCGCGCTGCACTTCGTCGGCGCCGCCACCTGGTCCGCCCTGTCCGGCAACCCCGTCTCCACCGAGGTCTGGGACGACGTGCACGAGGTCCCGCACGTCCGCATCGGCCAGCACGCCGACCTCGTCGTCGTCGCCCCCGCCACCGCCGACATGCTCGCCAAGGCCGCCCACGGCCTCGCCGACGACCTGCTCACCAACACCCTGCTCACGGCCCGGTGCCCGGTGGTCTTCGCCCCCGCCATGCACACGGAGATGTGGGAGCACCCGGCCACCCAGGAGAACGTGGCGACACTGCGCCGCCGGGGCGCCGTCGTGGTCGAACCGGCCGTCGGCCGCCTCACCGGCGTCGACACCGGCAAGGGCCGGCTGCCCGACCCGGGCGAGATCTTCGAGGTCTGCCGCCGGGTGCTCGCCCGCGGTGTGCGCGAACCCGACCTCGCCGGACGGCACGTCGTCGTCAGCGCCGGCGGCACCCGCGAGCCCCTCGACCCCGTCCGCTTCCTCGGCAACCGCTCCTCGGGCAAGCAGGGCTACGCCCTGGCCCGCACGGCCGCCGCCCGGGGCGCCCGCGTCACGCTGATCGCGGCGAACGCGGCGCTGCCGGACCCGGCCGGCGTGGACGTCGTCCCGGTGGGCACGGCCGTGGAGCTGCGCGAGGCCGTGCTCCGCGCCGCGGCGGACGCCGACGCCGTCGTCATGGCCGCCGCGGTCGCGGACTTCCGTCCGGCGGTCTACGCGGCCGGAAAGATCAAGAAGAAGGACGGCCAGGAGCCGGAACCGGTCACGCTGGTGCGTAATCCGGACATCCTTGCGGAGATCTCCGCCGACCGGGCCCGCGCCGGACAGGTGGTCGTCGGCTTCGCCGCGGAGACGGACGACGTCCTCGCCAACGGCCGGGCCAAGCTGAAGCGCAAGGGCTGCGACCTCCTCGTGGTCAACGAGGTCGGGGAGCGCAAGACCTTCGGTTCCGAGGAGAACGAGGCGCTGGTCCTGGGCGCCGACGGCAGCGAGACCCAGGTGCCGCACGGCCCGAAGGAGGATCTGGCCGAAACGGTGTGGGACCTCGTGGCGGAACGACTCGGCTGAATGCCCCATTCGTTCCCCCGGTGCTCGTGCACCTCGCGCATTCGGGCGTGGCGAGCCTGGCCAAGGGGCCTTCGCATTGTGCAGAATGCCCGTGCCGCAGGTCACAGCCCTTCCGAGAGCTGAGACGGGTGAGTCCGCGGCCGAGTGCGACCGATAAACTGTTCTCGGACGTCGCCGGGTGCAGCTCCCCGTGCCGTCCACCAATGATCAGCCAGCAGCCGCTGCAACCCCAGGGAGCGTTGTGTCCCGTCGCCTGTTCACCTCGGAGTCCGTGACCGAGGGTCACCCCGACAAGATCGCTGACCAGATCAGCGACACGATTCTCGACGCGCTTCTGCGCGAGGACCCGGCCTCCCGGGTCGCCGTCGAGACGCTGATCACCACCGGCCTGGTACACGTGGCCGGAGAGGTCACGACCAAGGCCTACGCGGACATCGCCACGCTGGTCCGCGGCAAGATCCTGGAGATCGGCTACGACTCCTCCAAGAAGGGTTTCGACGGCGCGTCCTGCGGCGTGTCCGTGTCGATCGGCGCGCAGTCCCCGGACATCGCGCAGGGCGTCGACACGGCGTACGAGTCCCGGGTCGAGGGTGACGAGGACGAGCTGGACCGGCAGGGTGCGGGCGACCAGGGCCTGATGTTCGGCTACGCCTCGGACGAGACGCCGACCCTCATGCCGCTGCCGGTCTTCCTGGCGCACCGCCTGGCCAAGCGCCTGTCCGACGTCCGCAAGAACGGGACCATCCCGTACCTGCGCCCGGACGGCAAGACGCAGGTCACCATCGAGTACGACGGCGACAAGGCCGTCCGCCTCGACACGGTCGTCGTCTCCTCGCAGCACGCGAGCGACATCGACCTGGAGTCGCTGCTCGCTCCCGACATCAAGGAGTTCGTCGTCGAGCCCGAGCTCAAGGCGCTCCTCGACGACGGCATCAAGCTCGACACGGAGAACTACCGGCTGCTGGTCAACCCCACCGGCCGTTTCGAGATCGGCGGCCCGATGGGCGACGCCGGCCTGACCGGCCGCAAGATCATCATCGACACCTACGGCGGCATGGCCCGCCACGGCGGCGGCGCCTTCTCCGGCAAGGACCCGTCCAAGGTCGACCGCTCGGCGGCGTACGCGATGCGCTGGGTCGCCAAGAACGTCGTCGCCGCGGGTCTCGCCGCCCGCTGCGAGGTCCAGGTCGCCTACGCCATCGGCAAGGCCGAGCCCGTCGGCCTCTTCGTCGAGACCTTCGGCACCGCCAAGATCGACCACGAGAAGATCGAGAAGGCGATCGACGAGGTCTTCGACCTCCGCCCGGCCGCGATCATCCGCGACCTCGACCTGCTCCGCCCGATCTACGCCCAGACCGCCGCGTACGGCCACTTCGGCCGCGAGCTGCCCGACTTCACCTGGGAGCGCACGGACCGCGTCGACGCGCTGCGCAAGGCGGCGGGCCTGTAACAGCGGTCCGCACCGACGGCACGTCGCGAGGCCCGGTGTCCCCCGTGGGGGCACCGGGCCTCGGCGTGTCGGGATCCGGGAGGGACGGCGGGATGCGGGCGCCGTCGGTTGTCAGTGGTCTTTGGTAAGAATGCAGGCGTGAGCAGCGAGGACGAACGGGCGGGCGGGGGCGCGGACGACGCGCCCCCCGAGCAGCTCGCGCTCATCCGGGAGACCGTGCGGCAGGCGAAGGCGCCGCGGGCCAAGCCGCGGACCTGGCGCGGAGCCGCGCTCGCCAAGGAGCTGCCCGTCGCCCGGGTCCTGGTCGACAAGGGCGTGCTCCACCTCGACCGGTACTTCGACTACGCCGTACCGGAGGAACTCGACGCCGAGGCCCAGCCGGGCGTGCGGGTGCGGGTGCGCTTCGGGGCCGGACGGCACCGGGTGCGCGACGGACGGCGCGAGGGCGGCGGCCTCATCGACGGTTTCCTGGTGGAGCGGCTCGCGGAGTCCGACTACGCGGGGCCGCTGGCCGCGCTGGCCCAGGTCGTCTCGCCCGAGCCGGTGCTCGACGCCGAGCTGCTCGGTCTCGCCCGGGCCGTCGCCGACCGCTACGCCGGCTCTCTCGCCGATGTGCTGCAGCTCGCCGTACCGCCGCGCAGCGCACGCGCGGAGAAGCGGCCCTCGCCGGAGCCGCTGCCCCCGCCGCCGGTGCCCGAGCCCGGGTCCTGGGCACGGTACGAGCAGGGAGCCGCGTTCGTCGCGGCCCTCGCCTCGGGCGGGGCGCCGCGCGCCGTGTGGAACGCGTTGCCCGGCCCCGAATGGAGCGAGGAGCTGGCGCGGGCCGTGGCGGCGACGCTGGCCTCCGGGCGGGGCGCGCTCGTCGTCCTCCCCGACGGACGGGCGGTCGCCCGTGCCGACGCCGCGCTGAGGGCCCTGCTCGGCGAGGGCCGGCACGCGGTGCTCACCGCCGACGCCGGACCCGAGAAGCGGTACGCCCAGTGGCTCGCGGTGCGCCGGGGGGCCGTACGGGCGGTCATCGGGACCAGGGCCGCGATGTTCGCGCCGGTGCGCGACCTCGGGCTGGTCGCCCTGTGGGACGACGGCGACGACAGCCACAGCGAGCCGCACGCCCCGCAGCCGCACGCCCGCGAGGTGCTGCTGCTGCGCGCGGCCCAGGACGGATGCGCCTTCCTGCTGGGCGGCTGGAACTGCACGGTGGAGGCCGCCCAGCTCGTCGAGACCGGCTGGGCCCGGCCGCTGGTCGCCGCTCGGGAGCAGGTGCGGGCCTGCGCCCCGCTGGTGCGGACCGTCGGGGACGGGGACCTGGCCCGCGACGAGGCGGCCCGCGCCGCACGGCTGCCCACGCTCGCCTGGCAGGCCGCCAGGGACGGGCTGCGGCAGGGTCCGGTGCTGGTCCAGGTGCCACGGCGTGGATACGTGCCGCGGATGGCGTGTGCCGCCTGCCGGACGCCCGCGCGGTGCCGGCACTGCTCCGGGCCGCTGGAGGGGCGGGAGTCCGGGGCGGCGCTGCGGTGCGGGTGGTGCGGGCGCGAGGAGGGCGCCTGGCACTGCCCGGAGTGCGGGGCCCTCCGGCTGCGCGCGCAGATCGTGGGGGCGCGCCGGACCGCCGAGGAGCTGGGGCGCGTCTTCCCGGCGGTGCCGGTGCGCACCTCGGGCCGCGAGCATGTGCTGGACACCGTGCCCGGGACGCCGGCGCTGGTGGTGAGCACCCCCGGCGCCGAACCCGTCGCCGAGGGCGGCTACGCGGCGGCCCTGCTGCTCGACGGCTGGGCCATGCTCGGACGGCCCGACCTGCGCGCCGGCGAGGACGCGCTGCGACGCTGGCTGTCGGCGGCCGCGCTGGTGCGCCCGCAGTCCGCCGGCGGGACCGTCGTGGTGGTCGCCGAGCCGACCCTGCGGCCGGTGCAGGCACTGGTGCGCTGGGACCCCGTCGGCCACGCGGTGCGCGAGCTGGCCGAGCGGGCCGAGCTGGGCTTCCCGCCGGTGTCGCGGATGGCGTCCGTGGCGGGACCCGCGGAGGCGGTGGCAGGCTTCCTCGGCGCGGTGGAGCTGCCGCGGGAGGCGGAGATCCTCGGGCCCGTCCCGCTCCCCGTCACGTCGCCGGGGCGTCCGCGCCGGGTGGGCGGGCCGCCGCCGGGGGAGCAGTGGGAGCGGGCGCTGATCCGGGTGCCGCCGGGGAGCGGGGCGGCGCTGGCCGGTGCGCTGAAGACCGCGCAGGCGGCACGGATGGCGCGCGGGGGCGACACGGCGGTGTGGGTGCGGATCGATCCGCCCGACATCGGGTGAGCCGCCCGGCGTCGGCTCGAGGTGACGGCGTCCGCTCGGGGCGACGGCATCGGCTCGGGGCGACGGCATCGGTGACCGTGCCGGCCCCGGGGCAGCCGCCCTCCCGAGGGTGCCGGGAGGGCGGGCGCGGATCAGCCGTTGCGGGGGCCGGGGAAGGCCGTCGGCCTGACCTCTTCGCGCAGGGCCGGACTGCCCGCCGTCGGCTGGGTCGGCATGGAGCGGGCCGCGGGCACGGTGGGCACGGCCGGGATGCCGCTGCCCACGTTGACCGGGCGGGTGCCCGTCGGCTCCGGTGCGCGCTCGGGGGTCTCGGCGGTCGCCGCCTGGGCCGCCGCGCGGCGGGAGCCGTAACGGCGGTGCACCGCCTGCTTGGTGACGCCGAGCGCGGAGCCGACCGCGTCCCACGAGAAGCCGAGCGAGCGGTCGAAGTCCACGGCTGCCGTGACCAGGGTCTCGACACTGTCCCGCAGCTCCTGGGCGAGACGGACCGTCGGGGCGGGAGCGCGTCCGTAGACGACGAAGCCCGTCGACGGGCCGGAACGGCGCGGTCGGTAGACATTGCCCAGCTGGGCGGTGAGGGTGCGCAGTGCGTCCACCTGCCGGCGGACCCGCTCGATGTCCCGCACCAGCAAGTGCAGGCTGGCCCGAGCCTGGGCGTCGTGGGTTGCGTGGTCGGCCATGAACAAGCCTCTCGAACCGGCGTTGAAAGGAACCGGGCCGCACGGGCGGCCCTGTGTGGTCAACTCTTTCTTGACCAACGCGTGGGCGCTCCGCTGGTCACGGGGTGGGGGCGTGGCGGCATATGCGTGCGCCCCTCTCCGGGCCGACGTACGCCTCGCCTTCGGCCTTCGGTGCCTGCTCACCCACCCGCGCACCACTCCTTTCCAGCCGGTCGAGAGGCCGGACTCTCCCGTGGGGGCCGAACGACGTCGGCGGCCGTGCCTCGTCCTCGGGCTCGTAGACTGGTGCGTCGCCCACCGCCGTCCCGCCCGAGAGGCCCGTCCCACCCATGAAGCTGGTCTTCGCCGGTACCCCCGAGGTCGCCGTTCCCGCCCTGGACGCCCTGATCGCCTCCGGGCGTCACGAGGTGGCCGCCGTCGTCACGCGGCCCGACGCGCCGGCCGGGCGCGGGCGCCGGCTGGTCGCCTCTCCCGTGGCCGAGCGCGCGGAGGAGGCCGGGATCGAGGTGCTCAAGCCCGCGAAGCCCCGCGACCCGGAGTTCCTGGAGCGACTGCGCGAGATCGCGCCCGACTGCTGCCCCGTCGTCGCCTACGGCGCCCTGCTGCCCCGTGTGGCCCTGGACGTGCCCGCCCAGGGCTGGGTCAACCTGCACTTCTCGCTGCTGCCCGCCTGGCGCGGGGCCGCGCCCGTGCAGCACGCGCTGATGGCGGGGGACGAGATCACCGGGGCGTCCACCTTCCTCATCGAGGAGGGCCTCGACTCCGGGCCCGTCTACGGGACCGTCACCGAGACCATCCGCCCCACCGACACCAGCGGCGACCTGCTGACCCGCCTCGCCTTCGCCGGCGCCGGACTGCTCGCCGCCACCATGGACGGCATCGAGGACGGCAGGCTGAAGGCCGTGCCGCAGCCCGCCGACGGCGTCACCCTCGCGCCGAAGATCACCGTCGAGGACGCCCGGATCGACTGGACCGCCCCGGCGCTGCGCGTCGACCGGGTCGTGCGCGGCTGCACCCCCGCGCCCGGCGCCTGGACCACCTTCCGCGGCGAGCGGCTCAAGCTGGTGCAGGCCCTGCCCGTGCCCGACCGCACCGACCTCGCCCCCGGGCAGCTCGCGGCCGGGAAGAACAACGTGTACGTCGGCACCGGCTCCTACGCCGTCGAGCTGCTGTGGGTGCAGGCCCAGGGCAAGAAGCCGATGCGGGCCGCGGACTGGGCGCGCGGGGCGAGGATCGCCGAGAGCGAGCTGCTCGGCGGCTGACCTGCGCCTTCGCACCACGCTCACCGGCCCGGCGTACGCTGGTGAGCGCACTTCACCCCACACCCGGAGCACCTTTTCCGTGAGCGAGCAGCCTCGTCGTCCCCGCAAGCCCGGCAAGCCCTACCGCAGGCCCCAGAAGGACCCCGTCCGCATCCTCGCCTTCGAGGCGCTCAGGGCCGTGGACGAGCGGGACGCGTACGCCAACCTCGTCCTGCCGCCGCTGCTGCGCAAGGCCCGCGAGAAGGAGGGACCCGAGAAGTTCGACGCCCGGGACGCCGCGCTCGCGACCGAGCTGGTCTACGGGACGCTGCGCCGGCAGGGGACGTACGACGCGGTCATCGCCGCCTGCGTGGACCGGCCGCTGCGGGAGGTCGACCCGCCGGTGCTGGACGTGCTGAGCCTCGGTGTGCACCAGCTGCTCGGGACGCGCATCCCGAGCCACGCCGCCGTGTCCGCCTCCGTCGAGCTGGCGCGGGTGGTGCTGGGCGACGGGCGGGCCAAGTTCGTCAACGCCGTGCTCCGCAAGGTCGCGCAGGACGATCTCGAGGGCTGGCTCGAGCGGGTCGCGCCGCCCTACGACGAGGACCCCGAGGACCACCTGGCCGTCGTGCACTCGCATCCGCGCTGGGTCGTCTCCGCGCTCTGGGACTCGCTGGGCGGAGGCCGGGCCGGCATCGAGGAGCTGCTGGCCGCCGACAACGAGCGGCCCGAGGTCACCCTGGTCGCCCGCCCGGGCCGCGCCACGGCCGACGAACTGCTGGGCGAGGAGGCGGCCGTGCCGGGCCGCTGGTCGCCGTACGCGGTGCGGCTGAGCGAGGGCGGCGAGCCCGGTGCCGTCGAGGCCGTACGGGAGAACCGGGCCGGCGTGCAGGACGAGGGCAGTCAGCTCGTCGCGCTCGCCCTGGCCAACGCGCCCCTGGAGGGATCCGACCGGCGCTGGCTGGACGGCTGCGCGGGCCCCGGCGGCAAGGCGGCGCTGCTCGGCGCCCTGGCGGCGGAGCGCGGTGCCTTCCTCCTCGCCTCCGAGAAGCAGCCGCACCGCGCGGGGCTCGTGGCCAGGGCGCTCGACGGCAACCCCGGCCCGTACCAGGTGATCGCCGCCGACGGCACCCGCCCGGCGTGGCGGCCCGGGAGCTTCGACCGCGTCCTGGTCGACGTGCCCTGCACCGGCCTCGGTGCCCTGCGCCGCCGGCCCGAGGCACGCTGGCGGCGCCGTCCCGAGGACCTGGACGGCTTCGCCCCGCTCCAGCGCGGGCTGCTGAACAGCGCCCTGCAGGCGGTACGGGTCGGCGGGGTCGTCGGCTACGCGACCTGCTCGCCGCACCTCGCCGAGACCCGCGCGGTCGTCGCCGACGTCCTCAAGCAGCACCCGGAGGCGGAACTCCTCGACGCCCGCCCCCTCCTCCCCGACGTCCCCCACCTCGGCGAGGGCCCCGACGTCCAGCTCTGGCCCCACCTCCACGGCACGGACGCGATGTACCTCGCCCTGATCCGCCGCGCGGCATAAGCGCCCCGAAGGGGCGCGGGGCTGCGACACCGTGCGGCTCCGCCGCGGGGCGCGACCGCCCCCACCGGCCCGCGGCCGAAGAACAACCGCACCCCGAGGGGACCCATGCCACTGACCCCCGGAGGGCATGGCAACCTTGGGGGCATGGCCGCGCAGATCAACCCCAGCATCCTGTCCGCCGACTTCGCCCGCCTCGCGGACGAGGCCAAGGCGGTCGAGGGAGCCGACTGGCTCCACGTCGACGTCATGGACAACCATTTCGTCCCCAACCTGACGCTCGGCGTGCCGGTCGTGGAGTCCCTGGCCCGTGCGACGGACACCCCGCTGGACTGCCACCTGATGATCGAGGCCCCCGACCGGTGGGCCCCGCAGTACGTCGAGGCCGGCGCCGGTTCCGTCACCTTCCACGTGGAGGCGGCCTCCGCGCCGGTCCGGCTCGCCCGCGAGATCCGGGCCAAGGGCGCCCGCGCCTCCATGGCGCTGCGGCCCGCGACGGCGATCGAGCCGTACGAGGACCTGCTGCCCGAACTCGACATGCTGCTGATCATGACGGTTGAACCGGGCCTCGGCGGGCAGGCGTTCCTCGACATCATGCTTCCGAAGATCCGCCGCACCCGAGAGCTGATCAAGAAGCACGGTCTGGAGCTGTGGCTGCAGGTCGACGGCGGTGTCTCGGCGTCCACCATCGAGCAGTGCGCCGACGCCGGCGCCGACGTCTTCGTGGCCGGTTCCGCCGTGTACGGGGCGTCCGACCCGGCCGAGGCGGTACGTGCACTGCGCAACCAGGCCGAGACGGCGACCGCCAGGGCGTCCTGGGCGTGCGACCACTGAGGAACAGAACGTGAACGGCTCCCAGCAGGGCTGATCAAGTGCGCCGAATCTGCAAGGATGAACGGCGAGTCCAGAGTGTGAACAGCAGTGAGGAGATCGCCGTGTCGGGTATGTCGGCGGGCCGTTCAGCCATGCGGATGGGACCCGCTGAGCTGGTCCAGGCGGCGGCCATGGCCCGCCGCTTCTACCTCGAGGGCAAGTCCAAGATCCAGATCGCGGAGGAGTTCGGCGTCAGCCGCTTCAAGGTGGCCAGGGTTCTCGAGACGGCCCTCGAGAGAGACCTTGTACGAATCGAGATCCGGGTGCCGGCCGAGCTGGACGCGGAGCGTTCCGACGCCCTGCGGGCCCGCTACGGCCTCAGGCACGCCGTCGTCGTCGAGTCCCCGGCCGAGGCCGAGGAGACCCCCGACCCCGAGAACCTGGGCGAGGTGGCCGCCGACCTGCTCGGCGAGCTGGTCAACGAGGGCGATGTGCTCGGCCTCGCCTGGGGCCGTTCCACGATCCACATGGCGGCCGCCCTCGACCGGCTGCCGCCGTGCACCGTCGTGCAGCTGACGGGCGTGTACGACGCCGGGACCGCCGAGCGCGGATCGGTCGAGGCCGTCCGCCGCGCCGCGCAGGTGTCGGGCGGCGACGCCCACCCCATCTACGCGCCGATGCTGCTGCCGGACGCGGCCACCGCGACGGCGCTGCGCCACCAGACCGGGATCGCCCGGGCCTTCGAGTACTTCGACAAGGTCACGGTCGCCTGCGTCTCCATCGGCTCCTGGGAGCCCGGCATCTCGACGGTGCACGACATGCTCAGCGACGAGGAGCGGGCGCACTACGCGTCCCTCGGTGTCGCCGCCGAGATGTCCGCCCACCTCTTCGACGCCGAGGGGCGCCGGGTCGGCCGGGACCTGGGGGAGCGGTGCATCACGGTCACGGCCGACCAGCTCCGCCGTATTCCCGAGGTCGTCGCGATCGCGGGCGGGCAGCGCAAGGCGGCGGCCATCGACGCGGTGCTGCGGTCCGGGCTCGTCACCAGCCTGGTGACGGACACCTCGGCCGCGGACTACCTGATGACGGCGGGGAGCACGCCGAAGCCGACCCTCAACCGATCCGACCCCGACGGGGCCTGACGGCCAGTCAGAGGAAGGGCAGGGCATGACGGAGGACCCCGCGGGGCGGCTCGTGGTCACGCTGGACCTCGACGGGGTCACGGACAAGGCGGGCCTCATGGACCGCTGCGCCCGTGCCCTGGGCCTGCCCGAGTGGTTCGGCCGCAACTGGGACGCGCTCGCCGACTCCCTGGCCGACCCGTCCGTCTGGCCGGGGGAGGCGGCGGACCGCGGCCTGCTGCTCCTCGTGCGGGGCTGGCGCGGGTACGCCGAGGCCCGGCCGGACGAGTGGGCCGTCGCCGAGGAGGTCTTCGCCGAGGCCACCGACCGAGGCCCGGGGCTCTTCGTCACCCTGGGGCCTGGAGGTTCCTCCAAGGGGGCCGCTGACCAGCCTGGATGATCTGCCCGGGGATATTCCGGCGCCCGTCATGGGAGAATGAAGTACGTGCTCTTTCCCCCTGGCTGACCTGTCCGGGGGCCACCTCTGATCGACTGGGATGTGCAGCACGTGCGTTTCCTCAATGACATCCAGCCCTCGTACGACCTGACGTACGACGACGTCTTCATGGTGCCGAGCCGTTCCGCCGTCGGCTCCCGGCAGGGCGTGGACCTCGGTTCCCCGGACGGCACGGGCACCACCATCCCGCTGGTCGTCGCCAACATGACCGCCATCGCCGGGCGCCGCATGGCCGAGACGGTCGCCCGTCGCGGCGGCCTCGTCGTCATCCCGCAGGACATCCCGATCGAGGTCGTCACCGACGTCGTCACCTGGGTGAAGAGCCGCCACCTCGTCCTGGACACCCCGATCGTGCTGGCCCCGCACCAGACCGTCGCCGACGCGCTCTCCCTGCTGCCCAAGCGCGCGCACGACGCCGGCGTCGTCGTCGACGGGGACCACAGGCCGATCGGCGTGGTCACCGACGCCGACCTGTCCGGCGTGGACCGCTTCACCCAGCTCGAGGAGGTCATGTCCAAGGACCTCATCCTGATCGACGCGGACACGGACCCCCGCGAGGCCTTCAACACCCTCGACACCGCCAACCGCCGCTATGCGCCCGCCGTCGACAAGGACGGCCGCCTGGCCGGCATCCTGACCCGCAAGGGCGCCCTGCGCGCCACGCTGTACACCCCGGCCGTCGACGCGCAGGGCAGGCTCCGCATCGCCGCCGCCGTCGGCATCAACGGCGACGTGGCGGGCAAGGCCAAGCAGCTGCTGGACGCGGGCGTGGACACCCTCGTCATCGACACCGCGCACGGTCACCAGGAGTCGATGATCAGCGCAGTCAAGGTGGTGCGCGAGCTCGACCCGCAGGTGCCGATCGTGGCCGGCAACATCGTCTCCGCCGAGGGCGTGCGCGACCTGATCGAGGCGGGCGCGGACATCATCAAGGTCGGCGTCGGCCCCGGCGCCATGTGCACCACCCGCATGATGACCGGCGTCGGCCGGCCGCAGTTCTCCGCCGTCCTGGAGTGCGCCGCCGAGGCGAAGAAGCACGGCAAGCACGTGTGGGCCGACGGCGGCATCCGCCACCCGCGCGACGTGGCCATGGCGCTCGCCGCCGGCGCGTCGAACGTGATGGTCGGCTCCTGGTTCGCCGGCACGTACGAGTCCCCGGGGGACCTCCAGCACGACGCCAACGGCCGCCCCTACAAGGAGTCGTTCGGCATGGCCTCCGCCCGCGCGGTGCGCAACCGCACCTCGGAGGAGTCCGCCTACGACCGGGCCCGCAAGGCGCTGTTCGAGGAGGGCATCTCCACCTCCCGCATGTTCCTCGACCCGACCCGTCCGGGCGTCGAGGACCTGATCGACTCGATCATCGCGGGCGTCCGCTCCTCCTGCACCTACGCCGGTGCCGCCTCCCTGGAGGAGTTCGCCGAGAAGGCCATCGTCGGCATCCAGAGCGCCGCCGGTTACGCCGAGGGCAAGCCGCTGCACGCCAGCTGGAGCTGACCCGCGCGACCGTTCCGTACGGCCCCCTCGTCTCCCCTCGCCCGGGAGGAGAGGGGGCCGTACGCCGTCCCCGGGACGGCCACGGAACGGGCGCTGAGCAGGCCCGATTCCTCTCCGCCCCGCCTTCCGGCGGGGCCCTGCGCAACGCTCGAAAGCCCCCGCGCAACGAACACACGCCTTCCCCCGGCGAACGCAACGTTCGTGCGGAGATGCGCAAGGTTGCTGCATTACCCCGGGGAACGTGACGCTCGTAGGGTTCTGCGCTGTACGTGGCGTGGCGGGGGCCCCGCTCGGTGGGTTCCCGCTTCCGCGAGGGACGCCGCCGGTCCCCGCCGCTCCAGAAGCCCGCCGCGACAGAGCCCGCTCGACACCGGGCGGCGCGACCGGCAGCGACAAAGGAGTCAACGCGTGCTCGACCAAGGCGCACCCCCGCACCACGACACACCGGCCGGCCCCGCGTCCCCGGGGCTCGCCGCGCGCCTCATGCGCCGCAAGCCCGTGGAACGGCTGGTCGCCGAGGGCGGCCAGGGCGAGGGCGGCAGCCTGCGCCGCTCCCTCGGCCTGTGGCAGCTCACGATGATCAGCATCGGCGCCACCCTCGGCACCGGCATCTTCGTCGTCCTCGGCGAGGCCGTCCCCAAGGCCGGACCCGCGGTCACCCTCTCCTTCGTCATCGCCGGACTGACGGCGCTCTTCTCGGCCCTGTCCTACGCCGAGCTGGCCGGCACCATCCCGGTCGCCGGCTCCTCGTACTCGTACGCCTACGCCACCATGGGCGAGCTGGTCGCCTGGATCTGCGGCTGGTGCCTGGTCCTGGAGTACGGCGTCTCGGTCGCCGCCGTCGCCGTCGGCTGGGGCGAGTACCTGAACGAGCTCCTCGACGGCACGATCGGCGTCACCATTCCGGCCGCCCTCTCGGCGCCGCCCGGCGACGGCGGGATCTTCAACCTGCCCGCGCTGATCGTGGTGCTCCTCGCCATGACGTTCCTGCTGGGCGGCGCCCGCGAGTCGGCCCGCGCCAACACGGTCATGGTCGTCGTCAAGATCGCCGCGCTGGTGCTGTTCTGCGCCGTCGGCGTCCAGGGCTTCCGCTCCGGCAACTACGAGAACTTCATGCCGCTCGGCATGGCCGGCGTCAGCGCGGCCGGTGCGACGCTCTTCTTCTCGTACATCGGCTTCGACGCCGCCTCCACCGCCGGTGAGGAGGCGAAGAACGCCCAGCGCGACCTGCCCCGCGCGATCATGCTCTCCCTCGTCATCGTCACCCTGCTCTACGTCCTCGTCGCCGCCGTCGCCGTCGGCGCCAAGCCGTGGAAGGGCTTCACCGACTCCGAGGCCGCCCTCGCCCAGATCATGACCGACGTCACCGGACAGAGCTTCTGGGGCACCCTGCTGGCGTTCTGCGCGGTCGTCGCCATCGCCAGCGTCGTGCTGACCGTCCTCTACGGCCAGACCCGCGTCCTGTTCGCCATGTCCCGCGACGGACTGGTGCCCAAGGTGTTCTCCAAGGTCCACCCGAAGACCGGCGCGCCCCGCGCCAACACGCTGATCGTCTCCCTGTTCTGCGGCGTCCTGGCCGCCGCCATCCCGCTCGGCCGGCTCGCCGACGCCACCAGCATCGGCACCCTCTTCGCCTTCGCCCTGGTCAACGTGGCCGTCGTGGTGCTGCGCCGGACCCGACCCGACATGCCGCGCACCTTCCGGGTGCCGCTGTCCCCGGTCCTGCCTGCCCTCGGCTTCGGCTTCTGCCTCTGGATGATGGGCAGCCTGTCCACCGTCACCTGGGTGGTCTTCGGTGTCTGGATGGCCGCCGGGCTCGTGTTCTACTTCGTGTACGGCCACCGCCGTTCCCGACTCGCCACGCCGGACCCGTCCGAGGCCCGGACGCACCAGAAGTGAAGTGACCGACCCGCAGTGCTGAACGATCTCGACGAACGCATCGTGCACGCCCTCGCCGAGGACGCCCGCCGCTCCTACGCGGACATCGGGCAGTCGGTCGGCCTGTCCGCGCCCGCCGTGAAACGGCGCGTCGACCGGCTGCGCGCCTCCGGAGCCATCACTGGCTTCACCGTGCGGGTCGACCCCGCCGCGCTCGGCTGGGAGACCGAGGGGTTCGTCGAGATCTTCTGCCGTCGCAACACCTCACCGGAGACCATCCAGCGGGGCCTGGAGCGCTACCAGGAGGTCGTGGCCGCGTCCACCGTCACCGGGGACGCGGACGCGATCGCCCAGGTCTTCGCCGCCGACATGCGGCACTTCGAACGGGTCCTGGAGCGCATCGCCGGCGAACCGTTCGTGGAGCGCACCAAGTCCGTGCTGGTGCTCTCACCGCTGCTGCGGCGCTTCTCGTCGGGGTCGCCCGCGTAATCACTGTCGCCAGGGGCGCGGGGCCGTCTAGCATCGGTGTCATGACCTGGCGACATTGATCTCCCCGCCGTGCCCGTTCCCGAGGGCCGCCTCGGACGCCGTACCCCCGGTGTCCGATCCGCTCCCTCGGGAAGGCCTCATGACCCACGCACCCACACGTGTGCCGCCCGCCGGCTACCGGCGGCTGACGGCCACGCTGTACGGCTACGCGTTCCTCGACGACTTCGTCCTGCTCTACCCGGTGTACGCGCTGCTCTTCAGCGACGCCGGGCTCTCCGTCTGGCAGATCTCCTCACTCTTCGCCCTCTGGTCGGTCACCGGCGTCCTGCTGGAGGTGCCCTCCGGCGCCTGGGCCGACGCCGTCTCCCGGCGGCTGCTCCTGTGGCTCGGCCCGCTCCTCACCGCCGCCGGCTTCGCCCTGTGGGTGCTCGTCCCGTCCTACGGCGCCTTCGCGCTGGGCTTCGTGCTGTGGGGCGCCGGGGGAGCACTCGGGTCCGGCGCGCTGGAGGCCCTCGTCCACGACGAACTGGACCGGCTCGGCGCCGCCGGCCGCTACGCCCGCGTCATGGGCCGGGCCCGCTCGGCCGGGCTGGTGGCCGTGATGGCCGCGATGGGCCTGGCCGGGCCGGTGTTCGCCCTCGGCGGCTACCCGGCCGTCGGGGCGGCGAGCATCCTGGTCTGTCTGCTGGCGGCGGCCCTGGCGACCCGGTTCCCCGAGCACCGTGCGGCGGTGACGTCCGGCGAGGGGTGGGCCTCGGGCCTGCGGTCCGGTCTCGCCGAGGCCCGTGCCGACCGGTCCGTGCGCGGTGCGCTGCTGCTCGTGCCGGTGGTGGGCGCCGTGTGGGGCGCCCTCGACGAGTACACGCCCCTGCTGGTCCGCGACACCGGCGTGGCCGAGGCGACCGTGCCGTGGCTGCTCCTGCTGATCTGGGCCGGCGCCACCGCCGGGGGCCTGCTGGCCGGGCCCGCCGAACGGCTCGGCAACGCCGGCTTCGGTGTGCTGCTCGGCGGTGCCGCGCTCGCCCTGGCCGTGGGTGCCGGCGCGGGCACGCCGATCGGCCTGGGCCTGGTCGCCGTCGCCTTCGGCGGCTTCCAGCTCGCGCACGTGCTTGCCGACGCCCGCCTCCAGCGGCGTATCGACGCCGCCGGCCGGGCCACCCTGACCTCGGTGGCCGGGCTCGGCACCGAGCTGGCCACGGTCGCGGTGTACGGGGCGTACGCGGTGGCCGGGACGGAGGCGGGACACGGCACCGCGTTCGCGATCTTCTCGGTGCCGTATCTGCTGGCGGGGGCGGTGCTGGTGGCCGCCGGCCGGACCAGGGCCGCAGCCACCGGGGCACGGTCCTGAAGCCGGCCCGGGCCCTTCCCGGCCTCGAGGGAACGCCGGGAAGAGCCCGGGCCGGCAGTCGGGAAGAGGCCTGGTCGAAGGTGTGGGGCCCGTCCGTCCCGCACCGGCGGGCGGGGTGCGCAACGAATCACCGCGAGCCCCCCGGTGGACGCAACGATCCGCTCACCGGCGCGCAACGGCTCCTTCTTGTCCGGCCGAGTCCGCCGACCGTACCGTCTATCTGGCCCCCAGACCCCCTCCCACCGGTGAGGAACACGCATGCGCACCGCCCTGCTCCAGAGCTCCGGCCGCCCCGGCTCCACCGTCGAGAACCTCACGGTCCTCGACGAGGCCGCGGGCCGCGCCGCCGCCGCGGGCGCCGGGCTGCTCGTCACCTCCGAGCTGTTCCTCACCGGGTACGCGATCGGCGACGGCATCGGCCGCCTCGCCGAGTCCGCCGACGGCGAGGCCGCCGACGCCGTCGCGGAGACCGCCGCGCGGCACGGCCTCGCCATCGCGTACGGCTACCCGGAGCGGTCCGGAGAGAGCGTCCACAACTCCGTCCAGCTGATCTCCGCCGACGGCACCCGCCTGGCCAACTACCGCAAGACCCACCTCTTCGGCTGCTTCGAGCACGACCACTTCGTCCCCGGCGAGCAGCCGGTCGTGCAGGCCGAGCTGAACGGCCTCACCGTCGGCCTGATGATCTGCTACGACGTCGAGTTCCCGGAGAACGTACGAGCCCACGCCCTGGCCGGCACCGACCTGCTGCTCGTGCCGACCGCGCAGATGCACCCGTTCCAGTTCGTCGCCGAGTCCGTCGTGCCCGTGCGGGCCTTCGAGAACCAGATGTACGTGGCGTACGTGAACCGGGTCGGCCCGGAGGGCGAGTTCGAGTTCGTCGGGCTGTCAGTGCTGGCCGGCCCCGACGGCATCGCCCGCGTCCGCGCCGGACGCACCGCCGAACTGGTCGTCGGCGACGCCGATCCGGCCTTCCTCGCCGCGTCCCGCGAGGCCAACCCGTATCTGAAGGACCGCCGCCCCGGCCTCTACGGGTCCCTCGTCTGACCGCCCACCGTCACCCCCGTTCCACCTGTGCAAGGAGTCCGTACCCCATGACGTCCACGGTGCCCAACGCGATCGAGCACGCCGACGAGCAGCAGCCGCCGATCACCATGTTCGGGCCGGACTTCCCGTACGCGTACGACGACTTCCTCGCCCACCCGGCGGGCCTCGGCCAGATACCCGCGACCGAGCACGGCAGCGAGGTCGCCGTCATCGGCGGCGGTCTGTCCGGCATCGTCGCCGCCTACGAGCTGATGAAGATGGGCCTCAAGCCCGTCGTGTACGAGGCCGACAGGATCGGCGGCCGGCTGCGCACCGTCGGCTTCGACGGCTGCGACCCGTCGCTGACCGCCGAGATGGGCGCCATGCGCTTCCCGCCGTCCTCCACCGCCCTCCAGCACTACATCGACCTGGTGGGACTGGAGACCCGGCCCTTCCCCAACCCGCTGGCCGAGGCCACCCCGTCCACCGTCGTCGACCTCAAGGGCGAGTCCCACTACGCCGAGACGCTCGCCGACCTGCCGCAGGTCTACCGGGACGTCGCCGGCGCCTGGGCCAGGTGCCTCGAGGAGGGCGCCGACTTCTCGGACATGAACCGCGCCCTGCGCGAGCGCGACGTCCCGCGCATCCGGGAGATCTGGGCGAAGCTGGTCGAGAAGCTCGACAACCAGACCTTCTACGGCTTCCTCTGCGAATCCGAGGCCTTCAAGTCCTTCCGGCACCGGGAGATCTTCGGCCAGGTCGGCTTCGGCACCGGCGGCTGGGACACCGACTTCCCCAACTCCATCCTGGAGATCCTCCGCGTCGTCTACACCGAGGCCGACGACCACCACCGCGGCATCGTCGGCGGCTCCCAGCAGCTGCCGCTGCGCCTGTGGGAGCGCGAGCCGGAGAAGATCGTCCACTGGCCCCACGGCACCTCGCTGAAGTCCCTGCACGTGGACGGCGAGCCCCGCCCGGCCGTGACCCGGCTGAACCGCACCGCCGGCAACGGGATCACCGTCACCGACGCCGACGGCGACATCCGCACCTACCGGGCGGCGGTCTTCACCGCCCAGTCCTGGATGCTGCTCTCCAAGATCGCCTGCGACGACTCGCTCTTCCCGATCGACCACTGGACCGCCATCGAGCGGACCCACTACATGGAGAGCTCCAAGCTCTTCGTGCCCGTCGACCGGCCCTTCTGGCTGGACAAGGACGAGGAGACCGGGCGGGACGTCATGTCGATGACGCTCACCGACCGCATGACCCGCGGTACGTACCTGCTGGACGACGGCCCGGACAGGCCCGCCGTCATCTGCCTCTCCTACACCTGGTGCGACGACAGCCTCAAGTGGCTGCCGCTGTCCGCGAACGAGCGGATGGAGGTCATGCTGAAGTCGCTCGGCGAGATCTACCCGAAGGTCGACATCCGGAAGCACATCATCGGCAACCCGGTGACGGTCTCCTGGGAGAACGAGCCCTACTTCATGGGCGCCTTCAAGGCCAACCTGCCCGGCCACTACCGCTACCAGCGGCGCCTGTTCACCCACTTCATGCAGGACCGGCTGCCCGAGGACAAGCGGGGCATCTTCCTCGCCGGTGACGACATCTCCTGGACGGCCGGCTGGGCCGAGGGGGCCGTCCAGACCGCGCTGAACGCGGTCTGGGGCGTCATGCACCACTTCGGCGGCCAGACCGACGCGACCAACCCCGGCCCGGGCGACGTCTACGACGAGATCGCGCCGGTCGAGCTGCCCGAGGACTAGATTCCGGCGGCCCTTGCCTTCTCGTACACCTCGGCGGCGACGTCCTTGAGCTCCTCGGCGTCCCGCAGGGAGCCCTGGAGGTCGACGAGGATCTCCTCCAGGCCGATCTCGGCGTGCGCGGCCAGGTCCTCGACGATCTGGTCGACGCTGCCGTGGAAGGGGCGGCGGCCGGCGCCGTCCTGGCCGCCCGGCCGACAGCGGGCGTTGACCCGCAGCACCGTGCGGATCGGCTCCGTACGGCCGCGTTCCTCGGCCAGCTCGCGCAGCAGGCGCCACTGCTCGGCCACGGCCTCGGCGCCCATGCCGGTCGGCAGCCAGCCGTCGGCGTGGTCGACCAGCCGGCGCCGGGCCCTGCCGCTGCCCGCCGCCAGCAGGACCGGGATCGGCCGGGCGGGCTTGGGGCCCACCACGGCGGACGCGATCTTCGTGACCTCGCCCTCGTACACCACCGGGTCCGGGCCCCACACCGCCCGGCACACCTCGATCAGCTCGTCCAGCGCGGCGCCGCGCTCGGCGAACGGCCTTACGGACGCCGCCGCGTACTCGTCGTGGGACCAGCCGGTGCCGAAGCCCGCGATCACCCGGCCGCCGCTCGCCGCGTCCAGCGTGGCCAGCGCCTTGGCCAGCTGGAACGGCACGTGCAGCGGGGCGACCAGTACGCTCGTGCCCAGCTCCGCCCGCTCGGTGGCCGCGGCGGCCAGCGTCAGGGTGACCAGCGGCTCGGCCACGCTCCGGTAGGTGTCGGGCCAGGGCAGGCCCTCGATGCCGTACAGCCCCTGGCCGGCGGGCTCGGGGAACAGGGCCCTCTCGAAGACCCACAGGCTCTCGTAGCCCGTCCGTTCCGCCGCGCGTGCCACGTCCGGGACGTCCTTGCCGATGTCGTACTGCCGCATCTGGGGGAGGCCGAGTCCGAGCCGGGTCGTCATGGCGGGGTGCTCCTTCGCAGTCGGGGTGCGATGTTGCCCGAGGGGGCAACGAGCCGCGTACGCACGGGAGTTCCCGATGCGCAGGGGGAGTGCCGGCCGGGTCAGTCCGGGAGCGGGGTGAGCATCATGCGGCCCGCGAAGCCCACCGCCGCGTCCAGCCGCTCCGTGAACTCCCCGGCCACGTCGGGCATCCGGCGCAGCGCCCACAGCGCCCGGGCCGCGGCCCAGGTGGCGTCGCGGGCCCGCTCCAGGCTCCAGGAGCCGAGCAGATGGGTCAGCGGATCGGCGATCTGGAGGAGGTCGGGACCCGGCATCAGCTCGTCGCGGACGCGCTCCTCCAGCGACACGAGGAGATCGCCCACCCGGTCGAACTCGTCCTCCAGGTCGACGGGTTCGCAGCCGAGCGTACGACAGGTGTCCACCACGGCCAGCGCGAGGTCGTGCCCGATGTGCGCGTTGATGCCCGCCAGCGCGAACTGCAGCGGCCGTACGCCGGGATGGCGGCGGAACTGGAACAGGGGCCGCCAGCACGCGGGTGGCCTGCGCCCGCTCTCCAGGGCGTCGACGGCGGCCAGATACCGCTCGGCGAACCGCACGTCCAGCGCGATCGCGGCCCGGGCGTCCGGGAACAGCCCCCGGTCGATCTGCCGGTCGACCGCCTCCGTGACCGCCAGGTAGACGCCGTTGAAGACGGCCAGCCCGTCCCGCTCCGGCAGCGTGGCGTCGAGGGCGCGCATCCGGCTCAGGACCGTGTCCACCGTCCGGGACGCCGTCGGGACTTGCTCGCAGTACGCCATGGCGGCAGGGTCCCAGCTTTAGGGTGTCAGGAGTGCCGGCGGGCCCGACGCTTCCCCAGAACGGGGGAACGCGCCCGCCGTGCGGGGGAGGGGGAACGTACGTGTCAGGCCTTCGTGCCCGGCGTCTGGCCGCTCGCAAGGCGGAGCGCAGGCGCGCCGCACGCCGCGGCGCGATGGTCGCGGCGGCGTCCGTCGTCGTCGCGGTCGGCACCGCGACCGGCATGCTGAGCGCACTCGGCGGCGACGAGCGCGGCGGCGACGCGGCGCGGCCGCAGGTGACGCGGTCGCCGCGGCTGGACTCGCTGCCCCACACACCGAGCCCCTCCGCCCCGGCGTCGCCCTCGGCCTCCGCCTCGCCCTCCCCGTCGAAGAAGGCGAGCCCCAGCCCCTCGCCGAGGAAGACCGAGCGGAAGAAGCCCCGGACCACCACCGCGGCCTCCGCCCGGCTCTACCGGCACCCCGACTCCCAGGTCCTCGAGTGGGTCAGGGCCCACCCCGACGACCCGCGCCAGGACGTCATCGAGTCCCGTATCGCCGCCCACCCGGCCGCCGTGTGGTTCGCCGACTTCACGCCGGACAACATCACCTCACGGGTCCGGGCGGTCACCTCGGGCGCCGCCGCCCAGGGCAGGGTGCCGGTGGTCGTGCCGTACGTGATACCCGACCGCGACTGCGGGGGGTACTCGGAGGGCGGCGCGCCGGACCTCGGCGCCTACGACGACTGGATCGACCGGTTCGCCGCCGGGCTGGGCTCCGGCGAGGTCATCGTCGTCCTCGAGCCCGACTCGGTGTCGCAGGCCGAGTGCCTGTCCGCCGGTGACCGGGCCGACCGCTTCGCCTCCCTGGCCCGGGCCGGCCGCGTCATGAAGGACGCCGACCCGAAGGCCCGCGTCTACTTCGACGCGGGCCACTCCGGCTGGCACGCGCCCGCCAGGCAGGCGGGCTGGCTCAGGCAGGCCGGTGCCGCCTCCGCCGCCTCCTCGGACGGCGTCTTCAGCAACGTCTCCAACTTCCACGGCACCGCCGACGAGGTCGCACACGACCGTGCGGTCCTCGACGCCCTCGGCGGCCCGGCGAGCCTGGGCGCCGTCATCGACACCAGCCGCAACGGCAACGGTGCCCCGCCCGACGGCGAGTGGTGCGACCCCGACGGCCGCAAGCTCGGGCGGGCACCGACCCTGAGCACCGGCATGGGGCGCATCGACGCCTACCTGTGGGTCAAGCTGCCGGGCGAGTCGGACGGCTGCAAGGGGTCGCCGGGCACCTTCACCCCGTCGTACGCCTACGACTTGGCGCGCTGAGGCCCGTCGTCGCCGCCGTTCCCGGTCCCCGCGTCGTACGACGACGTCCCCTCGTCCAGCAGCGGCTGCTGCGTCTTGAGGTGGGCCGGGGCGAAGGCGCGCAGCGCGTGGTAGCCGGTGATGACGACCAGGGTGCCCAGCGCGATGCCGCTGAGGGAGAAGGTGTCGGTGAACTCCATGCTGACGTTGCCGACGCCGATGATGATGCCCGCTGCGGCCGGCACCAGGTTCAGCGGATTGCGCAGGTCCACCTCGGCGTTGATCCAGATCTGCGCGCCGAGCAGGCCGATCATGCCGTACAGGATGACCGTGATGCCGCCGAGCACGCCGCCGGGGATCGCGGCGACGACCGCGCCGAACTTCGGGCAGAGGCCGAACAGCAGGGCGAAACCGGCGGCGGCCCAGTAGGCCGCCGTCGAGTAGACCCGGGTCGCGGCCATCACACCGATGTTCTCGGAGTACGTGGTGTTGGGCGGGCCGCCGACCGCGGTGGACAGCATCGAGCCGACGCCGTCCGCGGAGATCGCCGTGCCCAGCTTGTCGTCGAGGGAGTCGCCGGTCATCTCGCCGACCGCCTTGACGTGCCCCGCGTTCTCCGCGATCAGCGCGATGACGACGGGCAGCGCGACCAGGATCGCCGACCACTCGAAGCTCGGCCCGTGGAAGGACGGCAGCCCGATCCAGTCGGCCTGGCCGACGGCGGAGAAGTCCAGCCGCCAGTGGTCGGTCACCTTGCCGCTGCCGTCCACCGAGTGGATCTTGCCGAAGATCCGGTCCAGCGCCCACGACAGGGCATAACCGAAGACCAGCCCCAGGAAGATCGCGATCCGGGACCAGAAACCGCGCAGACAGACCACGGCCAGACCGGTGAACAGCATCACCAGCAGCGCCGTCCACTGGTCCTGCGGCCAGTAGGTCGAGGCGGTGACGGGCGCCAGGTTGAAGCCGATCAGCATCACCACCGCGCCGGTGACGATCGGCGGCATCGCGGCGTGGATGATCCGCGCCCCGAACCGCTGCACCGCGAGACCCACCAGGAACAGCACGGCGCCGACGACGAGCACCGCGCCGGTCACCGTGGCGCTGGTGCCGCCCTGCGCCCGGATCACTGCGGCGACGCCGACGAAGGAGAGCGAGCAGCCGAGGTAGCTGGGCACCCGGCCGCGGGTGGCGAGCAGGAAGATGACGGTCGCCACGCCCGACATCATGATCGCGAGGTTGGGGTCCAGGCCCATCAGGACCGGAGCCACGAAGGACGCCCCGAACATGGCCACCACGTGCTGGGCGCCGAGCCCGGCCGTGCGGGGCCACGAGAGCCGTTCGTCGGGGCGGACCACCGCTCCGGGGGCGGGTACCTTCCCGTCCCCGTGCAGCTTCCAGCGCACGCCGAGGTCCATGGTGAGGTTTCGCTTTCTGCTGTACGTGAGGACTGTCCGCACCATTGTCGGGGGTAGCCGGCCGTCCCCCGCGCCACGCCTCCCGCTGACCAGCGCCTTCCCCACGACCGACGCCGCTGAGCGTCCGCTTAGGATGGAGGGAACCGCGTATGCGACACCGCAGAGCACACCCCAGGAGCCCCGCCCGTGACCGCCGAAGCCCCCGCCGTCCCCGCCCTGTCCTACGGCAGGCTCGTCCCCGTCACCGTCCACTTCGACGACCTGGACGCCCTCGGCCTGCTGCACAACGCCCGCTACCCCGTGCTGGCCGAGCGGGCCTGGGCCGAGCTGTGGACCGAGCACGGCTTCCGCTTCGAGGGCGACTGGGCGGCGGCCGGCGACGCCTGCAACGCGGTCAAGGAGCTGACCGTCAGCTACGAGGCGCCGGTCACCAGGCCCGGCGCGTACGCCGTCCACCTCTGGCTGGAGCGGCTCGGCACGACCGGGCTGACGTACGGCTTCCGGTTCTGCTCGGCGGACGGTGCCGTCACCTACGCCCGCGGCACCCGGGTGCTGGTCCGGCTGGACGCCGCCACGCTGCGCCCGGCGCCGTGGAGCGAGACCTTCAGGGCTGCCGGTCGGGCACTGCTGCGCTCGGCGGACTGATCTTCGGCCGGTCGCGGTCGCCGGCCCGCAGCACCTTCGCGAACAGCACCAGACAGCAGGCCAGCACGGTCACCAGGCCGAAGGACACCACCAGGCTGGTCGCCTGCGCCAGGCCGCCGATCGCGCTCGGCGCCACCAGCCCGGACGTGTACGTGATGGTCGCGACGCCCGCGATGGCGAGGCTCGGGTTGGAACCGGCCCGGCCCGCCGCCGCGAAGCACAGCGGGACGACGACCGCGATGCCGAGACCCATCAGCGCGAAGCCGGTCATCGCCACCGCCGGATGCCCGCCGACGACCACGAGCAGACCGCCGAGCGTGGCCAGCACGCCGCTCACCCGGACCGTGCGCACGGCGCCGAAGCGGTCCACCACCTTGTCCCCGGCCAGCCGGGCCACGGCCATGGTGAGCGTGAAGCCCGTCGTGCAGGCCGCCGCGAGACCGGCCGAGGTCTCCAACTGGTCCCGCAGGTAGACCGCCGACCAGTCCAGGCTCGCGCCCTCCGCGAACACCGCGCAGAAGCCGACCGCGCCGATCAGCAGCGCCGACCGGGGCGGCAGCGCGAACCGCGGCGGCGGGTCCTCGTCCTCCGCGGGCTGGAGGTCCAGCACCCAGGTGCAGGCCACCAGCCCCAGCACCGTCAGCACCCCCGCGGCCAGCACGTGGTGCAGCCGCGCGTCCGCGCCCAGGTGGGCGGCGAGGGTGCCGGCCGCCGAGCCGGTCAGGGCTCCCGCGCTCCACATGCCGTGCAGCCCGGACATGATCGACCGGTCGAGCCGGTTCTCCACCTCGACGCCGAGCGCGTTCATCGCCACGTCCGACATGCCGGCCGTGGCGCCGTAGACGAACAGGGCGAGGCACAGGGTGAGCAGATTCGGGGCGAGGGAGGGCAGGACCAGGGCCAGCGTCCACAGGGCGAGCAGGCCGCGCAGGGCGGTGCGGGCGCCGAAGCGGTGGCTGACGCTGCCGGCCAGCGGCATGGCGACGGAGGCGCCGAGCGCGGGAAAGGCCAGCGCGAGGCCGAGCTGGCCCGCGCTCACCCCGGCGTGGTCCTGGATCCAGGGCACCCGGGTCGCGAACGAGCCGGTGACCGCGCCGTGCACGGCGAACACGGCGGCCACGGCGTACCGGGCGCGCCTCACCTCACGGTGCGCGTAGACCACTGTGCTCATACTCTCGGCTCCTCCGTCGGGTCCGCTCGTCCGTTCCACCGGTGCGTCGCGCCGCGTAAACTATCAGGAACCCTGCCTGATAGATAGTGAGTTCTCGGCGCGACTCTCCACCCGCCGATCTGGAAGGATCCCGGCATGCCCGCATCCCCGAGCACCGCCCGGGCCATCAACGACCGGCTCGCCCTGCGTCTGCTCCAGCAGGAGGGCCCGTTGACGGCCGCGCAGCTGAAACAGCTCACCGGCCTCTCCCGGCCCACCGTCGCCGACCTCGTCGAACGCCTCACCGCATCCGGTCTGATCGAGGTGACGGGGGAGTCGGGGGAGCAGCGCCGCGGGCCGAACGCCAAGCTGTACGGCATCGTCGCCGGCCGGGCCCACCTGGCCGCCCTGGACGTGCGCACCGAGAGCGTCTCCGTCCTCGTGTCGGACCTGCTCGGCCGGGTCCTCGCCGAGGCGTCCGTGCCGATCGGCGACGGCACCGGGACGGGCCCCGCGGTGGAACAGGCCGTCACGCTGGTCGAGCGCACGGCGAAGGAGGCGGGGGCCGACCGGCTGCACACGGTCTGCGTCGGCGCCCCCGGCCTGATCGACCCGGCCAGCGGCGAACTCCACGACTCCACCGGCCTGCCCGAGTGGCACCGGCGCCTGGTGGCCGCACTGCGGGAGCGGCTGCCCGGAGCGCGGGTCGGCGTCGAGAACGAGACCAACCTCGCCGCCCTGGCCGAGCAGCGCGACGGCGCGGCCCGCGACCGGGACACGTTCGTGCTGCTGTGGCTCGGTCTGGGCGTCGGCGGCGCGGTCGTCCTCGACGGCGTGCTGCGGCGCGGTGCCTCCGGCGGCGCCGGCGAGCTGGGCTTCCTGCCGGTGCCCGGCACGTCGGGCGTGCCGTCGGCCACCGACTGCGCGGGCGGCTTCCACTCCATGACCGGGGCGGCCGCGGTGGCCGCCCTCGCGGCGCGGCACGGCGTGACGGCGGACCCCGTGGGAAGGGAGCCGCACGCGGCGGCCCTGGTGCGGGCGGCGGTGGGCGGGGTGGGCGGCGACCCGGCGGCCGACCGGTTCCTCGACGCCCTCGCCGACCGGATCGCGCTCGGCGCCGCCGCCGTCGTCTCCGTCCTGGACCCCGGCTGCGTCGTGCTGGCCGGTGAGACCGGCCGGGCCGGCGGGGAGGCGCTCGCAGCCCGGGTACGGGACCGCCTCGCCCGGATGTCACCGCTCGCGACCGAGGTGCGCGCCGGCACCCTGGGCGGCGGCGCGGTACTGCGCGGGGCGCTGCTGACCGCCCGGGACCGGGCCCAGGACGACCTGTTCGGACCGCGGGAGCACTGAACCCGTCCCGGCCGGGCCGGACTGCGTGGAACGCCGTGGTCCCACCGGCTCGGTCAGCCGCGCCCGCCCCCGGACCGTGCCGCCAGATGCTCCTCGAAGGTGCCCTTGCCCAGCGCCCGCTCCGGCGCCAGGTGGCCGCCCGAGCGGAACGCGCGGTACGTCTTCCCGGCGAGCGGCACGTTCACCACGGCCCGCCGGCGTCCCGTCGCGGCCAGCCAGGCGCGGGCGAGCGACTCGAAGCTCCGCACCTCGGGACCGCCCAGGTCCGGGACCCGCCCGGCGGGCTCGCCGGCCGCCAGCTCGGCGAGCCGGCCCGCGACCTCCCGCGCCTCGACCGGCTGGTCGGCGACGTGCGCGGGCAGCAGTACGACCGGCGCCTTGGCCAGGCCCTGGAGCAGCCGCACCACCAGGTCGTGGAACTGCGTCGTCCGCAGCACCGTCCACCCCAGCCCGGACTCCTCGACGAGCCGCTCGACGGCCAGCTTGGTGCGGTAGTAGCCGAGCGGCACCCGGTCGACGCCGACGATCGAGATGTACACCACGTGCCGCACCCCGGCCCGCCGGGCCGCCGCCAGCAGGTTCGCGGCCGCCCGCTCGTCGCCGCCGGTCTGCGTGCTCGCGCAGTGCACGACCGTGCCGACGCCGTCGAGCGCCGCGTCCAGGCCCGCGCCGCCCTTGCGCAGGTCGACGGCGTACGGCTGGGCGTGCCGGCTGAGCACCCGCACCTCGTGGCCGTCGGCGCGCAGCCGCTCGGTGACGAACCGGCCGAGCGTGCCGGTGCCGCCGGTCACCAGGATCGTGGTCATGCTGTTCAGTCCCTTCGGACGGACGGTGCTCCCGAGGGGAACACCCTGTCGTCCGCTCGGACGGATCAGCACGCCGAAAACGTGACACCGGCCCCGACCGGACCGGTGTCACGCGTGGGAAGGCCCGGCGGCGGGCAAGGGCCGTCGTCACCGCCGCCGGGCCGGATCCGCGGGGGCTCAGCAGGCGCCGAGGTCCTGCCAGACGCCCCACTCCCCAGTGGTGCCGGGCTCCTCGCCCTTCGTCCACCACTTGGACTTCCAGGAGTGCCCCTCGTGGGAGACCGTGGTGCCCGCACCGAACGCGTCGGCCGCACTCCAGGCCGGGGCGGCGCACTCACCCGTGCCGCCCGTCGGGGTCGGGCCCGGGGACCCGGGGCCCGTCGGCGTGGGCGTCGGGACCGGCGTGCCGGGGTCCACCACGGTGGTGCCCCGGGCCAGGTCACCGGCCAGGGCGTAGGACTTCCCGCCGAAGGTCACCGTCCAGTTCGACGGCGTCGACACCGGCAGGTAGTACACGAAGTCCACGGTCGTGGAGGCTCCCGGCGCCAGCGACTGCCAGGCCGGCAGCTTCAGCGAGACGCGGTGGTGGTCGCCCTTCAGGCCGCCCACGTTGGAGCCGGTGTGGCCGCTGCGGACGACCGTGGTGCCCCAGCCGGACTGGTCCTTGGCGTTGCCGGGCGCGGAGGTGCCGTAGTCGAACTGGAACTCCGTGCCGCCGGGCAGCGTCGTGCCCGTGTTGTTGGTGATCTTCAGCTTCGGGCCGATCGGGTAGTTGGAGTCGCCGAGCGGGAACTGCCCGAACTCCACGTCGATCTCCAGCGCCTCGGCCGGCAGGTCGGTCGTCGACCGCTTCGCCCCGTACGGCGCGGCCGACTTGAAGGTGTCGTACATCGTGCCGGTCAGCGTCGAGCCCGGCTCGTACTGACCCTTGCCCGCGTTCCAGGCGTAGTCGCCCGCGAGCTCCCACACCATCGTGCCGCCGATGCCGCGGTCCACGACGTAGTCCGCCTTGGCCTTGACCGACTGCTCGTCCTCGGTGGACAGGAAGACCTTCTTCTCCGCGTTCCACAGCCACGGTGCGACCAGCGTGGCGTCGTACTTGCGGGCGTAGGTGCCGGTCAGCTTCGTGCCGGCCGGGAAGCCGTAGTCGGTCACGTAGTCGCCGACGACGCCCTTCTCCAGGTTCTTGGCGTGCCACATCGGGTTGGAGCCCGCCGGGGACTCCTTGCCGTTGCTGTCCAGGTCGTGCCACAGGTTGTCGATGCCGACCGCTCCGTCACCGCACTTGGCCAGCCCGGAGCCCGCCGGGCAGCTCGTGGCGGCCGCCTTGCCCCACAGTCCGTCGGTGCCGCCGGTGACGTTCTTGAAGCCGCGTGTGTAGTACGGCAGCCCGATGTTGATGCGCCCGGCCGGCATGGAGCCGCGGAAGTAGTGGTAGGCCCAGTCGGTGTTGAGGTAGCCGATGCCGCCGTACTGGGAGGTGGAGTAGACGCCCGCGGAGGCGAGTTCGGCGTCCTTGCCGTCGTCGAAGAGGGAGGCGTTCGGACCGACGTACTCGTTCCAGGCGCCGTGCAGGTCGTACGACATGATGTTGACGTAGTCCAGGTACTTCTGGACCTGGAAGGTCTCCATGCCGCGCAGCAGGTACCCGGAGGACGGCGCGGCGACGGAGAGGAGGTAGTGCCTGCCGTCCGCGGCCCCGGCGCGGTCGAGTTTCTCGCGCAGCGTCTTCATCAGCGCCGCGTAGCCCTTGACCAGCCCGGCCCGGCGGCCGCCCGCGAAGGTCCAGTCGAGCGGGTTGCCCGCGTCCTTCATCGTGGTCGGGTACTCGTAGTCGATGTCGACACCGTTGAAGCCGTACTTCCGGACGAAGTCGACGGCCGAGTCGGCGAAGGTGTCGATGCCGGCCTGGTTGACCGAGCCGTCGGCGTTGGTGGCCATCGAGTAGAAGCCGCCCGAGTCCACACGCGAGCCGTCGTCCGCGAAGTAGCCGCCGGTCTCGGCCCAGCCGCCCACCGAGATCATCGTCTTGACGTTCGGGTGCTGCTTCTTGAACTTGTTCAGCAGATTGAAGTGGCCCTGGTAGGGCAGGTCCGGGTCCATCTCGGCGCCCGCGACCCCGGGCCAGGTCATGCCCGTCGCCGCGTTCTTCTCGCCGTCCGAGCCCACGGAGAGCCTGTTGCCGCCGTCGACGTGCGCGAACGCGTAGTTGATGTGGGTGACCTTGTCCCACGGGATGTCCGAGGCCAGGTAGGCGGGCTTGCCGTCCTTGCCGGTGCGCCAGCCGGTGAAGTAGCCGATCACCCGGCGGGGGTGGTCGGCGCCCATCTTCTCCCTGCCCTCGGCGTCGTAGACCGAGCAGTAGGGGACGTCGACGCCGGGGGTCCGGTACAGGCCGTCGGGCCGGCAGGACTCCTGGTCGGCGGCCTGTGACGCGGTCGCCGGGAGACCGGCGAGCAGCAGGCCCGCGACGGCGGCGGCACCGGCGAACAGGGCCGCTCCCGCCCGGTGACGGGATCTGGAGCGTGAGGCGGAAGGCACAGTCGAGTTCCTCTCCACGGAAGTTGCGCAGACCCTAGAGAGGACTAGACCAGTGAGTCAATAGGTATGGACCAATCTCAAGAGGGGGCCCAGCTGGGGAAGTTGGCCCCCCGTGAGGGTGTGTGCGGCGGGGTGGGGTGACCCGTGGCGGCAATCTGTGAGTCACCCCACACCCTCGGTCGGCATGACTGCGGGCCGGTCGTGGCACACTGGCCCTGTACCAGAAGCAGCGCACTCCGGGGTCGGTGAAAGTCCGAACCGGCGGTTACAGTCCGCGACCCGGTCGCTTCCAGCGGCCGGTTGACCAGGTGAAATTCCTGGACCGACGGTTAAAGTCCGGATGGGAGGCAGTGCGCGGCGGGCGGGCATTCGTGCGCGCCGCCGATCTCTGGGCTCGTCCGCCATGGACGGGCCCCGTCCGGCGTCGCTCCCGGTGTCCTCGCTCGTCTCTTCTGTCGTTCGTCGACAGCCCCGGAGTCCGTGCCCGAAGAGGCAGGAGGACCCGGGAAGTGTTCACCGGAATCGTCGAAGAGCTGGGCGAGATCACCGCTGTCGAGACCCTCGACGACGCCTGTCGCTTCCGCCTGCGCGGCCCCGTGGTCACCCAGGGCGCACAGCACGGAGACTCCATCGCCGTCAACGGCGTCTGCCTCACCGTCGTCGACCACGAGGGTGACGAGTTCACCGCCGACGTGATGGCCGAGACCCTGAACCGCTCCAGCCTCGGCGTTCTCGCCGTCGGCTCCCGCGTCAACCTGGAGCGCCCCACCGCCGTGGGAGCCCGGCTCGGCGGCCACATCGTGCAGGGCCACGTCGACGGCACCGGCGAGATCCTCGAGCGCAAGCCCTCCGAGCACTGGGAGATCGTCAAGGTCTCCCTGCCCGCCGACCTCGCGCGCTACGTCGTCGAGAAGGGCTCCATCACCGTCGACGGCATCAGCCTCACCGTCGTCGACGCCGGGCCCGACTTCTTCACCGTCAGCCTCATCCCCACCACCCTCGCCCTGACCACGCTCGGCCTCAAGCAGCCCGGCGACCCGGTCAACCTCGAGGTGGACGTCATCGCCAAGTACGTCGAGCGGCTGCTCGGCTCCCAGGGGGGAAGCAAGTGAACTGGCTCAACTCCGAGGCCTTCACGCTCCTCGACCAGCACATCAAGTGGTCGGACATGATCGGCAACGTGATCGGTCTGCTCGGCCTCGCCCTCGGCTGGCGGCGCTCCATCTGGACCTGGCCCGTGCAGTTCGTCTCCGGGCTCATCCTCTTCGCCGCCTTCGCCACCGCCCACCTCTCCGGCAGCGCCGGCAAGCAGATCGTGGTCATGGTCGTCGCCGCCTGGGGCTTCTGGCAGTGGAACCGCGGCCGGCAGCAGAGCCAGGACGGCTCCATCGCCGTCCGCTTCGCCACCTGGCGCGAACGCGGCGCCCTGGCCGGCGCCGCCGCCCTCGGCACCCTCACCGTCGGCGGCCTGTTCACCGCCTTCCCGGCCCTGTCCTGGGACCCCTGGCCGGACGCGTACATCTTCGTCGGCACCGTCGTCGCCATGTACGCCCAGGCCCGCGGCATGGTCGAGTTCTGGTTCGCCTGGCTGCTCGTCGACCTGGTCGGCGTCCCGCTGAACTTCGCCAACGGCTTCGCCTTCTCCGGCTTCGTCTACGTCCTCTACGGCGCGCTCGTCCTGTGGGGCCTGCGCGACTGGTGGCTGCGCTCGCGCACCGCGACGCGGCCCGTCCCGGAAGGAGCGCCCGCATGAGCACGGCACCCATCCTCTACAGCACCGACGGCATCGACGACCTCTCGCTCGACCCGGTCGAGCAGGCCGTCGCCGACATCGCGGCCGGCCGCCCGGTCGTCGTCGTCGACGACGAGAACCGCGAGAACGAGGGCGACCTCGTCATCGCCGCTGAGAAGGCGACCGAGGAGATCGTCGCCTTCATGATGAGCGAGTGCCGAGGCCTGATCTGCGCCCCCATGGAGGGCGACGAACTCGACCGGCTCCGGCTCCCGCAGATGGTCGACGACAACACCGAGTCGATGAAGACCGCCTTCACGGTCTCCGTGGACGCCACGGCCGCCCACGGGGTGAGCACCGGCATCTCGGCCTCCGACCGTGCCACCACCCTCCGGCTCCTGGCGAGCGGCACCGCCGAGCCGACCGACCTGGTCCGGCCCGGCCACATCTTCCCGCTGCGCGCCCGCTCCGGCGGCGTGCTCGTCCGCGACGGCCACACCGAGGCCGCCGTCGACCTCGCCCGCCTCGCGGGCCTGCGCCCGGCCGGCGCCATCGTCGAGATCGCCGGCGAGGACGGGCGCATGCTGCGGCTGCCCGAACTCATCCCCTTCGCCCGCAAGCACGGCCTGACGATCATCTCCATCGAGGACCTGATCGCCTACCGCCGCAGCGCCGAACCCACCGTCCGTCGCGAGGCCGAGGTCCACCTGCCCACCCGGCACGGCGAGTTCACGGCGTACGGCTACCGCTCCACCGTCGACGGCGTCGAGCACGTCGCCCTCGTCCACGGCGAGATCGGCGACGGCAAGGACGTCCTGGTCCGCATCCACTCCGAGTGCCTCACCGGCGACGTCTTCGGCTCCCAGCGCTGCGACTGCGGCCCTCAGCTCGACGCCTCCCTGGACCGCATCCAGGCCGAGGGCAGGGGCGTGGTGGTCTACCTCCGCGGCCACGAGGGACGCGGCATCGGCCTGATGTCCAAACTGCGCGCCTACGAACTGCAGGAGCGCGGCCGGGACACCCTCGACGCCAACCTGGAGCTCGGTCTGCCCGCCGACGCCCGCGACTACGGCGCCGGCGCCCAGATCCTCACCGACCTCGGCGTGCGCGCCGTACGGCTGATGACCAACAACCCCGACAAGTCCGACGCCCTCGAGCGGCACGGCATCGACGTCACCGGCCGCGAGCCGATGCCCGTCCAGGCCGGCGAGCACAACCTCCGCTACCTGCGCACCAAGCGGGACCGGATGGGGCACGACCTGCCCTGGCTGGACACGACGCCCGTGTCCACCTGCGGCAACCAGTAAGCAAGGGACCTTAGGAGACACGTGAGCGGCAAGGGTGCACCGGAACTGACCGTACGCAACGTCGGGGACCTCAGGGTCGCCGTCATCGCGTCGCTGTGGCACGACAAGGTGATGGACGGACTGGTGGACGGCGCCCTGCGCGCCCTGCACGAGCTCGGGATCGACGAGCCGACCCTGCTCAGGGTCCCCGGCAGCTTCGAGCTCCCGGTGGTCGCCAAGGTCCTCGCCGGCCGCGGCTACGACGCGATCGTCGCCCTCGGCGTCGTCATCCGCGGCGGCACCCCCCACTTCGACTACGTGTGCCAGGGCGTCACCCAGGGCCTGGTCCAGGTGTCCGTCGACACCGGTGTGCCCGTCGGCTTCGGCGTGCTCACCTGCGACACCGAGGAGCAGGCCCTGGACCGGGCCGGCATCGAGGGCTCCAGCGAGGACAAGGGCCACGAGGCGGTGACCGCGGCCGTCGCCACGGCGGCTACGCTCCGCTCAGTATCTGAACCCTGGCGATAGGTCGGCCACACAACCCGTAAAGTGGTCGGCACCATGTCCAAGAAGACTTTCGAGGAGCTCTTCACCGAGCTCCAGCACAAGGCCGCCAGCGGCGACCCCGCCACCTCCCGCACCGCCGAGCTGGTGGACAAGGGGGTCCATGCCATCGGCAAGAAGGTCGTCGAGGAGGCCGCCGAGGTCTGGATGGCCGCCGAGTACGAGGGCAAGGACGCCGCGGCCGAGGAGATCTCCCAGCTGCTGTACCACGTCCAGGTGATGATGGTCGCCCGCGGGATCTCCCTGGACGACGTCTACGCCCACCTGTAAAGCCCGACCCCCCTTTCTCACCCCTTCACACAAAGGAAGCCGTCCTCATGCTGCGCATCGCCGTCCCCAACAAGGGTTCCCTGTCAGGCCCCGCGGGGGAGATGCTGCATGAGGCCGGCTACCAGCAGCGCCGCGAGTCCAAGGAACTGCGGATCGTCGACCCGGTGAACGAGGTGGAGTTCTTCTACCTCCGCCCCCGCGACATCGCGATCTACGTCTCCTCCGGCAAGCTCGACATCGGCATCACCGGCCGGGACCTGCTGGTCGACTCCGGCGCCGACGCGGAGGAGATCCTCCCGCTCGGCTTCGCCCGCTCCACCTTCCGCTTCGCCGCCAAGCCGGGCACCGCGCACGGCATCGAGGACCTCAAGGGCCGGACCGTCGCCACCTCCTACGAGGGCATCGTCGCCGGCCACCTCGCCGAGAACGGCGTCGACGCCGCCGTCGTCCACCTCGACGGCGCCGTGGAGACGGCCATCGAGCTGGGCGTCGCCGAGGTCATCGCCGACGTCGTCGAGACCGGCACCTCGCTGCGCAACGCCGGCCTGGAGGTCTTCGGCGAGCCCATCATGCAGTCCGAGGCCGTCGTGATCCGCCGTACCGGAGCCGACGCGGAGGAGTCCAAGGTCCAGCAGTTCCTGCGCCGCCTCCAGGGCGTCCTGGTGGCCCGGACCTACGTGATGATGGACTACGACTGCCGCGTCGAGCAGCTGGAGAAGGCCGTCGCGCTCACCCCCGGCCTGGAGTCCCCGACCGTCTCCCCGCTGCACAACGAGGGCTGGGTCGCCGTCCGCGCCATGGTCCCCTCCAAGGAGGCCCAGCGGATCATGGACGACCTGTACGAGATCGGCGCCCGGGCCATCCTGACCACGGCCATCCACGCCTGCCGTCTCTGACCCGCCGTATCCGCACCACCCTTCCACCCTTCGTTCCATCCGCGTGACCCGGAGCACACACACCATGTCGGACGCACCGTCGGGCGCCGGACGGGACCTGCCCGCCCTGCCCGCCACATTCCGGCCGGGCCGCACCCGCGCCGTCCTCCTCGGCCTGGCGGTGGCCACCGTCGTGACCGTCTCGTCGATCGGCATGCTGCTGAAGGGGCTCCACCCGGGGGAGCGCCTGAGCTTCGTGCTGACGGCCCTCCTCCTGGCCGGTGTCCTCACCCTGCTGTCCCGGCCCAAGGTCGTCGCCGACGAGGCGGGCGTCACCGTCGTCAACCTCACGACCAGGCGGCGCCTGGAGTGGCCGGAGATCCTGCGGGTCAACCTCCGCGCCGGCGACCCGTGGGTGTTCCTCGACCTCAGCGACGGCACCAGCCTGCCCGCGCTCGGCATCCAGCCGGGCATCGCCAAGCAGCGTGCCATCGCCGACGCGCGTGCCCTGCGCGCCCTGGTGGAGGCCCGCTCCGCCACCGGCCCCGAGACACCGCGCGGCTGACCGGACACGACCCCGCGACGCCCCCCGGGAGCAACCGGGGGACCGGCTCGGCGGCGTCCACCCTGCCGCACACCCCCTTTTCGTGACTAATCTGGGAACGGAGACGCGGTCGTCGCGTCTCCACCCCTGTCGCTCCGCCCGGTGCGCGGGGGTTCCTGCTACCCGAGGAGTGACTCCCTCCGGCGATGGACGGATCGTCCTGCAGTACCTGCGCCGCCCCCTGTCGTGACACCCCACAGGCGGCGGCATCATGACCACCCCCCTGCTGCTCCTGGCAGCCGCGTTCCTGCTGATCCTGGCCAACGGCTTCTTCGTCGCGGCCGAGTTCGGCCTCGTGACGGTCGAACGCCCGGACGCCGAACAGGCCGCCGCCGACGGCGACCGACGTGCCCGCCGGGTCGTCGAGTCCCTCAAGGAGCTGTCCTTCCAGCTCTCCGGCACCCAGCTCGGCATCACCATCACCTCCCTCGTCGTCGGCATGCTCGCCGAACCGGCCCTCGCCCAGCTGCTGGACGGCCCGTTCACCGCGATAGGCGTCCCCGACGGCGCCGTGTCCGGCGTCTCCGTGGTCGTCGGCATGCTGCTGGCCTCGGCCGTGCAGATGGTGATCGGCGAGCTCGTGCCCAAGAACTGGGCCGTGTCCAAGCCGCTGCACGTCGCGCGCTTCGTCGCCGGCCCGCAGCACGTCTTCGCGCGGCTCTTCCGCCCCGTGATCTCCGCGCTGAACACCGTCGCCAACCGGCTCGTGCGCATGCTCGGCATCGAACCGGCCGAGGAGCTGGCCTCCGCCCGCACCCCCGGCGAACTGGTGTCCCTGGCCCGGCACTCCGCCCGGGCCGGCGCCCTGGAACAGGACACCGCGGAACTCTTCGTCCGCACCCTGTCCCTGGGCGAACTGACCGCCCAGCACGTCATGACCCCCCGTGTGAAGGTCAGCGCCCTCCAGTCCTCGGCGACCGCCGAGGACGTGGTCAACCTGACCCGCGCCACCGGCCTGTCCCGCTTCCCCGTCTACCGGGAGAAGATCGACGAGATCGTCGGCATGGTCCACCTCAAGGACGCCCTCGCGGTCCCCGTGCACGACCGGCTGCGCACCCCCGCCGGCCGCATCGCCCGCCCCGCCCTGCTCGTCCCCGAGACGCTGCCCGTGCGGCCGCTGCTCACCCGGCTGCGCAGCGAGCAGCCCATCGCGGTCGTCGTCGACGAGTACGGCGGCACCGCCGGCGTCGTCACCCTGGAGGACATCGTCGAGGAGATCGTCGGCGAGGTCCGCGACGAGCACGACGGCCTGGACGCGCCCGAACTCGCCCCCGCCCCGCCCGAGGACGGCCGGCCCGCCTGGGACGTCGACGGCAGCTGCCGCGTCGACGTCCTGCGCCGCATCGGCCTGGAGACGCCCGAGGGGCCGTACGAGACGGTGGCCGGCCTGGTCGCCGACCTGCTCGGCCGCATCCCGGCCGTCGGCGACCGCGCCGAACTGCCCGGCTGGCGCCTGTCCGTCCGCCAGGTCGGCCACTACCGCGCCGAGCGGATACGTCTGGTGCGCACGGCCCCCGTCTCGGTACTGGAGGCCGCCCGATGAGCGTCCTGCAACTCCTCTTCGCCGCCCTCCTCGTGCTCGCCAACGGCTTCTTCGTCGGCGCCGAGTTCGCGCTCGTCTCCGTGCGCCGCAGCCAGATCGAGCCGCTCGGCACCGCCCGGGCCCGGCAGGTGCTGTACGGACTGGAGCGGCTGCCGCAGATGATGGCCGCCGCCCAGTTCGGCATCACCGTCTGCTCGCTGACGCTCGGCGCGGTCGCCGAGCCCACGGTCGCCCACCTGCTGGAGCCGGTCTTCGAGTGGGTCCACCTGCCGCACGGCATGATCCACCCGCTCGGCTACGTCATCGCGCTGGCCGCCGTCGTCTTCTGCCACCTCGTCATCGGCGAGATGGTCCCGAAGAACCTCGCGATGGCCGCCCCCGAGAAGGCCGCCCTGTGGCTGAGTCCCGGCCTGGTCGCCTTCGCCCGCCTCTGCAAGCCGATCACCCTCGCGCTCGGTGCCTGCGCCCAGGGCATCCTTCGGCTCTTCCGCGTCGAGCCGAAGGACGAGGTCGAGGCCGTCTTCACCAGCGAGCAGCTCAACCGGCTGGTCGAGGACGCCGGCCAGGCCGGCCTGCTCGACCCGGAGGAGCAGGAGCGCCTGGAGGACGCCCTGGAACTGGGCTCCCGCCCGGTGACCGACGTGCTCCTCGGGCGCGAGTCCCTGGTGACGGTCAGCCCCTCCGTCACGCCGGGAGAGATCGTCGCGCTCACCGCCCGCACCGGGTACTCCCGTTTCCCGGTCGCGGCGGACACGGGCGCCTTCATGGGATACCTGCACGTCAAGGACGTCCTCGACGTGGAGGACTCCGACCGTGCCGTGCCGCAGCAGCTGTGGCGGCCGATGACGACGCTCCGCCCGGAACTCCCGCTCGACGACGCCCTCACCGTCATGCGCCGCGCCGCGACCCACCTGGCCCAGGTGGCCGACGCCTCCGGCCGGGTCCTGGGCCTGGTCGCCCTGGAGGACGTCCTCGAACTCCTGGTGGGCGAGGTCCGGGACCCGGCCCACAGGGAGGTGACGGCAGTGACGGAACAGAGGACGACCGGAACCCCGGAGGAGGTACCGGCGTAGCCGCGGCGCCTGCCCGCCCGCAGCCGCAACCGCTGCCGTCGTAGCTGCGGGCAGCCGTGCCTCCCCCAGTGCCCGAACGGCCTGGGAGGTGCCCCCAGGGCGGCACGGGGTGGGCGCAGGGCACCCCCACGGCGGGGCTAGCGAAAAGCCACCCGGTGCCGCCCCCACCGAGGGCACCTCACCAACACCGGAAGCACCCCTACATGCCTGCCGCGTCCGCGGGCCCCCGCCCCGACAACACCTCCCCGTACGCCTGCATCAGATCCGGCAGCCGCAACGTCGCCAGGTCCTCCCGCGTCAACGCCCCGCCGTACCCCGACAACCGCAGATCCCGGTACGCACAGCTCTTCTCGTACAGCGTCCGCAGAAACCGCCCGTTCCCCAGCTCGTCGATCCACCCCTGATCGACCACGTGCCCGGCGATCGACCGCAGCTCGTCCAGCGCCTCCTCGTCCCACCCGTCCCCGTTCTCGGCGGCGAGCACCTCCCCGATCGCCGTCAGCTCCAGCGGCCGGTACGACGGGAAGTCCACCCGGGTGGTGAACCGGGACGACAGTCCGGGGTTGGCGGTCAGCAGCCGGTCCATACCCTCCGGGTACCCGGCGAGGATCACCACCAGGTGGTCCCGGTTGTCCTCGGCCCGCTTCAGCAGCACCTGCAACGCCTCGTCCCCGTACGCGTCGCCCTTGCCGTACCCGGAGTTGGCCAGCGAGTACGCCTCGTCGACGAACAGCACACCGCCGAGCGCGGAGTCGATCAGCTCGTTGGCCTTCACGGCCGTCTGCCCCAGGTACTCGCCGACCAGGTCGGCCCGCTGCGCCTCCACGAGGTGGTCGCCGCCGAGCAGGCCGAGGGCGTAGAAGACGCGGCCCAGGATCCGGGCCACGGTCGTCTTGCCGGTGCCCGAGGGGCCGGAGAAGACGAAGTGGCGTTTGGGCGGCTGGACCGGCAGGCCCTGCCCGGCCCGCAGCCGCGCCATGTTCAGCTGCGCGGACAGGGCCTTGACCTGTCGTTTCACCGGCTCGAGGCCCACCATGCGCTCCAGTTCGGCGAGCGCCTCCTCCAATAACGCGGGATCCGTGGGACCGGCGGGCAGGGACGGGTCCGGCCCGCCGTCCCGCCGGCGCACCGGCGGCCCGGTCAGCGAGGGCAGCACACCCGACGGCGGCGGCTGCGGGTCGGAGAGCTTCAGGCCGCGCTCCTCCGTGCCGAAGAGCGGGTCGAGGCCGTCGGCCCCGTCCACGGCGTCCGGTCCGGCACCGCCCGGGACGAGGCCGGTGAGGTCGCCCGGGTCGTCGTAGCCGTCGCTCTCGGCGATCGCCGCCAGCCGGGCCGAGGTGTCCATGAACGCCGGGTCGACGCGGTGCACGGCCCGGTACAGGGGCAGGGCCGCCGCGCTGCGGCCCGTGCCCTCGTGGGCCCGCGCCAGCCAGTAGCGCAGCTCCTTGCGCTGCGGCTGCTCGCTGCGGCACCGCATGAGGGCGGCCGACAGCAGCGGCTCGGCCTGTCCGTACATCTCCAGCCGCACCCGGGCCATTCCGCTGAACAGGCCCGCCTCGATGCCCAGCAGGGGATCGCCGAGCAGCGGGTCGGTGTGCCGGACGAGCTGTTCCCAGTCCTTGACGAGGTAGGCGCGGCAGGCGTGCAGAAAGCGGACCTGGGGGTCGGCGTCCACCGGTGGCAGCCCGGCGAGCGCCCGGTCCAGTTCCGGGACGTGGCGGCCGTCCAGCCAGTGCGAGGCGTGCGCGAGCAGCAGGTCGCGCGGGCTCTCCAGCACGGGTTGGACCCACCAGCCCAGCCAGTACCAGGAGTTGAGCGTACGGCGGTGCCGGGCCCGCTGTTCGCCGAAGCGGTCCCGGTGCCGGAACATCCTCAGCAGGGCGTCGGTGGTGTCGACGCGCAGCGCGTGGAGCCCCAGCCAGCCGTCGGCCATCGCCGGGTCGATGCGCACGGCGGTCCGGAACTCCTCTTCCGCCTGCGGGTATGCCCCCATGGTGTAGGCGTCGACGCCGCGCAGCCAGGCGAGGTCGGCCGGGGCCTGCGGGCCCTGCGTGCCGAAGTCCATCACGTCCCCCACGAACCGTGCCCCCGTCGGTATGCCACCGGGCCCTCGCCCGCCGGCCTTCGCGTCCAACCGCTGTACGGGCGACCGGAGTTGCCAGGTGCGCGCAGCCGGCCGTCCGTAGGTCGCACACCGAGGGCATCGTACCCGCGGCGGTCTTCCCTCCGAAGGGTGCCGGGAGAGCCCGTTCCCCGAGGTGGCGACGCACGGGACCCGCGCATGGAGGTGACCGAGCGTGATCGGCGGGCGTCGCGGAGCAGTCGAAATGAGAGTTCTGGGCAGAACGAAGCCCCCGGTCACGGGGGAACAACCGGGGGCTTCGCGTCTGCGGTGCGGTTCCGAATGACCGCACATCCAGAACGTAAGACCTGTACGGCCCCTGGGTCAAGCAGAGTTGGGGCGCTCCGGCGAGTCGGGGGCGAGCGGTCTTCACAAGTTCAACACATTGCGGAAGGGTCGTCACTCAGCGTGAAAAAGTGTGCCCGGGCTCTCGGGTCCGGCGGGCCCCGGACGTACCTCGTACCCCTCGTCCCTCTGGCGTACCAGAAGGCGCGCGAAGGGGCGCGAGGGGTCATCGGCGAAGTGCCTGCGCTCCGCCGGGATCCACCCGTCCCAGAACACCCGCTGTTCCGCCCCGTCGCGCGCCCGTCCGCGGTTCCACGCCTCCTCGGGCGGCAGGTCCATCCACAGCAGCAGGGCCAGGTGCGGGCGCAGCTCCCCGCGGCCCGCACCGACGCCCTCGATCAGGACGACCGGCGCCGGGGGCAGGGCGCGGGGCGCGCCGAAGCGCCGGGCCCGCCAGTCGTAGGGCGCGTAGTGCGCCGTGTCACCGCGCCGCAGGGGCTCGATCACCTGGCTCAGCAGCCGGCCGGTCCAGCCGAACAGCTCGTCGTGGCTGGCGATGTCGTCCAGGTGCAGCACGGGCGTGCCGCCCAAGGCGCCGGCCAGTCGTCCGGCGAACGTGGACTTCCCCGACCCGGCGTGCCCGTCCACGCCGACGAGCCGCACGGGCCCGCAGGACGGGGGCAGCCGGCGGATCCGGTCGGCGAGGTCGTGGATGGCGGTGTCCTGGGAGAAGCGGAGGGGCGAGGCGGAGGGACGGACCGGTGTCCGCCCAGCACTCTAGGCCCCGTCCGCCGGTGCGGGACGCCCCGGCCCCCCGTGTCACTGGTCGACACCAATGAATCATGGCGTGGCGTGCGCAGAAGTGCTGGCAGGAGCGGCAGCCTGCGGCCATAGTTGGCGCACATCCGTGCAACGGACCCGCCCGACTCGCACACCTGGGGGTCTCTCACCCATGAGCAGAGCCGAACAGCCGTCCCGCAGAACGGTCCTCACCGCAGCCGTCGCCGCCGCGGTGGCCGGCGGCGCGGCCCAGGCCACCGCGGCGGCCGCGCCGTCCGCGGTCGGCGCGGCCCCGGAGCCCGGCCACGCCTCCCGGCCGGTCGACTACCGGGCCTGGACCACGTTCCACGACTGGCGGAGCGGAACCACGCGGGGCGCCCGGCCCGTCGCCGGCGCCCGGCCCGGTGTCGTCATCGGCGCCGCGGCCGGCACCGCCGAGTACACCGACCCGCACACCGGCACCACCGCCCCGTGGGAGTACGCCACCTGGACGTCGCCCCGCCACCGGCTCGCCGTGCCCTCGACGGAGGTCATCGCCTCCTGGAACGCCCACACTCCGGACGGCACCTGGCTCCAGGTCGAGCTCGGGGGCACCTACTCGGACGGCACGGACACGCCCTGGTACGTGATGGGCCGCTGGGCCGCCGGCGACCAGGACATCCGGCGGACCTCGGTCGACGACCAGAGCGACGGCAGAAGCAGTATCTGGACGGACACCTTCTCGATCGACGACGCCTCCACCGGCCTGCGCCTGGTCTCCTACCGGCTCAGGCTCACCCTCTACCGCCGCCCCGGCACGCGGGCCACCCCCACCGTCTGGCGGCTCGGCGCCATGGGTTCCGACGTCCCCGACCGCTTCACCGTGCCGGCCTCCGCTCCCGGCCTCGCGCGGGAACTGCGCGTCCCGCGCTACTCCCAGGAGGTCCACAGGGGCCAGTACCCGGAGTACGACAACGGCGGCGAGGCCTGGTGCAGCCCCACCTCCTCGCAGATGATCGTGGAGTACTGGGGCGGCCGGCTCACCCAGGAGCAGCTCGCCTGGGTCGACCCCTCCTACGCCGACCCGCAGGTCTGCCACGCGGCCCGGTACACGTACGACTTCCAGTACGCCGGCTGCGGCAACTGGCCCTTCAACGCCGCCTACGCGGCCACCTTCAAGGGTCTCCAGGGCGTGGTCACCCGGCTCGGCTCGCTGACCGACCTGGAGACGCTGATCGCGGCCGGCATCCCGGCCATAACGTCCCAGTCCTTCCTGAAGGAGGAGCTGACCGGGGCCGGGTACGGCACCTCGGGCCACCTGATGACGGTGATCGGCTTCACGGCCGACGGCGACGTGATCGCCAACGACCCCGCCTCGCACGACAACGAGGCCGTGCGCCGCGTCTACAAGCGGCGCGAGTGGGAGAACATCTGGCTGAGGACCAAGCGGTACAACGCCAGTGGCAAGGTCGTCTCCGGCACCGGCGGCGTCTGCTACCTGTACTTCCCGGCCCACCCGAGCCCTCGCCAGCGCAGGGCGCTCGCGGCGGTGGGCGTGCGCTGACACCGGCCGGCGCACGACGGCCCCCGGCGGACGCCTCCGCCGGGGGCCGTCCCCTGTGAGCAAGGTCTCCGCCGCAAAAGCCGCTGACGGTGGCAAGGTGGACAGGGTCAGCGGGGGGCCGGCAACCGTTCGAGATCAGCGAGAAGTCATGAGCGCACACACCGCCACCGCCGCCCGTGCCCGCACCGGCGGCCCCGACGACGACGGTCCGAAGGTCCTCGAGCACGTCATGGGCTGGACCCTCGTCGTGGTGATCGCGATGTTCGTGGTCCAACTGGGCCTGCTGTGACCCGATCGCGGCCCGGCCGCGCTCCGGCCCGCGTGTGACCTGCCCCACGACCCGACCTGCCATACTGCGGACGTCCCCCCGCCCGTAGGAGACCAGGGTCGAATGACTGCCAGTCACCAGCGTGCCGGCGCCCGTCCCCGGGTGCGCGACACGGAGCGTTCACTCGCCCGCCGTGCCGAACTCATCGCCATCGGGCGCAGGTTGTTCGCCGACAGGTCCTACGACGCGCTGTCCATGGACGACATCGCCCGGCAGGCGAACGTGGCCAAGGGGCTGATCTACTACTACTTCCGCTCAAAGCGGGGCTACTACCTGGCCATCATCCAGGACTCCGTCGCCGGCCTGGTCACCACCGCGGCCGGCGGGACGGAACTGCCGCAGGTGGACCGCGTCCACCGCACCATCGACGGCTATCTGCGCTACGCCGAGCACCACCAGGCCGCGTACCGCGCGATCGTCAGCGGAGGCGTCGGCTTCGACGCCGAGGTGCACGCCATCCGCGACGGGGTGCGCGAGGCGATCGTCGAGACCATCGCCGAGGGCGCGTACGGCCGGCGCGACATCGGCCCGCTGGCCCGCATGGGACTGCTCTCGTGGGTGTGCGGCGTCGAGGGCGCCACCCTGGGCTGGATCGACCGTCCCGGTCTGCCCCGCGAGACCATGCGCGACCTGCTGGTGAAGACGCTCGGCGGTGCCCTGCGCGCCGTCGAGGAACTGGACCCGGCCTACCCGGCCCCGCCGCCGGCCCGCCGGGACGCCTGACGCGGGGGAGGAGGCCCGAACGGCCCCCGCCCCCGCGCCCCCCGCCGGCGGGTCAGCCGATCGCGTTGATCAGCTCACCGTTCGTGGTGTCCCCGCTCAGCTCCCAGAAGAACGTGCCGCCCAGACCCTGCTCGTTCTTGTACGCCGTCTTGGTCGCGATGGTCGCCGGGGTGTCGTAACTCCACCAGTCGCTCCCGCACTTGGCGTACGCGGTGCCGGCCACGGTGCCGGTCGCCGGGCACGAGGCCTTGAGCACCTTGTAGTCCTCGATGCCGTTCTCGTACGTCCCCCTGGCCGGTCCGGTGGCGGTGCCGCCGGGCGCCGCCTGTGTGACGCCGGTCCAGCCGCGGCCGTAGAAGCCGATGCCGAGCAGCAGCTTCGAGGACGGAATCCCGAGGCCCTTGAGCTTCGCGATCGTCGCCGAGGTGTGGAAATCCGCCTTCGGAATGCCGGGGTACGAGGTCAGCGGCGAGTGCGGCGCGGTCGGCCCGGCGGCGTCCCAGGCGCCGAAGAAGTCGTACGTCATCGGGTTGTACCAGTCGACGTACCGGGCGGCGCCCGCGTAGTCCGCGGCGTCGATCTTGCCGCCGGACGTGGCGTCGGCCGTGATGGCCGCGGTGACCAGATTGCCGGAGCCGAACTTGGCGCGCAGCGCCGCCATCAGCTCGCGGAACGCGTCCCGGCCGCTGGTGTCGCAGGTCAGGCCGCAGGCGTTCGGGTACTCCCAGTCGATGTCGATGCCGTCGAAGACGTCGGCCCACTTCGAGTTCTCGACCAGGTCGTAGCAGGACTGGGCGAACGCGGCCGGGTTCTTCGCCGCCTCGGCGAAGCCGCCGGACCAGGTCCAGCCGCCGAAGGACCACAGGATCTTGAGGTCCGGGTGCTTCTTCTTCAGCTTGAGCAGCTGGTTGAAGTTGCCGCGCAGCGGCTGGTCCCAGGTGTCGGCGGCGCCGTCGACGGACTCGGCGGCGGTGTACGCCCGGTCGGTGGCCGCGTAGGCGTCGCCCATGGCGCACTTGCCGCCGGTGACGTTGCCGAACGCGTAGTTGATGTGGGTGAGCTTCGCCGCGGAGCCGGACGTCTCGATGTTCCTGACGTAGTACTTGCGGTCGTAGGTGCCCCATTCGGTGAAGTAGCCGACCACCTTCGAGCCGGCCGCCTCCTGGGCGGTGGGGGTCGCCGGTGCCGCCGCGGCGGGGCCCGTGGCCGTCACGGCGCCGGCGCCGACGAGCAGCCCGGCGCCGAGGGCGGCGGAACACAGGGCGGAGAGCAGCCCCCGGAAGGGGGCGCGGGACAGGTGCGGGACGTGCATCGGGTGTCTCCTCGTGGGGGGAAGAGGGAACGCTCGCCGATTGGCATGAACGCGGTAAGCGCGTCCGGTCCGTCACCGTAGGAGGACTAGACCAGTGTGGTCAATGGTTCGGACCAAATGGCCTGGGAGGCGGTAAAATTCGGCCCTCGTGGCCGAGTCGGAGGTTTCTTGAAGTAAGCGGTCGTTAACTGGTGACTCCATGCGTCCGATCGGGCATACTCACAGCGCACAGCCGCTGGTCAGCCGCTTCCGTGACCCGGGAGTGCGAGCATCGGCCAGGCCCGAACGACCAGGCGGAGCCGCCTCCACCCAAGGCGCACGTCCGCCGATGTGCCCGACAGGGAGGAGAGCGTCGCCATGCCCGACCGCGCCCCGCAGCCGGTGGACCGGCAACTGCCCACGGACGAGGCACGGGATCTGATCTCGCTCGTCCGCGACATCGCGCAGCGCGAGATCGCCCCGAGCGCGGCCGAGGAGGAGGACGCCGGACGCTTCCCGCGCGAGGTCTTCACCCTGCTCTCCGACTCCGGCCTGCTCGGTCTGCCCTACGACGCGGAGTACGGCGGCGGCGAGCAGCCCTACGAGGTCTATCTCCAGGTCCTGGAGGAGCTCGCCGCGGCCCGGCTCACCGTCGGCCTGGGCGTCAGCGTGCACACCCTCGCCTCCTACGCGCTCGCCGCCTACGGCACCAAGGAGCAGCAGGTGGAGCACCTGCCCGCGATGCTCGGCGGCGGTCTGCTCGGCGCCTACTGCCTCTCCGAGCCGGCCTCCGGCTCGGACGCCGCCTCCCTGCGCACCAAGGCCGTGCGCGACGGGGACGACTGGGTGCTCACCGGCACCAAGGCGTGGATCACGCACGGCGGCATCGCCGACTTCTACACCGTCATGGCCCGCACGGGCGCGGAGGGCCCGCGTGGCATCACCGCCTTCCTCGTCCCCGGCGACGCCGAGGGGCTGAGCGCCGCTGCGCCGGAGAAGAAGATGGGCCTCAAGGGCTCGCCCACCGCCCAGGTCCACCTCGACGGCGTGCGGGTCCCCGACGCGCGCCGCCTCGGCGAGGAGGGCCAGGGCTTCGCGATCGCCCTGTCCGCGCTCGACTCCGGGCGGCTCGGCATCGCCGCCTGCGCGATCGGCGTGGCCCAGGCGGCGCTGGACGAGGCGGTGTCCTACGCGGCCGAGCGACGGCAGTTCGGCAAGCCGATCTCCGACTTCCAGGGACTGCGCTTCCTGCTCGCCGACATGGCCACCCAGATCGAGGCCGGCCGCTCCCTGTACCTGACGGCGGCACGGCTGCGCGACGCGGGTCTGCCCTTCGCCAAGCAGGCCGCCATGGCCAAGCTGTTCTGCACCGACACGGCGATGCGGGTCACCACCGACGCCGTCCAGGTCCTCGGCGGGTACGGCTACACCGCGGACTTCCCGGCCGAGCGCTACATGCGCGAGGCGAAGGTCCTGCAGATCGTCGAGGGCACCAACCAGATCCAGCGGATGGTCATCGGCCGTCACCTCGCGGGTCCCGAGGGACGCTGAAGGTCCCGGTGACGCTGAAGTCACCGGTCGCCACGCTGTCGCCGAGCCCTCGCGGGGGCTCGGCGAGCCGGACCCACTCCGGGTCGTGGCGCCCCGGCAGCGTGCGGCCCCGGTCGGCCCAGGTCCGCATCAACTCGCGGTAGATCGGCGGGTCCGGGGGCTGCGGAGCCGGTGGCACCGGTTCCGTCGGCACCGGCACGAACACGCGGCGCCGGCTCCCGGTCGCCGAGTACGTGGGAGTCATACCAGGGCAACGCCGCGGAGCGCGGACAGGTCACCGGCCCGCGGAATCGGGCGTGCGTTCACGGAGTCCGCCGCGCCCGCGCGGGCCCGACGGCACACCCGTACGCGCCACGGCGGCCTGCGTGCCGTGGCGCGGAAGGACGTGCACCGGGAACGGCGCTCCCGGGGACGCGGTCGCTCAGGCGGCTTCGCGCCACATCGCCGGCACCCGCATCGGGCGCGAGCCCGGGCCGCCGACGTGGGAGAAGGGCTGGGTCCGCCAGTCGAGGCCGTGCGGCAGCGTCAACAGCAGGGCGGTGTCCTGCTCATGGGGCCGGAAGGACTCGTCCGCGGGACGCGCGTCCGTGGCCCTGCGTCCGGTGCCGGCGCAGACGGTCAGCCCGAACGGGTTCCACGGCGAGGCGCACAGCGCGTGCTCCGGCAGCACCTCCTCGTCCGCCAGCAGGGCGATGGGCTGCGCGCAGTCCGGGCAGATCACCCGGTACATCTCGAAGGTGTCGTAGGCGTCGAGCTCCTCGTCGTCGAAGACGTCGGGATCGACGCCCTCCGGCACGGATTCGACGACGGGCTGCTGCCGCTTGGGCGCGGTACGGCCAGGGCGCTTAAGACTCTGCATGGGATTCTCCCCCTCGGGCTGGGCCGGGACGGCACTGCGGTCTCGGCCACAGCAAGCACTTCCCGTCCGCCATCCCGGGTAATCACGAGAACATCACGGAGACGGAGCAGAGTGTGTGGCGTTGGTCACATGCCACTCGCAGGTGCCCGGTGCGGTGGTTCTGTCCCCGCCGCGTCGCCCGCCGGCCCCCGCCCACATCACGAACCGGCATGACCTGGGCTGCTCAGGTTTCCGAGGGGATCAAGCGCACTGTAGGTTCTTGCGCCATGGAGGAGCTGGACCGACAGATCGTGCAGCTGCTCGTCAAGGACGGGCGGATGAGCTACACCGACCTGGGCAAGGCCACGGGCCTGTCCACGTCGGCCGTGCACCAGCGGGTGCGGCGGCTGGAACAGCGTGGCGTCATCCGCGGGTACGCCGCGGTCGTCGACCCGGAGGCCGTCGGGCTGCCGATGACCGCCTTCATCTCCGTCAAACCGTTCGACCCCAGCGCGCCCGACGACATCGCCGACCGGCTGGCCGGGGTCCCCGAGATCGAGGCCTGCCACAGCGTGGCGGGCGACGAGAACTACATTCTCAAGGTCCGCGTGGCCACCCCGCACGAGCTGGAGGAACTGCTCGCCCGGCTGCGTTCCCTGGCCGGTGTGTCGACCCGCACCACCGTGGTCCTCTCGACGCCCTACGAGGCGCGCCCTCCCCGCATCTGACCCCGTCCCGCCGCCCCGGCCCCGCGCGGCGCCGACCTGCGTGCGGGCCGCCCGGCGCGAGGGGCGAGACTGGTGTCCATGAGTGAGTCCACCACCCCGCCCGCCACCGTCCTGCTGCGCCGCGGCGAGGTCCACAGTCCCGCCGACCCCTTCGCGACGGCCATGGTCGTCGAACGCGGCCAGGTCGCCTGGGTCGGCTCCGAGGGTGCCGCGGACGCCTTCGCGGACGGCGTGGACGAGGTGATCGACCTGGACGGCGCGCTGGTCACCCCGGCGTTCACCGACGCACATGTGCACACCACGTCGACCGGCCTCGCCCTCACCGGCCTCGACCTGTCCGGCGCCCCCACCCGCGAGGCGGCCCTCGCCCTCGTCCGGGACTTCGCCGCCGCCCGCCCCGGCGACCGGGTCCTGCTCGGCCACGGCTGGGACGCCTCCCGCTGGCCCGAGGGCCTGCCCCCGACCCGCGCGGAACTGGACGAGGCCACCGGCGGCCGGCCCCTCTACCTCAGCCGTGTCGACGTCCACTCCGCGGTCGTCACCACCGCACTGCTCGACCTGGTCCCGGGCGGCGTCGCGCGCACGGAGGGCCCGCTCACCGCCGGCGACCACCACGCCGTGCGGGCCACCGCGCTGGGCGCCCTCACCCCCGCCCAGCGCGCCGAGGCCCAGCGCGCCGCGCTCACGCACGCCGCCTCCCTCGGCATCGGAACCGTTCACGAGTGCGCAGGCCCGGAGATCTCCTCCGAGGACGACCTCACGGCGCTGCTGCGTCTCGCCGCCGCCGGCGACGGGCCGCGCGTGATCGGCTACTGGGCCGAACGGGACGTCGACAAGGCACGGGAGCTGGGCGCCGTCGGCGCCGCGGGCGACCTCTTCGTCGACGGCGCCCTCGGCTCGCACACCGCCTGCCTGCACGAGCCGTACGCCGACGCCGGCCACAACACCGGCACCGCCTACCTCGACGCCGCCGACGTCGCCGCCCATGTCGTCGCCTGCACCGAGGCGGGCCTCCAGGCGGGCTTCCACGCCATCGGCGACGCCGCCGTGACCGCTGTCGTGGAGGGAGTGCGTGCCGCCGCGGAGAAGGTCGGCCTCGCCCGCGTCCGCGCCGCCCGCCACCGCGTCGAGCACGCCGAGATGCTCACCCCGGACACCGTCGCGGCCCTCGCCGAACTCGGTCTGACCGCCTCCGTCCAGCCCGCCTTCGACGCGCTGTGGGGCGGCGAGGACGGCATGTACGCCCAGCGGCTGGGCGCCGAGCGGGCCTGCACCCTCAACCCCTTCGCCGCCCTGCTGCGCGCCGGCGTCCCGCTGGCCTTCGGCTCCGACAGCCCGGTCACCCCCCTCGACCCGTGGGGCACCGTCCGTGCCGCAGCCTTCCACCGCACGCCGGAGCACCGCGTCTCGGTGCGCGCGGCCTTCACGGCACACACGCGTGGCGGCTGGCGGGCGACCGGCCGGGACGACGCGGGCGTCCTGGTGCCGGGCGCGCCCGCGGACTACGCCGTCTGGCGCACCGGCGCCCTGGTCGTGCAGGCCCCCGACGACCGGGTCGCGCGCTGGTCGACGGACCCGCGCTCCGGCACCCCCGGCCTGCCCGATCTCACCCCCGGCCGGGAGCTGCCGGTCTGCCTGCGCACCGTGGTGGGCGGCCGGACGGTCTTCGTACGGCCGGGCGAGTGATCTCCACGGCCGACGGGGCGGTGATCTTGGGACCCGAGGGCGCGGGGCGTCCGCCGCGCTGACCTGGGCATTGATGTGAAAACCGCAGGTCGAACGACTGTTGACAGGCGACTGCGGAGGGCCGGTAGGTTCGGCGGAGTCCACCACCGGACGCCCGACCGGGAAACCTCCGCGCACTCGCCGCGGCGCCGCTGCGTCAGGGACGGTGTGCCGCACCGGCGCACCGCCACTGGGAGCCAGGCTCAGCGCTCGCGCCACGGCGGGGGAACGATACGGCCGGTCGGGAGGTGTGACCCGGGTGGGGCCCGGGCGCTCAGTAGACAACGGCTTCCGGTCGACCCGCAGCCAGCGGGTCCCGGGCCGGCCCGAAGGGCGCCGGGCCCCCATCCGCCGCGCAAACGGTCCGAAACGCGCATCCCTACCCGCGTTCCGCGGCGTCGACACCACCGATCGCACGTCCTGTCACGTCACCGCAGGCCGCGGCCACTATGGTGGTCCTCTGCGTACGGACATGAAGGGGCAGCAGTGAACGACGGCGACGGGACGCTCGCGGCAGCGGACCACGGGAGGCGGTTCGGCCCCCTGGGCACGGCCCTGGTGATCATCCCGACCTACAACGAGGCGGAGAACATCAAGGCGATCGTCGGGCGCGTGCGCGAGGCGGTCCCCGAGGCGCACGTGCTCGTGGCCGACGACAACAGTCCCGACGGCACCGGCAAGCTCGCCGACGAACTGGCGGCCGGCGACGACCACGTCCAGGTCCTGCACCGCAAGGGCAAGGAGGGGCTGGGCGCCGCCTACCTCGCGGGCTTCCGCTGGGGCCTGGAGCACGGGTACGGCGTGCTGGTCGAGATGGACGCCGACGGCTCCCACCAGCCCGAGGAACTGCCCCGCCTGCTGACCGCGCTCAAGGGCGCCGACCTGGTGCTCGGCTCCCGCTGGGTGCCCGGCGGCCGGGTGGTGAACTGGCCCAAGTCCCGCGAGTTCATCTCCCGCGGCGGCAGCATGTACTCGCGCCTGGCGCTCGATCTGCCGCTGCGCGACATCACGGGCGGCTACCGCGCCTTTCGCCGGGAGACCCTGGAGGGGCTCGGCCTGGACGAGGTCGCCTCCCAGGGCTACTGCTTCCAGGTCGACCTGGCCCGCCGGGCGGTCAAGGCCGGTTACCACGTCGTCGAGGTGCCCATCACGTTCGTCGAGCGCGAACTCGGCGACTCCAAGATGAGCCGCGACATCCTCGTGGAGGCCCTCTGGCGGGTCACCACATGGGGGGTGGGGGAGCGGGTCGGCAAGGTCCTGGGCCGCGACAAGCCCGCCGACAAGCACGCCGGCAGGACCGGTGCCGGGCCTGACGGCGGGCCGGGCCGGCAGGGCGCCGAGGCCGGGCCGGCCGGGAAGAGCGCACCGGCACAGCCGGCCGAGCCGGACGAGAAGGCCGAGCCGGACGAGAAGGCCGAGCCGGACGAGAAGGCCTGATCACCCCCTTATCCCGTGCTGAGCCGGGCCCAGGCACACTGGGAGTATGACGACAGGCGCTCAGACCCCCAGGTCCTCCGCCCGGCCCCGGCGCTCCCGGCTGCGCACCTACCTGCCGCTGGGCCTCGCCGCGTGGCTCGTGCTGGAGATCTGGCTGCTGACCGTGGTCGCGGGGGCGTCCAGCGGGTGGGTGGTCTTCCTCATCCTGGTCGGCGGCGTGGTGCTCGGCTCCGTGGTGATCAAGCGGGCCGGCCGCCGGGCCTTCCGCGACCTCACCGAGACACTGCAACGGCAGCAGCCCGGCGCGATGCCCGCGCCCCGGCCGAACAGCGAGGGCAACGGGCTGACGATGCTGGGCGGCCTGCTCCTGATGATCCCCGGCATGATCTCGGACGCGCTCGGCCTGCTCCTCCTGCTGCCCCCTGTCCAGAAGGCCGTGAGCCGCTCCACGCAGCGCACCGTCGAGCGCAAGCTCCGCGAGGCCGGCCCGGGCACCCTGGGTGACGCCTTCCGGCAGGCCCGTATGCACCGTCCGGACGGCAAGGTCGTCCAGGGCGAGGTCATCCGGGACGAACCGGGCGATGCCCCTCAGGACCCTCGCCCGCCGCTGACGCGCTGACGGGACCGCGCCCGGTGAGCGCCTCGCCGCAAGAGCCCGTGCGAGAGAGCGCATGACAAAGCGCGGGCGCCGCACGTGAAGTCACGTACGGCGCCCGCGTCGCTTGCTGTGCTGAAAGCCGGCTCAGCCCCCGTGGGGACTATGCACTCTTGCGGCTGTCCCGCGGATGAACCGCGATGTTCATCGCGCCGGAGCGCAGAACGGCCAGTCGCTCCTCGAGGACCTCTTCGAGCTCCTCGCGGGTGCGCCGCTCCATCAGCATGTCCCAGTGCGTACGCGCGGGCTTGGCCTTCTTCTCCTCAGGGCCGTCGCCGTCCACCAGGAGTGCCTGGGCCCCGCAGACCTTGCACTCCCACTCCGGCGGGATCTCCGCCTCGACCGAGAAGGGCATCTCGAACCGATGCCCCTTCTCGCATGCGTACTCCACGGCCTGGCGCGGGGCCAGGTCGATGCCGCGGTCCGTCTCGTAGCTGGTCACCACGAGGCGCGTGCCGCGAAGAGCTCGCTCACTCATGAATCGTGCCTCCCGGGCTTGTCGCCCACAGGACAGGTGTCGCTGTCGTCGTCATCCGGTCAACGTCCGGGCGGCGGTAAAGATTCCCGTCCGGAGTCCCCGTTCCGGGCCCTGCGTCGCCGTCGCAGCCGCAGCCTTGTCAACCAGTGCAGTACCCGCCGACGTCCGGTTTGTCACCTCTGTCACCAGATGCGACATAGCGTTTCGGCACCTTTGACGCGCAGTAACGGTACGCCTGGCAGGCCAAACGCGTACACTACCGCCCTTTCGTGCCAAGTGCTAAATCCTTTCGGGTACCGGGTTGCCCGCGTCGCCGATCGCACGCCGTACGGGCACCCGGGCGAGCAGCACGAACCCGATGACGAAGAAGGCCACCAGCGAGATGATCGCGTCCCGGTAGCTCCCGGTCAGCTGGTAGGTGAGGCCGAACAGCAGCGGCCCGAGCCAGCTCATGCCGCGGTCGCTCATCTCGTACGCGGAGAAGTACTCGGCCTCCCTGCCCGGCGGGACCAGATGGGAGAAGAGCGAGCGGGACAGCGCCTGGCTGCCGCCGAGGACCAGGCCGATGCCGGCCGCCAGCACGAAGAACCACGCCGGCGCCCCGGCCGGCAGGAAGTAGCCGGCCGCGAGCGTGACCGTCCAGGCGACCAGCGATCCGAGGATGGTGCGCTTGGCGCCGTAGGTCCGTGCCAGCCGGCCAAGCGCCAGCGCGCCCACCACCGCCAGGACCTGGACCAGCAGCACGGCCACGATGAGCGTGGACTGCCCGAGCCCCAGTTCCTCGGAGCCGTAGACCGAGGCCTGGGAGATCACCGTCTGGATGCCGTCGTTGTAGACCAGGTAGGCCAGCAGGAAGGCCAGGGTCAGCGGATGGCGGCGCATGTCGCGGACGGTCGCCGCGAGCTGCCGGAAGCCCGGCAGGGCGGCCTCCCGGGCGGCGACGCGGCGGTCGCGCAGCCGCCGTAGCGGTATGAGCGCGAAGGCGCCCCACCACAGTCCGGCCGAGGCGAGGCAGACGCGGACGGCCTCGCTCTCGCTCAGACCGAAGGAGGCGTGCCCCGTGTAGAGCACCAGGTTCGCGATCAGGACCAGCGATCCGGACGCGTAGCCGAAGGCCCAGCCGCGCGAGGAGACCGCGTCGCGCTCCTCGGGCGGCGCGATCTGCGGCAGATAGGAGTTGTAGAGCATCATCGCCACCGACTGCGCGGCGTTCGCGACGACCAGCAGCAGGCCGCCCAGCAGATAGCGGTCGCCGTCGAGGAAGAACATGCCGGCCGTCGCCGCCGCCCCGGTGTACGCGGCGGCCCCGAGCAGCGGCTTCTTGCGGCCCGTACGGTCGGCCGCGGCGCCCACCACGGGCATCACCAGCACCGCGACGATCACCGACAGGGACACCGAGTACGCGAAGAAGGACCCGGAGCGCACCGGGATGCCCAGGGGGTGCACATAGCCGTCCGCGTCCGCCGCCGACTCGGCGACCGACGTCAGATACGGCCCCAGGAACACGGTGAGCACGCTCGTCGAGTAGACCGAGCACGCCCAGTCGTAGAAGTACCAGCCGCGCTGCTCGCGCCGCCGGCCGTCGGCCCCGTCGGCCGCGTCCGTCCGCACGGTGTCGATGCCCACCCGTGCCCTCGCTTCCCCGTGAACGCGCGCCGCCGCCGGTGCCCGGCCACGGGTCCCGGAGGCTCAGACCCAGACGCCGCGGTCCTCCATGACCTTGCGCAGTGTGTCGATGTGATCGGTCATGATGCCATCCACTCCCAGGTCCAGGAGCCGGTGCATACGGGCCGGATCGTTCACCGTCCACACGTGCACCTGGAGCCCGCGCGCGTGGGCGGCGCGCACGAACCGGTGGTCCACCACCGGAACGCCCGACTGGGCCTCCGGCACCTGTGCGGCCACGGCCGAGCGGCGCAGCACGGCCGGCACGCCCCAGGAGCGCAGCCGTAGGGCGAACACGCCCCGGGTGCCGTACGAGGTCGCCAGGCGCGGCCCGGCCAGCCGCTGCGCGCGCACGACGCGGGCCTCGGAGAACGAGCCGACGCAGATCCGGCCCCAGGCGTTCGTCCGCCGGACCAGCTCCAGGAGGGGCCGCAGCGCCGGCTCCGCCTTCACGTCGATGTTCCAGCGCACCTCGGGGAAGGCCTCCAGCAACTCCTCGAAGAGGGGCACCGGCTCCTCGCCCGCCACGCGCGCGTGGCGCACCTCCTCCCAGCGCAGATCGGCGATCCGGCCGGCCCCGTCCGTCACCCGGTCCAGGGTCGCGTCGTGGAAGGCGACGAGCCTGCCGTCCCGCGTGGCGTGGACGTCGGTCTCGATGTACCGGTAGCCGGCGTCGACCGCCCGCCGGAACTGGCGCAGGGTGTTCTCCAGGCCGTCCTCCGCTCCGCCCCGGTGGGCGAAGGCGATCGGACCGGGATGGTCGAGGTAGGGGTGGCGTATCGGGGTGGTCACCGCCGCAGTATCGCGCGCGAGGGCCGAGCCGCGGCAACCACCGTGCTGCCCTCCGGTGCCGCCGGCACGGCGAACAGCCGCAGGAAGACCTGGGCGAGCGGCCCGATCGCCAGGGCGTACAGGAGGGTGCCGACCCCCACCGTGCCGCCGAGGACGAAGCCCGTCGTCACCACGGTGACCTCCAGCACCGTGCGCACCAGGCGCACCGACAGGCCCGTGCGCCGGTTCAGGCCCGTCATCAGACCGTCTCGCGGGCCCGGTCCGAACCGGGCCGCGATGTACAGCCCGGTCGCCGCGCCGTTCAGGACGATCCCGGCCGCCATCATGGCGATCCGCAGCGTCCAGCCGTGGCCGTCGGGCACCACGGCCAGCGTGGCGTCCATCGCGGCGCCGATCACCAGCACGTTGGAGACCGTGCCCAGGCCCGGCCGCTGGCGCAGCGGGATCCACAGCAGCAGCACGGCCGCGCCCACGACGGTCAGCACCACGCCCATGGACAGACCCGCGCGCTCGGCGAGGCCCTGGTGCAACACGTTCCAGGGTTCGAGGCCGAGCCCGGACCTGACCAGCAGCGCCGAGCTGGCGCCGTAGAGCACGAGGCCGCCGTAGAGCTGTGTCAGTCGCCGCGCGAAACGAGCGTGTCCGGATCGGCTGGACAAGACGTGCCCCCTGTGTGGTGGTAGTGGACTGCTGCATGACACCCTGTGGCTTGAGAAGCAGAGCCAACCATGGCCAATTCGGGGAAGGTGGACTGATTTCCATGGCGCAGTGGACCTCGGCCGTGGGGGCGGCCCAGCTCGCCCGGCTCCTCGGCTCCCAGCAGGACCGCCCGGCAGGACCCGGCACCCGCCGCCCGCCCGCCTACCGCGCGCTCGCCGACGGCATCCGGCTGCTGGTCCTCGAGGGCCGGGTGCCGGTCGCCGCCCGGCTGCCCGCCGAACGCGAACTGGCGCTCGCCCTGACCGTCAGCCGCACCACGGTCGCCGCCGCCTACGAGGCCCTGCGCGCCGAGGGCTTCCTGGAGTCCCGCCGCGGCGCCGGCAGCTGGACCGCCGTACCGGCGGGGAACCCGCTGCCCGCGCGCGGCCTGGAGCCGCTGCCGCCCGAGGCCCTCGGCTCGATGATCGACCTCGGCTGCGCGGCGCTGCCCGCGCCCGAGCCCTGGCTCACCCGCGCGGTACAGGGCGCCCTCGAGGAGCTGCCGCCCTACGCGCACACCCACGGCGACTACCCGGCCGGGCTGCCCGCGCTGCGGTCGATGATCGCCGAGCGTTACACCGCGCGCGGCATCCCGACCATGCCCGAGCAGATCATGGTGACCACCGGTGCCATGGGGGCGATCGACGCGATCTGCCACCTCTTCGGGGGCCGCGGCGAGCGCATCGCCGTCGAGTCGCCGTCGTACGCCAACATCCTCCAGCTGATGCGCGAGGCGGGGGCGCGGCTGGTCCCCGTCGCGATGGCCGAGGGCCTCACCGGCTGGGACGTGGACCGCTGGCGGCAGGTGCTGCGGGAGGCGGCGCCCCGCATCGCCTACGTCGTCGCCGACTTCCACAACCCCACCGGCGCGCTCGCCGACGACGACCAGCGGCGCCGGCTGGTGGACGCGGCCCGCTCGGCCGGCACCGTGCTCGTCGCGGACGAGACGATGAGCGAGCTGTGGCTCGAGGACGACGTCGAGATGCCGCGCCCCGTCTGTGCCTTCGACCCGGCCGGCTCCACGGTCGTCACCGTCGGCTCGGCCAGCAAGGCCTTCTGGGCCGGGATGCGCATCGGCTGGGTCCGCGCCGCCCCCGACGTGATCCGCAGCCTGGTCGCCGCGCGCGCCTACGCCGACCTGGGCACGCCGGTGCTGGAGCAGCTCGCGGTGAACTGGCTGTTCAGCACGGGCGGCTGGGAGCAGGCGGTGCGGATGCGCCGCGAGCAGGCCCGGCAGAACCGCGACGAGCTGGTGGCGGCGGTACGGCGCGAGCTGCCGGACTGGGAGTTCGAGGTGCCCCGCGGCGGCCTCACCCTGTGGGTGCGCTCCGGCGGCCTCTCGGGCTCGCGGCTCGCCGAGGCGGGGGAGCGGGTCGGGGTGCGGGTCCCGTCCGGGCCGAGATTCGGGGTCGACGGGGCCTTCGAGGGCTATGTCCGGCTGCCGTTCACCGTCGGCGGAGCCGTGGCGGACGAGGCGGCGGTCCGCCTGGCCGCGGCGGCCCGGCTGGTGGAGAACGGCGGCACCGGGGGGAACGAGGCGCCCCGCACCTTCGTGGCCTAGGTAGGCCGTGTCCGCGCACGGTGCGGACACGGCCCGTCGTTCGGGTCAGGCCGTCTCCGCCGCGGCGACCCTCTCGCCCGGCGCGGCCTCGGCGGTGGACCTCGCCGGCGCCGAGGACGCCGCGACCGGCTCGGGGTCGGGTTCGGGCTCGGGCTCGGGCTCGGACGTGCCCGGGGTGTCGTCGGCCTCCCCGGTCTCCCTGTCCTCGGTCTCCCTCTTCCCGGTCTCCCCGGTCTTCTCGGCGGGGGACCTGGTCTCGAGCCTCGCCGTGCCCTCGGTGGAGACGGTCCGCGTCTCGGCCGGAAGGTCCTTCGTCTTGATCAGGATCGTGTGCGGCCTGGCCTTCGCCGGCACGGCCGCCTGTTCACCGTCGGCGGGCGTCGTGCGCGGCGGCAGCAGGTCGAGGACCGCCTGCCGCTGTGCGTCGCTCGTCGCGTCGTCGTAGGGGTCCGGCGTGGCCGGCACCTGGAGCCGGTGCACCGGGCCCGAGCCGAGGCGGGCGTAGCCGCGGCCGGGCGGCACCTGGTCGACGGGCGTCGTGTGCGGGGCGGCGCCCAGCACCGTGGTCAGCTCGTCGGCCGTGGCCGGGCCGAGTACCACCCGCGCGCGCGTGTGCTGCCGTACCGCGTCGACGAGACCGTCCAGCGCGTCCAGCTGTTCGGCGACGACCACCGTCACGTTCGCCGCCCGGCCGTGCCGCAGCGGGATCTGCAGCAGGGTCTGGGGGTCCCTGCGGCCGTCCGCGGCGGCGAGGTGCGTGAACGCGCTCGGGCGGTCCACGAGGACCCACAGCGGACGCCGGGCGTCGTCGGGCGCCGGCCGGCCCTCCTGGCGGGCCCGGTTGGCGGCGATCAGCCGGCGCTCCGTCTCGTGGGCGGCCCACTCGAGGCTGGTCAGCGCCCCGGCGAGGCCGCACTCGACCGCCAGGACGCCGTCGCGTCCGGTCAGACAGGCGTACTCGCCGGTGCCGCCGCCGTCCACGATGACCAGGTCGCCGTGGTGCAGGGCCTGGAGGGCGATCGAGCGCAGCAGCGTGGAGGTGCCGGTGCCCGGCTGCCCGAGGACCAGCAGATGCGGCTCGGTGGAGCGGATGCCCGTGCGCCAGACGACCGGCGGCACGTCCCGCCGCTCCTCGCCGTGGGTGAGCGGAAGCGTGCGCTGCACACGGGTCGGGTCGGTGAAGCCGAGGACCGTCTCGCCCGGTGCCGTGACGAACCGCTGGGCGGCGATGTCGGCGGGCAGCGGCGGGAGGACGGTGAGGGTGAGGTGATTGGCCTCCTCGTCCCATGTGTAGTGGTACTCGCGGCCCCGGCCGGCCTTGGCGGTGAGCAGGTGCTCGATCCGCGCCCGGGACTGCGCCTCCCCGTCCGTGAAGTACGCCGGGTAGCGGATCACCAGCTCGGTGACCCGGCCGGCCTCGTCGAACTCGTGCGCCGGGAACGCCTTCTCCCACGCGCCGCCGTGGACGTAGAGCGGATCCGGGTCCTCGGCGATCGAGAAGTACGGGACCAGCGCCTCGTACAGCGACTTGAGGCGCTGGATCTGCGCGTCGTCGGGGCCCGCGGGCCGCGGCGGCGTGCGGTCCCTGCCCTGCCACGCCGCCGCCGACATCAGGACGATGACGGCGAGCAGCGGGCCGTACGGCGCCAGTGCCACGACCAGGACCACGGAGGCCACCAGGAACAGCAGCGCACCGCGCCGGTCCTTGGGGGTCTCGGTCCATCTGCGCCGGGCGGCCGAGGCCAGCCGGCGCAGACCGCGCCCGATCGTGATGAGGGGCTGGAGGACGTCCGTGGCGCCGTCGGCCGCCGTCCGGGCCAGCTCCCGGCTCCGGGCGAGCTGTGCGCCGCCGTTGCTCAGAATGCGGGGGAGGGGCCGCCGGGCCACTGCTGCCTCCTGGGAGTGCGTACGTGCGGGTTTCGGGCAGGCCGAGCCGTCAGAACTTGATTCCGCCGAGGAGGCCCGCCAGGCTCTCGCCGCCCGCTCTGATGCTCGGGGCGATGGCCGTGCTGGCCAGGTAGAAGCCGAACAGGACCGCGACCAGCGCGTGCGAGGCCTTGAGGCCGTCCTTGCGGAAGAAGATGAAGACGACGATGCCGAGCAGGACCACGCCTGAGATCGAGAGGATCATGTGAGTTCTCCTGGTTCGCGGGGACAGTCACCATGAGTACTTCCAGGCTCACAGGATGTATCCATACGATTAAAGGTGCAAATGGAGGAATTTTCATAAAATTGCCCCGTGTGGCGGAGCGGTCCCGTGGCCGGCCGCGCACCGGGGCCGCCCACGGCCGGGCCCGTGACGATCTTTGCCTCGGGCGCGTCCGCTCATGTGCGGCGCGAGCCGTTACCCTGGCGATTCACTCGTACGGCCGCACCGCTCGCGGCCGTGCGCACACGCAGTCCCCGACGTTCGTACGTCCGTGAGTGAGAGGTGGTCCGGCCGATGAGTGAAGCCCCCGACCCCGAGGTCGTGGAGCTGGCGACCAAGATCTTCGATCTGGCCCGGCAGGGGCGGACCGAAGAGCTGGTGGCCTATGTGGACGCCGGCGTTCCGGCCAACCTCACCAATGACCGCGGCGACTCCCTCGTCATGCTCGCCGCCTACCACGGCCACGCCGACGCGGTCCGCGCGCTGCTGGCCCGCGGCGCCGACGCGGACCGGGTCAACGACCGGGGACAGACCCCGCTCGCCGGCGCCGCCTTCAAGGGGGAGACGGCCGTGACCAAGGCGCTCCTCGAGGCCGGCGCGGACCCGTCCGCGGGCACCCCGTCGGCGGTCGACACGGCGCGGATGTTCGCCAGGACCGACCTGCTGGAGCTGTTCGGGGTGGCGTGAGCCATCGCCGTTCCACTCCTGGCGCTCCACGCTGACCAGGGAAAACACTACAAACGGGGGAGGCGGTACGAGGCCGCCGAAATTTCGGTCGCGGCAGCTGTGACCGCCGGGTCATCATGACGACGTGGTTCACGGACGCGATGGCTGGGCAGGTGTTGCCGCACCGCGCGGGCCGTGATGCGGCCCGCATGGGCCACCGACGAGAGGCAGAGAAACATGGGTCACGGCAAGCAAGAGACGGCGGGCGCTCCGACGTGTTGTCACGCGGCCAGGTAATGCGTGGTTCCCGGTTGCGTCGACGCTTGATGTGAGGCTGTTTCCCATGTTCGATCCGGTCATAGCGCCCAGCGGTACCCTGCTCGGCCTGCTTCAGCGGGGTCGCGGCGACGGCACGCTGCACGCGCTCACCGCCCCGCGCGCCGAAGCGCTCGCCGCGCTGAACCACTGTGTGCTGCGCGATCCCCGCCACGACTGGCAGGTGGAGAACCGCTCCCTGTACTACGCCCGCCTCTACCTCGACCTGAACGGCGAGCTGGACGCGATCGAGACCCACCTCTTCGACCCCGAGGACGTCCTCGACTCCGAAGAGTCGCGCACCGGCCTGGCCCTCGCGGTCCTCGGCCACCTCGCCTCCTACGGCAGGCTCGACGCGCTCCAGCTGCTGCGCCGGTACGCCGCCCACGGCGTCAACTGGGCCTGGGCGCTGGACGAGCTGGCGCTGCGCGACGACGACGCCGGTCTTCGGGCCCTCGCCGCCCCGGTCCTCGCCCGCTTCCCGCAGGACCCCGAGGGCGACGCCGAACTGGCCGCCGCCGTCCGCGACGCCTTCGAGCCCAGGCCCTGGCGGCTGTGGGCGGAGGATCCCCGCGAATCGGTCGCCACGCGCGTGCGTGCGGCCCACGAGGCGGGCTGCTTCGACCGCTGGCAGCGGCAGATGAGCCCGAGCGGGCCGCGTCCGGGCTGGAGCGTCCGAGCGGTGTTCGACTGGGCCGAGCAGGGCGTCGAGCGCGGCGCCGCGCTCCACGTCCCCGCCGCGCGCTGCCTCACCGCGGTCGCCGGTCCCGACGACCGGGCCGAGATCGTCGAGGCCGCGCGGTCCGGCACCGAGGGTGCCCGCTGCACGGCCCTGCGCTATCTCGCCGACTGCGAGGACCCCGAGGCCCTCGGCCTGATCGAGGGCGCCGTGGCCGACGGCCCGGCACCCGTGGTGGAGGCCGCCGTCGCCGCCTTCGAGCGGATGCGCGGCCCCGCCGCGGTCGACCGCGCGCGCGGCTGGGTGCACCGGCCGGACGCCCTCGGCGCCGCCGCCGGGCGCGTCCTCGCCTGCCGGGGCGGAGCGCAGGACAGTGAACTCGTCCTCGCCGCGCTGCGGGAGGCCGTACGGGGCGAGGGTCCCGACGCGCCCACCCTGTGGACCCTCGTGGACGGCGCCGGCCGGCTCGGCATCGCCTGCGCGGCCCCCGTGCTGCGCCACGTCTACCGCGAGACCGCCTCCTCCCATCTGCGGGGCCGGGCCGCCCGCGCCCTGGCCGCCACCGACCCCTCCTTCGCGGCCGGCTTCGCGGTCGAGTGCCTGTGGGACTGCGAGGAGACCACCCGGGAACTGGCGGCCCGCCATGCCGAGACCGGCGACAACCGCGTCGTCGAACGGCTGCGCAGGCTCGCAGCGGATCCGGCCGAGGAGGACGAGGTCCAGACGGCGGTGCGCAGGCGCTTCAATCCGGACGCACCGGCCGTGTGACCGGGCCGCGGACCCGGCGCGACAGCGAGGGTGTCGCTGAGGGATCGTTCAACGATCCCTCGATACCCACGTTGTTTCGTTCCGGCATCTGCGATTGAATTCCGGTCATGGCAGAGCAGTTGACGGAGCTGGCCGGCGACCGCGCCCTCCTGGGGCGGACCAGCACCGCGGAGCGGGTCTCGGACATCCTCAGGAGCCGCATCGCGGACGGCTACTTCCCGCCGGGCACGCGCCTGTCCGAGGACAGCATCGGCGGTGCCCTCGGCGTCTCCCGCAACACGCTCCGCGAGGCGTTCCGGCTGCTCACCCATGAACGCCTGCTGGTCCACGAGCTGAACCGGGGCGTCTTCGTCCGGGTCCTGACCGTCGAGGACGTCGAGGACATCTACCGCACCCGCGCCCTCGTCGAGTGCGCCGTCGTGCGGAGCCTCGGGGAGCCGCCGTACGGGCTCGAGGGGGTCGCCTCGGCCGTCGAGGACGGCCGCCGTGCGGCCGCCGACGCCGACTGGAAAGCCGTGGGCACGGCCAACATCCACTTCCACCGGGAGCTGGTCGCCCTCGCCGGCAGCGAGCGCACGGACGAGCTGATGCGCAGCGTCTTCGCCGAACTGCGCCTCGCCTTCCACGTCGTGGACGACCCGCGACGCCTGCACGAGCCGTACATCGTGCGCAACGCCGAACTGCTCGAGGCGCTCCGGGCGGGGAAGCGCGAGGAGGCCGCGGAGCTGCTCGCCGGCTACCTCGAGGACTCGCTTGAGCGGGTCGTGGACGTGTATCTGCGGCGGGTCGGCGACGACGGTTCCGCCCCGGCCTGAGCGGCGCCGGAGCCCGGTCGCGGACCGGGGCGGGCGGCGGTGGTTCTGCGCCGTTTGGGTCGTTGTCGGACCGAGGACCTAGTCTGTGCACCGTGACTTCGCCTGCATCGACGGACCGTGTTCCGCCCCAGCTCAGCGCGGGGCCGCGCCCCGCCCCGGGCCCGGCCGCCGACGAGGGACTGGCGCGGCGGCTGCGCGCGCTCGCCTGCACGGCGCCGCTGCACGACCTCGACGCGCGCAAGGCCAATCTCGCCGGCGAGTACTCGGTGTACGGCATGTCCGAGGTGGCGCTCGCCGCCATCGACCTCGTCACCCTGAACATGGACTTCGACACGGGCGCCGACCACGACCAGATAGTCGCCCGTCTCCTCCCACGCGTCGCCGCCCAGGCGCCGGCACGGCCGGCCGCCGAGCACGAGCGCGTGGCCCGCTGGGTCCTGGAGAACCTGATCAACGTCGGCAGCGTCGACCGCGGCTTCCGCGCGGTGTACGGCACCTTCGAGCCGGACGGCACCTATGTGCGGCGGGACTACGACTTCAAGCTCCTCGAGGAGGTCCCCGGCCCCGGCGGCACCGTCTACCTGCGCACCACCGACGAAGCGGTCAACGTCCTGGTCGGCGCCCTGGACACCGACGTCACCAGCGCCCAGATCGCCGCCGAGGTCAAGCTCGAGGTGCTGATCAGCCGCGGCAGGCTCGCCGACGCCCAGCTCGCCGCCGAGCAGGCCCGGTACCGGACCGTGCAGTACTCGGAGACCCTGCGCAGGGCCCTGGACGCCACCCGGCGCAATGTCCGCGCGGTCGACTGGCTGACCGCCGTCCCCGACATGATCGCCGAGGCCCTGGACCACGTCGCCGACAGGTACCGGCACGAGAACGCGATCCTCACCAACATCCGCAAGGCCCGCGACGAGACCGAGGACCCCGAGCACAAGCGGCGCGCCGCCGAGCTCGTCGACATCGTCAAGGACTGCATCCGCCGCCACACCCAGTTGCAGTCCCGGCTCCTCGAGGCCGGCCCGCTGTTCCGTGCCGAACAGGACCGGCAGGCCTTCGCGACCCCCCTGACGACCTCGGGCCTCGACCTGTACGGGCACCTGGTAGCCCCCGTACTGCCGCTGCCCGCGGACCAGGCGCTCCGCGTGACCGACGCCTTCTTCGCACACGGCACCGGTCTGCGTACGCCCGTCTCCGTGCGGGTCGGCGACCTCGTCGACATCCTGCTGACCCCGCCGGCCGAGCGGGAGCACCTCGGCGCCGAGATGCCGGAACCCGACCTGATCGCCACCCCGGACGACAGCCGCTTCAGCGAGGAACAGCTGGCCGCGGCCATGGAGCTGCTCGACCTTCCGCACGACGCCCCCCGCCGCCTGTCCGGGCTGCTGAGCGACGCCCGCGCGCAGGACCCCGACCTGCCGTACCTCGTCGCGCTGCTGGCGGTGCACGCGGCCAGCCCGCCGGTCGGCACCGCGTACCGGCAGGGCGAGCCCAAGCTGCTGTTCGCCGTGGACGACGGCACCGAGCTGGACGACCCCGAGTTCGGCGGCGCCGACCTCATCGTCGGCACGGCACTGCTGGACGCGGCGGGGATGGCGGCCGACCGGACGGAGGCCGCGTGAACGACGCCGTAGCCCCCGGTTGGGGCCACCGGTCGCGCTCGGTCCCTGGGCGGGGCCACTGGTCGCGCTCCGTCTGTGGGCGTGCCGCCGGAGAGGGCTCGGTCCCTGGGCGAGGTGCCGGACAGCGCTCAGCCCCCGGGCGGGCCGCCGGAGAGCACCGGCCCGGCACCGCCCACCGGCACGGCGAGAACCACCAGCACAGCGAGAAGTCGCAGCACAGCACCTCCGACCAGCACAGCGAGAAGTCGCATTACAGCACCCCCGACCAGCACAGCGAGGAGTACCGACCGTGACCGAGCACGTCGACCGGAGCGAACCGGAGGCGGGTGCCGCACCGGCCACCGCGGCCGTCACGCCCGCCGACGCCGCCGACGCGGCGCGGCTCGTGGCCTTCGGCCTCCAGCCCAAGCTGCTCCCCGCCCGCGACCAGGAGTACGCCGACCTGCTGCGCCGGTACCGCGAGGACCCGCCCTTCGCGCGGCTCGCCGACGCCGTGGCGGCCGGCCTCGGACTCGTCGTCCTGGAGGTGTCCCCGCGCGCGGGCATGGCCGTCAGCGCCGCCGAGGACTCGGTGTTCGCGGTCCGCATGGGCGACTACGCGCGCCGCGCCGCCACCGACTCCGGCGACCGCTTCCTGCACGGCCTCGCCCACCTCGCCGTGGCCGCCATGGCCTACCCGCGCCCCGAGGACCTCGCCGACGACGGCTACATCGGCCGCGTCACGGTCAACGGCGTGGACGCCTTCGTCCGCCAGGCCTGCCGCCGGCTGGAGGAGCGGGCCGAGCAGCAGGGTGAGAACACCGACCCGGTCACCGACGCCCCGGGCCTGGAGGCGGCCTGGCGGATCTGGGCCCGGCGCAGCGCCACCGGTGCCACCAAGGACGCGCGCAGACTCCCCGGCTCCACCACCGGCATCGTCGGCAAGGCAGCCGCCTTCCTCACCGAGTCCGGCTTCCTCCAGCGCACCGGAGACGACAACGGCGGCACCTACCGCACGACCGCCCGCTACCAGCTCCAGGTGCGGGACATGGCGGGCAGCGCCGCGATGGCCGAGCTGCTGGAGCTGGGTGTCGTCCCGGTCACCGACGGCACGGCCACCCTGCTGCCCGCCGAGGACACGGAGGACCTGGAGCTGGTGGCCGACGCCGGGCTGCCGTTCCACTCGTCCTGAAGCCCGTTCCCGACACCGCCCCCCACCACGCCAACCCGTCGTCCCCGACTTCACGAAGACTTACGAGAGTCCGCCATGTACGAGCTGTCCCGGGTCCGCCTCTACTCCATCGGGCCCGCCGGTGCGCGCTACGCCGACACCGTGCTTGACCTGCGCGGTGTCGGCGAGCCCGTGCCCCGACCCGCGCCCGCTCAGGCGGAGTTCTTCGAGGAGGAGCCCGTCGGCCCGCCACGCCGCCCCGCGCCCGCGGGCGTGCTGTTCCTGGAGAACGGCGGCGGCAAGTCCGTCCTGCTCAAGCTGATCTTCTCCGTGATGCTGCCGGGCCACCGCAACACCCTGGGCGGCGCCAGCTCCGGTGTGCTCCGCAAGTTCCTGCTCGCCGACGACTGCGGACACGTGGCGCTGGAGTGGCAGCACGTGCAGACCGGTGAGTGCGTCGTCGTCGGCAAGGTCAGCGAGTGGCGCGGACGTCAGGTCTCCAGCGACCCGCGGAAGTTCGCCGAGGCCTGGTACTCCTTCCGGCCCGGCCCCGGGCTCACGCTGGACAACCTGCCGGTCGCCGAGGCCACCGCCGTCCGCCCGCCCGTCGAGGGCGTCTCCGGCGCCCAGGGCCGGCGGCGCACCATGAAGGGCTTCCGGGACGCCATCACGGAGGCAGGAAAGGCCTATCCGCACCTGGAGGTGCACTGGGAGGAGATCCACGACCGCTGGATCGAGCACCTCGGCGACCTGGGCCTCGACCCCGAACTCTTCCGCTACCAGCGCGAGATGAACGCCGACGAGGGCGAGGCCGCCGGCCTCTTCGCGGTGAAGAAGGACTCCGACTTCACCGACCTGCTGCTGCGCGCCGTCACCGACACCCGCGACACCGACGGACTCGCCGACCTGGTCGGCGGCTTCGGCAACAAGCTGGGCCGGCGCGCCGAGCTGATCGCCGAACGCGACTTCACCGCCGGGTCCGTCGACCTCCTCGGGCGGATCGTCGAGGCCGCCGACGCCCGCACCCGCGCACGGGACATCCACACCGGCGCCGAACGCCGCACCAGGACCCTCGCCCGCAGGCTCTCCGCACGCGGCGCCCGGGAGCGGGCCCGCGCGGCCGACCTCGCCCAGCGGGTCACCGCCGCCGCCTACGCCGTCACGCACGCCGAGTCGGCCCGGGACCGCAGCGCGCTCATCGCCGCCGAACTCGCCTACCGGCACGCCTCGCTGGCCCTGACGGCCGCCGAGAAGTCGGCTGCCGCACAGAAGCGGGAGCTCGCCGACGCGCGCACCCTGCACTCCGCCTGGCAGGCCGCCGAGGCCGTCCTGCGCCACCGCGCCGCGGCCGACCGCGTCGCCCGCGTCTCCGCCGCCATCCAGGAGGCCGAGCGGGACGCCGCGCCCGCGCTCGCCGCCCGCGCCAAGGCCGCCGTCGACCTCGTCCGCGCCCTGCACGCCGCGGCCTCCAAGGCCGAACACCACGCCAACGAGGAGGAGGAGCGCTCCGCCGCCCTCCAGGACGTCGGCGACGCCGCCCATCGGGACGCCACCGCCGCCGCCACCGAGGCCCAGCGCGCCCGCAGCGAGGCCGGACACCTGCGGCAGCGCCTGTCCGAGGTCGAGCAGGAGACCGCCGAGGCGGTCCGCGCCGGCTGGCTCGACGACACCGCCCCCGACGCCGACCCCGCCCGCGCCGCCCTCGCGGCCAGCGACGCCGAGAAGACGACGGTCGCCGCCTGGGACACCGCCCGCGAGGCCGCCCGCCGGGCCACCGAGCACGCCCGCGAGGCCGCCGCCGCCGAGTCCCGCGCCGAGCTGACCGCGGCCCGCGCGGCCGACGCGGCCACCGCCGCCGAGCGCGCCCACGAGGCCGAACGCCGCACCGCCGAGGCACTGGCGGCCGAGGACCGCCTCGCGGAGCTGCTCGGCCTGGCCGCCCGCACCCGTCCCGGAATCCCCCAGCCCCGGCAGGACGCGGACGACGACCGCCCCGCCGACGCGCCCAGGGCGTCCGAAGGTGCCCTGACCGCCGAGGACCTCGACCGCTTCGCCGACGAACTGCGCGAGCTGCTCGACGACACGGTCTCCGCCGCCGAACGCCAGCTGTTCGAGCTGCGCACCGCCGCCGCCGACGACTCCCGCATCCTCGGCGCCCTCGGCGACGGCGGACTGCTGCCGCCCGGCCCGGACGTGCTGGCCACCGTGGAGTTCCTCGGCGAGCACGGCATCCCCGCACTGCCCGGCTGGCGCTATCTGGCGCAGGCCGTCGACCCCGCCGACCACGCGCGCGTGCTCGCCGCCCGGCCCGAGCTGGTCGACGGCGTGATCATCACCGACCCGGACTCGCACACCCGCGCCCGGGAGGTCCTCGGCGACGCCGCCCTGCTGCCGCGCTCCGCGGTCGCCGTCGGCACCGCCGCCGCCCTGCTCGCACCCACCCCGGCCGCCGGGTCCGGCACCGAGGACGTCTTCCTCGTACCGCCGAACCCGGCCATGCACGACGAGCACGCCGCCGACGAGGAACGGCAGGCCCTGCGGGCACGGGCGACCGAGCGCGACGAGGAGATCCGGGCGCTCGCCGCCCGGCTCGGCAAGGACCGGGAACTCGCGGCCCGGCTCGCCTCCTGGCGCACCGGCTGCCCCGCCGGCCGCCTCGCCGAACTGGCCCGGGCCGCCGAGGAGGCGCGTGCCTTCGCCGAGGAGACCGAGGCCGAGCTGACCGAGGCGCGCACCGTGCGGGCCGAGGCCGAGGAGAGCGCCTCCGAGGCCGTCCGTATGCGCGACGAGCGGCAGGAGGCCGCGCAGAAGGCCCGCCGCGCCGCCGACGCCCTCGCCGGACTCGCCTTCCGGCTGCGTGAACGCGCCGGCTGGCAGGCCAGGCTGCGGGAGCTCGCCGACGAAGGCGCCGAGGCCGACGCCCGCGCCCAGGTCTGCCTGGAGCGGGCCCGCGCCGCCGACGAGGACCGCCGTGCCGCCCAGCGCGCCGCCGACGACGCCCGGCGCACCGCCCGCGCGCTGCGTGCCGAGCGCTCCGAGATCGCGGGCGCCCCCGACGACGTACCCGAGTCCGGTTCCGCTGCCGGGGACGGCACGCAGGCGCCGAAGGCGTCCCTGCCGGACCTCCGCGAGGCCTACCGCGCTGCTTCCCAGGTGTACGAGAAGGTCGGCGTCGGCGCCGACCTGCGCGCCGAGCAGGCCCGTGCGGAGAGCGACGAGAGCGCGGCCCGAGCGGAGCTGGACCGGCTCAGCAACAAGGTCCGTACCCGGGCCGCCCAGCTCCTCGAGTCGCCCGACGGCTCCGACGGCCCCTCCCGGCAGGCTGCCGCCGCCCGCGCCGAGGAGCTGGTGCAGCTCCTGGAGACCCGTATGTCGACCGCGAGCGAGCAGCTCGGCCGGCTGCGCGGCGAGGCGGAGCGGCACGCGCCCGAGGACGGCGACGCCCACACCGAACTCCCCGAGGACCTGGTCCCGGCCGACGCCGAGCACGCCCAGACCCTGCTGCGCACGGCCACCGCCGAACTCACCTCCCGCACCGAGGCGTTGACCCAGGCCCGCGACGCCCACGCCGAACTGCTCGACGCGCACCGCGCCGCCGAGGACGCGGCCGGCGGCTTCGACGAGATCGCCGCGATGCTCCGCGACCTGCTGCGCGACCCCGCGTCCGAGGAGGAACAGGAGACTCCGGAGCCGTACCCCGGAAGCCTGGACGAGGCCCGGCAGTCCGCCGCCGAGGCCCGCCGGTCGCTGCGCGGCTGCGCCGCAGACCTGTCCGCCGCCGAGGCAGCCGTCCGCGAGGCGAGCGACGTCCTCGTCCGGCACGCCAACTCCACGCGCTACGAGCAGGTCCGCACCCCGGCACGGCAGCAGATCCGCGAGCTGCCCGCCGCCGCGCTGCCCGAGCACGCCGCCAAGTGGGCGGAGGCCTTCGCGCCGCGGCTGCGGGTCCTCACCGACGAGCTGGCCCAGCTGGAGCGCAACCGCGACTCGATCGTGGACCGGCTGCGCGGCCTGGTCGAGTCGGCCCTCGCCACGCTCCGCTCCGCCCAGCGGCTCTCCCGGCTGCCGGAGGGCCTCGGCGAGTGGTCCGGGCAGGAGTTCCTGCGCATCCGCTTCGAGGAGCCCGACCAGGCCACCCTCACCGAGCGGCTCGGCGAGGTCGTCGACGAGGCGACCCGGGCGGCCGTGAGGAAGAACTCCGACCTGCGCCGCGACGGCATGTCCCTGCTGCTGCGCGGCGTCGCCGCCGCCCTCCACCCCAAGGGCGTCGCCGTCGAGATCCTCAAGCCCGACGCCGTGCTGCGCGCCGAACGCGTCCCCGTCGGACAGATGGGCGACGTCTTCTCCGGCGGCCAGCTGCTCACCGCGGCCATCGCCCTGTACTGCACGATGGCCGCGCTGCGCAGCAACGACCGGGGACGCGACCGGCACCGGCACGCCGGCACCCTGTTCCTCGACAACCCCATCGGCCGTGCCAACGCGACGTATCTGCTGGAGCTGCAGCGGGCCGTGTCCGACGCGCTCGGCGTGCAGCTCCTGTACACCACCGGCCTGTTCGACACGACCGCGCTGGCCGAGTTCCCGCTGGTCATCCGGCTGCGGAACGACGCCGACCTGCGGGCCGGGCTGAAGTACATCAGCGTGGAGGAGCACCTGCGGCCCGGGTTGCCCCAGCAGGCCCCCGCCGGTGAGGGGGAAGCGGTGCACAGCGAGATCACGGCGACCCGCATGTACCGGCGGCCCGCCCCAGACCGGTCACCGGCCTAGAGCGGCTCAGCAGCGCTGTCCGGGCGGGCACCACCGACGGGGTGCCCGCCCCGAACGTCCGGGACGCCCGGGACGATCAGGGATGCGACAGCTGCCCCGCGCCGCCGCGCCGGCGTATCCGTCCCCGGGCGCGCTCGGCGGCCCGCGCCTGCCGCCGTGCCCGGCGCCGCTCACGCCGCATGGCCCGCGCGGTGCTGCTCGGCAGCGACACCACCCCGTGCCGCTGGTTCCACACCTGACGCGTCACCCACACGTCGAGCACGCCCCACGTGGCCACCACCGTGCCGGCCACGCTGCCGATCACCATCGGGAACGCCAGCCAGGATCCGGCCATCGTGCACAGAAAGGCCACCATCGCCATGATCAGCGTCACGGCGACGACGAGCACCGCACGCACCGCTGCCGTACGCACCGGATCCGGCAGCCGGCGCCGCCGTGCCGGCTCGTCCGTCCACAACGGACGGCGGGCCGGCTGAGGTTCTTCCCGTGGCCCCTCCCGCTCCGGTGCCGCGACGGCGCGTCCGGGCACCGGAATGTCGCGATCCGGCGCCTCGGAGCCCGAACCCGCCGCGGGTCCGCTCGCCCCGGCGTCCCTCGGCGCCCTGCGCCGCTCCGCCGTGCCCATCACCATGTCACTCCCCACCGCCTGCAGACCGCTCGCCCGTGTCCGAAGACCCGGCTCCCCTCTGGCTGCCCGGCTTGCCTCGCTTTACGCCGCCCGGGGGCGGGATGCGGCTCCTGTGGCCGATTCCGCCTCCATCTCCCGTGGAGAAGGACGAGTCACGGCCCGTCAAGATTCCCGGAAATCCCCCGCAGCCGAAAAATTTCGGCCAATCCGCCCGCCACATCGCCGGGGCGCCCTGCCACACCGTCCGTCCGAACCCGGGAGGCAATCTCCCGCAATGAGGGGACAACTGACCATCCCCGGCCGCCGGTGCGGAAGTTCGGCCTCCGGTCGGGTCTTCGAGTTACCTGCGCGTCAGTAGTAGGCTCGCGCCGTTTGTTGACGCACATGTGTACCCCCTGCCGGTGGGGGTCCAGCTGGGGGAGGCCATGCGCTTTCGCGGGAAGTCCATCCGCCGGAAGATCGTGGCGCTGCTTCTCGTGCCGCTGGTGTCCCTGACCGCGATCTGGGCCTTCGCCACGGTGCTGACGGGACGTGAGGCGGGCCGGCTGTTCACGGTGTCGACCCTCGTCGAACAGGTCGGCTACCCCGTCGAGGACACCGTCCGCGTTCTCCAGCAGGAACGCCGCCAGACCCTGGTCCATCTCGCCGACCCACGCGCCTCCGACGGTCTGACCGCACTGCACCGCAGCCGCACCGCCACCGACGAGGCCGTCGCCGAGATCCGCCGCAACGCCGAGAACGCCGACGTGCGCGACGCGCTCGGCGCCGCCGAGCAGGATCGGCTGACCGCGGTCCTGGACGCCTTCGACGGCATCGGCTCCCTGCGCCGCAGCGTCGAGGACGGCACCGTCGACCGCGCACAGGCCCTCGTCCTCTACAACCGCCTGGTCGACCCCTGCCACGCACTGCTCGCCAACCTCCACGTCGTCGACGACGTCGGCCTGGACAAGCAGTACCGCGCACTCGTCAACGTCTCCCGCGCGCGCGAACTGCTCTCCCGCGAGGACGCCCTGCTCGGCTCCGCCCTGGTCACCGGCAGACTCACCCGCAGCGAGACACGGGACGTCTCCGACCTCGTGGCGCAGCGCACCGTGCTCTACGAGAGCAACCTCCCGCTGCTGCCCGCCACGGAACGCGGCCGCTACGAACGCTTCTGGAAGAACGCATCCTCCGCCCCCCTGCGCGTCGCCGAGGAGGCGGCCGTCTCCACCGAGGACGGCCTGCCCCACGGCGTGACCGCCAAGAGCTGGGACGCCGCCGCCGGCAGCGTCCTCGCGGAGCTCGGCGACCAGGCCGCCGACCGCTACCAGGACCGGGTCCGCCCGGTCGCGATGAACGTCATCACCAAGGCGGTCGTCGCCGGCGCACTCGGCCTGATCGCCGTGCTGTTCTCCCTCTTCCTGTCCGTCCGCGTCGGCCGCGCCCTCATCCGCGATCTCCGGCAGCTGCGCCTGGAGGCCCACGAGGCGTCCGGCGTCCGCCTGCCCAGCGTGATGCGCCGCCTCTCGGCGGGCGAACAGGTCGACGTCGAGACCGAGGTGCCGCGCCTGGAGTACGACCGGAACGAGATCGGCGAGGTCGGACAGGCCCTGAACACGCTCCAGCGTGCCGCCGTGGAGGCCGCCGTCAAGCAGGCCGAGCTGCGCGCCGGAGTCTCCGAGGTGTTCGTCAACCTCGCCCGCCGCAGCCAGGTGCTGCTGCACAAGCAGCTCACCCTGCTCGACACCATGGAGCGCCGCACCGAGGACACCGAGGAACTCGCCGACCTGTTCCGCCTGGACCACCTGACCACCCGCATGCGCCGGCACGCCGAGGGCCTGGTCATCCTCTCGGGCGCCGCCCCCTCCCGGCAGTGGCGCAAGCCTGTCCAGCTCATGGACGTCGTACGCGCCGCGGTCGCCGAGGTCGAGGACTACGAGCGCATCGAGGTCCGCAGGCTGCCCCGCATCGCCGTCACCGGACCGGCCGTCGCCGACCTCACCCACCTCGTGGCCGAGCTCCTGGAGAACGCCACGGTGTTCTCGCCGCCGCACACCGCCGTGCAGGTCCTCGGCGAACGGGTCGCCAACGGCTTCACCCTGGAGATCCACGACCGCGGCCTCGGCATGGCGGCCGAGGCGCTCCTCGACGCCAACCTCCGGCTCGCCGAGACACCCGAGTTCGAGCTGTCCGACACCGACCGGCTCGGCCTGTTCGTCGTCAGCCGGCTCGCCCAGCGGCAGAACGTCCGGGTCTCGCTCCAGCCCTCCCCGTACGGTGGCACCACCGCCGTCGTCTTCGTCCCCGACGCGCTGCTCACCGACGACGCGCCCGACACCAACGGCGTCGGATTCCGCCTCGACCGGCCGCAGCGCGCCAAGGAGAAGGAGGAGAGCCGCCGTTCCGCCCTCGCCCATGTTCCCGTCCGGCTCCCGGGCCGGCCGGCCCCGCTGCTGGACGGACCGGTCGAACTGGAGGCGCCCGTCGACCTGGACACCCTCGACGACCTTCCCGGCGGGCTCGGCGACGAGGACAGCGAGCGTGGCGGCATCTTCCGTGCGCGGCGCCCGCTCGCCGCGGCACAGGACGGTCCGGTGGTCGGCCTGGGCGACCGGCGACGCCAGGACACCGAGGGACCGGAACGTCTCCCGGCAGCCGGCGATGCGCCCTCCGGCAGGGACCGGCCCGGTGCCGAGGACGACCCGAACGCCCCCGTCCCGCTGCCGCGTCGCCGGACGCCCAAGCTGGTCAGCTCGCACGGACGCCCCGTCCCCGAGCGCGACGCCCGCGACGGTGCGGACGGCATGCCGGGTCCCGGCGCCGGGAGCCCGGCGGACCGGCGGGCGGAACGCGACGAGACACCCGCGCTGCCGTCCCGCCGCCGCGGGGACGGCCCGGTCCCGCACCCCGCCGCCGGCCACGACGCCGGCCGTGACGCCGCCCGCCGGGAGGACGACCCGCTGCCGTCCCTCCCGTCCCGCCGCCGCGCGACACCCCGCCCGCACGGCGTGCCCGCGGCCGAAGGCGGACCGGCTCGGGACCACACCCCCGGCGAGCCGTCCGAGCCGTCCGCCCTCCCGAACCGCACCCACCCCGCCGAATCGTCACCGACCGACCCGCGCGAACCGGCGCCGCGGGACACCACGCCCCTAGGCTCCCCGCCGTCCGATCCCGTGCCCGGCGGCTACGGCGGCGGCGCCCTGCCCCGGCGCGTGCGGCAGGCCAGCCTGGCTCCCCAGCTCAAGCGCGACGCCGAACGCCCCGCCGAGGTCCCTTCCGATCCGGCCGACCGGGACGCCGAGGAGGTGCGCAGCCGCATGGCCTCGCTCCAGCGCGGCTGGCAGCGCGGCCGCAAGGAGAACGCCTCGGCCGACGGCACCTCAGGCGGCCCACGACCACAGACGCCACAAGCGTCACAGGCACCACAGGCACCACACCGAACGACTAAGGGGGACGGTCGATGACCGCACCGAAGGCGACCGGCCAGAACGAGACCACGTCCGGGGACCTCAACTGGCTCCTCGACGACCTGGTGGACCGCGTCGCGAGCATCCGCAAGGCCGTCGTCCTGTCCGGCGACGGTCTGGCGACCGGCGCATCCAAGGACCTGACCAGGGAGGACAGCGAACACCTGGCGGCCGTGGCCTCCGGTTTCCACAGCCTGGCCAAGGGCGTGGGCCGCCACTTCGAGGCGGGCAGCGTCCGGCAGACGGTCGTCGAACTCGACGACGCCTTCCTGTTCGTCACGGCCGCCGGCGACGGCAGCTGTCTCGCCGTGCTCTCGGACGCCGACTCCGACGTCGGCCAGGTCGCCTACGAGATGACCCTCCTCGTCAAGCGGGTCGGCGTGCATCTGGGCACCGCCCCGCGCACCGATCTGCCGTCGGGCGGGTAAGTGGGATGACATGAGTCAAGACGGTCAGGGAACACACCACTGGTTCGACGACGAGGCCGGTCCCGTCGTCCGTCCGTACGCCATGACGCGCGGCCGCACCAGCAGCACGGCCCAGCACCGCCTCGACCTCATCGCGGTGGTGGTCCCGGAACCCCATGCGGACGACCCGGAGGCGGACGTCACGCTCGCCCCGGAACACGTGGACATCGTCGGCCTGTGCCGGGACACCCCGCAGTCGGTCGCCGAGCTCGCCGCCGAACTCGACCTGCCCGTCGGCGTCGTGCGCGTCCTGGTCGGTGACCTCGTCGACGCCGAACTCGTGCACGTGAACCGGCCGGTGCCCCCGGCCGAACTGCCGGACGAGAACATTCTGCGCGACGTGATCAACGGCCTGCGCGCACTGTGAAACGGTCCTGCGGGGACGCCGGAGCGGCCCCGCGGGCACGGTAAGGAGAAGAGATCGATGATCTTCGGGCGTTCTCAGGGCGGCAAGCCGCCGGTCGAGCCCGTCACGCTCAAGATCCTCGTGGCCGGCGGCTTCGGCGTGGGCAAGACCACCCTCGTCGGCGCGGTCAGCGAGATCAGACCGCTGCGCACCGAGGAACTGCTCACCGAGGCCGGCCGCCCCGTCGACGACGTCACCGGTGTGGAGGGCAAGCACACCACCACCGTGGCGATGGACTTCGGTCGGATCACGCTGCGCGAGGACCTGGTCCTGTACCTGTTCGGCACCCCCGGCCAGGAGCGGTTCTGGTTCATGTGGGACGAGCTGTCCGAGGGTGCCCTCGGGGCCGTGGTCCTCGCCGACACGCGCCGCCTGGAGGACTGCTTCGCCGCGATCGACTACTTCGAGCGGCGCTCCATCCCCTTCCTCGTCGGCGTCAACTGCTTCGAGGGCTCGGCCCGCTACCCGGCCGAGACCGTCCGTCAGGCCCTCGATCTCGACGCCGACGTGCCGCTGGTGATGTGTGACGCCCGGGACAAGGAGTCGGTCAAGGAGGTCCTCGTCGGCGTCGTCCAGCACGCGATGGCCCAGGCGGCGGCGGACCGGCGCCGGCCCGTCACCACCTGAACGCGCACCCGCACCACTTCCCTCACCGGACACGCGCCTGATAGATGCAGGGGACATGACACGACTCTCCACCGCCGTGCGCGGACTGGTCGGCGCCACCGTCGCCCTGCTCGCCCTGACCACCGCCCCCGCCCCCGCCCAGGCCGGACCCGGGCCCAGGGCGCCCGAGGACTTCGTGGCCCTGAGAAGCGTCGACCCCACGATCATCCAGGAGATGCGCTACGCCACCCCGCACAACTTCGTCGGCGAACGCATCGACGGCTACCGCCGGCCCCTGTGCATCCTCACCCGCCCCGCGGCCCAGGCCCTCCACCGGGCCCAGACCCGGCTGCTGCGCCAGGGCTACTCACTCAAGGTGTACGACTGCTACCGGCCGCAGCGCGCCGTCGACCACTTCGTCCGGTGGGCCGAGGACCTCGACGACCAGCGGATGAAGGCCGAGTTCTACCCGAACGTCGACAAGACCCGCCTGTTCGACGACGGCTACATCGCGGAGAAGTCCGGCCACAGCCGCGGCTCGACCATGGACCTCACGATCGTGAAGCTCCCCGCGAAGCCCACCCGCCCCTACCACCCCGGACAGCCACTGGTGCCCTGCTTCGCGCCCCAGGACCAGCGCTTCCCCGACAACTCCGTCGACATGGGCACCGGCTTCGACTGCTTCGACACCCTCTCGCACACCCTCGACCCCCGAGTCCAGGGCGCCCAGCACGCCAACCGGATGCTGCTGAAGACCACCCTGGAGGACGCCGGCCTCGTCAACCTCCCCGAGGAGTGGTGGCACTTCACCTACAAGCCCGAGCCCTACCCGGACACCTACTTCGACTTCCCCGTCTCCGCGAAGTCTCTGTCCGGCCGCCACTGAGCCGCCCGCCGGAGCCGTCCCTCCCGTGATCGGATACAGTCCGCCGCGTGTCCGAAACTGAAACCTCCGTTCCCAACTCCGCGCCGGACTCCCACTGTTCGCGCTGCGGAACGCCCTACGGAGAGGGCGTCTCCGGCTGGCCCCGCACCTGCCCGGCGTGCGGCACCACGGCCTACCGCAACCCGCTGCCGGTAGCGGTCGCCCTCCAGCCCGTGTACGACACCAAGGGCACCGCCCTGGTCGTCATCACCCGCACCGTGTCCCCCGCGCGCGGGGGAGTCGCCCTGCCGGGCGGCTACATCGACGACCGGGAGGACTGGCGGCAGGCCGTCGTCCGTGAACTCAAGGAGGAGACCGGCATCGACGCGGCCGGCCGCGACGTACGGCTCGCCGACGCCATGAGCTCGCCCGACGGCCACCTGCTGCTCTTCGGACTCCTCCCGGAGCGGCCCGCCGAGCACCTCCCGCCGTCCGCTGCCACCGACGAGACGGAGGGCTGGCACCTCCTGCGCCGGGCCGAGGAGCTCGCCTTCCCCCTCCACACCCGCGCCGTGCAGGCCTTCTTCGAAGGCCGCTACATCTGAGCCGAGCCCCCGGCCAGCCCGCGGACGCGCACCGGGCGGGACGGCGCACCCACGCCGTCCACGCCCTCGCGTGCCACGACCACCCGCCTGCCCTCCCGGCGCACGGCATACCGCTCGGTCTCCGGTTCCTCCCAGCCGTCGCCCCCGTCCGGCACCACCAGCCCGCCCCCGGCCCCGCCCCGGGCGGGCGCCCACACCTCCAGCTCCACCTCGCCGTCCTCCCCGCGCACCGGCACCACCGCCCCCGCGCGCGCGAACACCGGGATCCGGCCCGGCGGAGCCTCGACGAGCACCTGCCCCGGCCCCTCGTACGCCCGCTCCGTCGCCGTGTCGTACCAGCGCCCCCGCGGCAGCCGCACCGCCCGCACGTCCACGCCGGGCTCCAGCACCGGCGCCACCAGCAGACAGTCGCCCAGCAGAAACGCGTCCTCACAGTCCCGCAGCGCCCGTTCCTCCGGCGCCGACCACCACAGCGGCCGCACGAACGGCGCGCCCGTACGCCGGGCCAGATGCGCCAGCGTCACGAAGTACGGTGACAGCCGCCGCCGTTCCAGCAGCGCCTCGCGCGCGTGCTCCAGCACCTCCGCACCGGACGCCCACGGCTCCGGGCAACCCGCCGGCGCACCCCCGGGCGTACGGAAGAGCGGCAGATACGCGGCCAGCTGCCACCACCGCAGAAACAGCTCCGGCGACGGACACCCCTCGGACCCGCCCACGTCCGGCCCCGAGTACGGCACCCCGCACAGCCCCAGCCCCAGCACGACCGCCAGCGACGCCCGCAGCCCCGGCCAGCCGGACGCCTGCCCCCCGCTCCAGACACCGCCGTACCGCTGCATCCCCGCCCACCCCGAGCGCGACAGCACGAACGGCCGTTCCTCCGGCACCAGCTCGCGCAGCGCCTCGAACCCCGCCCGGGCCATGCACAGCGCGTACACGTTGTGCGCCTCCCGGTGGTCACCACCGCGCCCCTCCAGCCGGTGCCGCGCCGAACGGGGCAGCGTCGCCTCACCGAACGCGGCGGCCGACACCGGCTCGTCCCGGTCGTGCCAGAACCCGGAGAACCCCCGCTCCAGCCGCTCCGCACAGAGCCCGCCCCACCACGCCCGCACACGCGCGTCCGTGAAGTCCGGGAACACCACCTCCCCGGGCCGGCCCACACCGCGCACCACCGGCCCGCCCGCGCCCCGCACGAACGCGTCCGCGTCCACTCCTCCGTCGTACCCGGCATGCCCCGCCACCGCGGGCACCCCTGGCTCGACGACCGACACCAGCCGGACCCCCTCCCGCCGCAACTCCTCGGCGAGCACCGGCAGCTTCGGGAACCGCTCCTCGTCGACGGTGAACCCCCGGTGGGCGTCCAGGTGGCCGACGCCCAGATGCACGGCGTCCACCGGCAGACCACGCTCCTGGTGGCCGGCGACGACCCGCCGCAGCTCCTGCTCGTCGCCGGACCCGTGCCGCCCCAGATGGTGACCGAGGGCCCATGCGGGAGGCAGCGCCGGAGCACCGGTCAGCGAGACCCACGCGAGCAGCACGCGCGCGGGGGTCCCCACCATGACCCAGCACCGCAGCGGCCCCCCGTCCATCCGCAGCACACTCCTGCCCGGCCGGTCGTGCCCCGACCCCGCACCCTCCTCGCCCTCCCGCAAGGTCACCGAGCCGTCCCACGTGTTGTCGTGGAACACCAGGTGCGTCCCCGCGTCAGCCACCACCAGCTGCACCGGCATCGTCACGGACGCCGGGGCGTCACCCGCGGCGCGGCCCGCCGCACCCGGACCCGTGTTCCACAGCCGGTACGCGCCGTCGCTCAGCCGGGGCCCCGAGGCCCGCCCGCCCAGCCCGAAGAACCGGGCGTCCGCCGCCACCTCCGACCGCTGCGTCCAGCGCGCGGAACCGCCGCCCACCGGCTCCCACCACCGCGGAGGCAGCTCACGCCGCAGGACCACACCCCCCGGAGTGCGCACCTCCACCGCGCCGTGCCGCGACACCGCCACCGTCACCCGCTCGGCCACCACCCGCCGGCCACCGTCCTTGTCCGGCTCCAGCACCGCCCGCGGATCCGGCTCCGGACACGGGCCCGCCAACGCGTACGACGGCTGCGGCACAGCCCCGTCCCAGCCCCAGAACACCGCCCCGTTCACCGCGACGAGGATCCGCAGCTCCGAACGGGCGAACCGGATCACACCGCCCCCCGGCCCCGGCTCCACCTCCCGTATCGCCCCCGGCACCCGCGCCCGCTCCGCCCCACGCGGCGGCAGCCCCACGGCATCCGCACGCCGCCTGCGCCACGCCGCCCGAACGGTACGCAACCCCCGCGCCGGTCCCGCAGAACCGAACGCCTTCATCGAACGCACCAGGTCACGACCGTCCATGCCGCTCACCCTGCCACCCACCGACCGGCGAGGGGGCCGCGTTCAACTGCCGTTCACCCGTGACAGGACCACATCTTCACGACACCGACTATGTGGGGCGCACCCTGGTGCGGAAGTCGATCACATGGCATCGTCCGTGTCAGCCGCGTCACGCGCACACCCCAGCCCGTGCGCGGAGGACGCACACGACGCGCACAGTCCGGGAGCCGCCCCATGTCGACCACGAACCCCCAGCCGCTCTGGCAGCCAGATCCGCAGCGCATCGCCCAGGCACGGATCACCAGGTTCCAGACCTGGGCAGCCGAACACCACGGAGCCCCCGCCGACGGCGGATACGCCGCCCTGCACCGCTGGTCCGTCGACGAGCCGGAGACCTTCTGGAAAGCCGTCACGGAATGGTTCGACGTCCGCTTCTCGACCCCCTACGCGCGCGTACTGGGCGACCGCTCGATGCCGGGCGCCCAGTGGTTCCCCGGTGCCACCCTGAACTACGCCGAACACGCCCTGCGCGCCGCCGCCACCCGCGCCGACGAACCGGCTCTCCTGTACGTCGACGAGACCCACGAGACGAGCCCCGTCACCTGGTCGGAACTGCGCCGCCAGGTCGGCTCCCTCGCCGCCGAACTGCGCGCCCTCGGCGTCCGCCCCGGCGACCGCGTCAGCGGCTACCTCCCGAACATCCCGCAGGCCGTCACCGCCCTCCTCGCCACCGCCGCCGTCGGCGCCGTCTGGACCTCCTGCGCCCCCGACTTCGGCGCCCGCAGCGTTCTGGACCGCTTCCAGCAGGTCGAACCGGTCGTCCTGTTCACTGTCGACGGCTACCGCTACGGCGGCAAGGAACACGACCGCCGCGCCACCGTCGCCGAACTCCGGCGCGAACTGCCCACCCTGCGCGCCGTCGTTCACATCCCGCTCCTGGGCAGCGACACCCCCGAGGGCGCCCTCGCCTGGGACGCGCTCACGGCCGCGGACACGGAGCCCGTCTTCGAACAGGTCCCCTTCGACCACCCCCTGTGGGTGCTCTACTCCTCCGGCACCACCGGCCTGCCCAAGGCCATCGTCCAGTCCCAGGGCGGCATCCTCGTCGAGCACCTCAAGCAGCTCGGCCTGCACTGCGACCTCGGCCCCGAGGACCGCTTCTTCTGGTACACCTCGACCGGCTGGATGATGTGGAACTTCCTCGTCTCCGGCCTGCTCACCGGCACCACGATCGTCCTCTACGACGGCAGCCCCGGCTTCCCCGCCACGGACGCCCAGTGGCGCATCGCCGAACGCACCGGCGCCACCCTCTTCGGCACCTCCGCCGCCTACGTCATGGCCTGCCGCAAGGCTGACGTCCACCCGGGCCGCGACCTGGACCTCTCCCGCGTCCAGTGCGTCGCCACCACCGGCTCCCCGCTCCCGCCCGACGGCTTCCGCTGGCTGCACGACGAGGTCCGCGAGGACCTGTGGATCGCCTCCGTCAGCGGCGGCACCGACGTGTGCTCCTGCTTCGCCGGCGCCGTCCCCACCCTCCCCGTGTACATCGGCGAGCTCCAGGCCCCCGGTCTCGGCACCGACCTCCAGTCCTGGGACCCGAACGGCGAACCCCTCACCGACGAGGTCGGCGAACTCGTCGTCACCAACCCCATGCCCTCGATGCCGGTCCGCTTCTGGAACGACCCCGACGGCAGCCGCTACCACGACAGCTACTTCGACACCTATCCCGGCGTCTGGCGCCACGGCGACTGGATCACCCTCACCTCACGCGGCTCCGTCGTCATCCACGGCCGCTCCGACTCCACCCTCAACCGGCAGGGCGTCCGCATGGGCTCGGCCGACATCTACGAGGCCGTCGAACGCCTCCCCGAGATCAGGGAGTCCCTCGTCATCGGCGTCGAGCAGCCCGACGGCGGCTACTGGATGCCCCTCTTCGTGCACCTCGTCCCCGGCGCGACCCTCGACGACGCCCTGCGGACGCGGATCAAGCAGACCATCCGCGAACAGCTCTCCCCGCGTCACGTCCCCGACGAGATCATCGAGGTGCCGGGAGTCCCGCACACCCTCACCGGCAAACGCATCGAGGTCCCCGTCAAGCGACTCCTCCAGGGCACCCCGCTGGAAAAGGCCGTGAATCCCGGCTCCATCGACGACCTCGACCTCCTCCACTTCTACGAGGACCTCGCCCGCAAACGCGCCTGACCAGGTACTCCACAAGCCGGCCGCCCGTGCGAGGGCGGCCGGCCCGCCTCCCCCCGGCCCCGTTGTCAGTGCCGCCGGTTACGGTGAGTGAGCATTGATCGACTGCGCACAGGGGGAAGACATGGCGCACACCGACCAGACGATGCGACGCGTCCTGCGCCGCGAAATCGCCGGCACCATCGGCCTGCTCACCGACGAGCACGACTTCCGCGCCATGCGGCGCTACCGCACCTTCACCTTCGACGACCACGCCGCCTACCTCCGGCAGGTGGAAGCCCTGCTCAGGACACGAGCCTCCCAGGGCACCCACACCACGGTCGCCCTCTTCGATCCCGAGGACTACGCCGAGTTCTGCTCGAAGACCGGCCTCGACCCCGACCTGGCCGCCACCCGCACCCGGTACACCGCCGAGATCGCCGCCCACGGCCCCACCGTCCCCTACGACGGACAGCCCCTCGCCGACCTCGTCCCCACCCTCGTCGACGAAGCCGTCCGCCAGGCCACCTGGGAGTACGCGGCCACCCTTCTGTCCCGCCTCGGCACCTGCGCCACCTGCGGCGAAGACCTCGGCCGCGCGGCGTTCACCCGCGCCTCGCGCCTGCTGACCCGCATCGTGGAAACAGCCCCGGCGGGCCACCGCCACCTGGTCTGCAGCATCTCCACCACTCCGGAGGCCCTCACCTCCGTCCTCCACGCCGACGACGACACCGAAGGCGGCACCGAGCTGGACGAGGCCGACGCCCTCGAATTCACCGCCGTCCTGGCCCTCGGCCTCGCCACCCACACCCCCGGCGGCCTCGTCATGCGGACCAGCGCCCCCGGCAGCCCCGACCACATCTACGGCTGGCGCCTGCGCGGATACGGCCTCGCCCCGCTCACCGCCGCCGAGGTCTTCGACCCCGGCAGCCCCGACCACATCTACGGCTGGCGCCTGCGCGGATACGGCCTCGCCCCGCTCACCGCCGCCGAGGTCTTCGACGCCTACTGCACCGACGTCGAGTCCGGCGACCTCATCGCCCCGGAGTCCAACGTCGACTACTGCGCGCCGCCCGACCTCGGAGACGACAGCGGCGCACCGGGCCACCGCCACTGAACGCGAGGGGCGCCCCACCCGAAGGCGGAGCGCCCCTCACTCAGCGACGGCGACGGTCGCCCCCGCGCCCTACTCGCCGGACAGCACCGCCTGAGCCGCGTTGCGCGCCTCCTCGGCGCTCTCCGCCGCGCGAGCGGCCGCCGCGGCCCGCTCGCACTGCGCCAGCGTGAACTTCGCCAGCGTCGCCCGCACATAGGGCAGCGACGCCGCGCCCATCGAGAGAGAGGTGACGCCCAGACCCGTCAGGACACACGCCAGCAGCGGATCCGACGCGGCCTCACCGCAGACGCCGCAGCTCTTGCCCTCGGCCCTCGCCGCCTCGGCGGCCAGCGCGACCAGGTCGAGCAGCGCGGGCTGCCACGGATCCTGCAGCCGCGACACCGCGCCCACCTGACGGTCGGCGGCGAACGTGTACTGCGCGAGGTCGTTCGTCCCCAGCGACAGGAACTCGACCTCCTGCAGGATCGAACGCGCCCGCAGCGCGGCGGACGGGATCTCCACCATCGCACCGAACTTCGCCCGCAGCCCGGCCTCCCGGCACGCGTCCGCAAACGCCTTGGCGTCCGCACGGTCCGCGACCATCGGGGCCATGACCTCGAGGTAGACCGGCAGCCCCTCCGCCGCCTTCGCCAGCGCCGTCAGCTGCGTACGCAGCACCTCCGGGTGGTCGAGCAGTGTCCGCAGACCCCGCACACCCAGCGCGGGATTCGGCTCGTCGGCCGGGGTGAGGAAGTCCAGCGGCTTGTCCGCGCCCGCGTCCAGCACCCGCACGACGACCCGGCCCTCGGGGAACGCCTCCAGCACCTGCCGATAGGCGGCGATCTGCTTCTCCTCCGACGGCGCGTTCTTGCTGTCGTCGAGGAAGAGGAACTCGGTACGGAACAGACCGACGCCCTCCGCACCGGCCTCCACCGCGGCCGGCACATCGGCGGGACCACCGACATTGGCCAGCAGCGGCACCTTGTGACCGTCGGAGGTCGCGCCGGGACCGGTCGAGGCGGCCAGCGCGGCCTTGCGCTCGGCGGCCTCCGCCTCCATCTGCGCCTTCTTCTCGGCGCTCGGGTTCACGAAGATCTCGCCGGTGCTGCCGTCCACCGCGATCACCGTGCCCTCGGGAAGCTCACCGGCCCCCGGCAGCGCCACCACGGCCGGCACACCCAGCGCCCGCGCCAGAATCGCGCTGTGGCTCGTCGGCCCGCCCTCCTCGGTGACGAATCCGAGCACCAGCGTCGGGTCGAGCAGCGCCGTGTCGGCGGGCGCCAGGTCACGCGCGATCAGCACGTACGGCTCGTCGCTGTCGGGCACACCCGGCATCGGCACCCCGAGCAGACGGGCGACGATACGGTTCCGCACGTCGTCGAGGTCCGCGACCCGGCCTGCCAGATACTCACCGGCACCGGCCAGCAGGGCGCGATACGCGGCGAACGCGTCGTACACCGCCCGCTCGGCGGTGCTGCCGACGGCGATCCGCCGCTCCACGTCCGCCATCAGCTCGGGATCCTGGGCCATCATGGCCTGCGCCTCGAGCACCGCCTGGGCCTCGCCCCCCGCCAGATTGCCGCGCGCCATCAGGTCGGCCGCCACAGCCTCGACAGCCTTGCGGGCCCGCCCCTGCTCGCGCTCCGCGTCCTGTGCCGGGATCTGCTTGGCAGGCGGCTCGAGCACGGCCGTCCCCATGTGCCGAACCTCGCCGATCGCCACACCGTGGCTCACACCGACGCCTCGCAGCGTTGTCTCCATCTCACCCGTCCCGATAATGCGGCGGGTCCCGCCGCCGCGGTGGTTGTCCTACCAGCCGTCCTAGGACGGCGTTGCGGTCACTTCCAGAGGAAGAGGCTCTCGCCGGCCTTCACTTCGCCGTCCTCACGGAGATCGGCGAGCGCCTCGGCCGTCGCCTCGAGGGCCACGACCGGGCAGACCGGCGACTTGCCCGCGGCCTCCACGGCCGCCGGGTCCCAGCGCACCACAGCCTGTCCGCGCGTAACGGTGTCGCCCTTGTTCACCAGCAGCTCGAAGCCCTCACCGTTCAGCTGCACGGTGTCGATGCCGAGGTGGGTCAGCACACCGTGACCACTCTCGTCGACCACGACGAACGCGTGCGGGTGCAGAGAGACGATGACCCCGTCCACGGGAGCGACGGCCTCGGAAGGCTCCCGAACGGGGTCGATGGCGGTACCCGGGCCGACCATGGCCCCGGAGAAGACCGGATCCGGCACTGCTGCCAGTCCGATGGCGCGTCCTGCAAGCGGGGACGAGACGGTGGTCATGGGAAGCCTCCCAGTGATGGAGATCTGTACGAGCCGTCACTGCCTGTCCCGGACGGCACACTGAGCAGCAGCGTATGTCATAGGAAGTACCGGTTCCGCACGAGTGTTCCGAATAGAGGTCTAGACCACACTCCCCAGCGATTTGCACCCGTTCCTCAGGCCCGTGTACAGTCGTGACTCCTGCTTGAGGTTGAGCGGCGCCACGCTGGCGTGCTCGCCGGGCAGGCACCCAACTCTTCAGATCCTATCTTCGGATCGCCTTCTGCGTGCCCGCAGGACGGTGGTCAGAGGGACCGGAAAAGCCTGATAGTGTTGGAAACACCGAAGGGAAGCGCCCGGAGGAAAGCCCGAGAGGGTGAGTACAAAGGAAGCGTCCGTTCCTTGAGAACTCAACAGCGTGCCAAAAGTCAACGCC
>NZ_JBEZVJ010000007.1:258368-314447 GCF_040636935.1 Streptomyces sp. NPDC032940 | reverse complement strand
TCCGGTACCACGGCCGCGGGGGCGGACGGACTAGGCGGGCAGGGGTGCAGACCCGGCGGACCGCGTCGGCCGCGCCGCCCGACTCGGGCAGCACGTCGGCCCAGCCGACCGCCGGGAAGCGGGACAGCTGCGACCGGTGGAGGGACAGCCCGCACACGGTCTGGTTCGTGCCCTGCTCCCACGCGTGCACCTCGCCGGCCGGCAGCCAGCGGTTGTCCTCCGCATCCCACCAGCGGCCGGAGGCCGCCACCTCGTAGCGCCGTCTCCTGGCCATCGCCCCGGCCCGCCGCCTCTCCACCGCCGCGTACGCGCTTCCGTGCCCGCACCGGGTGCCCCGGGCCGGCGGCGGTCACACGCGCGTACCGCCTCCTGTGTGATCACTCCGCACGCCCTGAGCATTTTGGTCATTTTGTCTGCATAACATGCGGCGTCCGCGCACCGCGGCTCTTCCCGACGCGAGGTCCACGTACGAGAGGACACCAGATGGCGCCCACGGGCCGTCACAGCGCACTGGCCGAGCACGCCTTCTCCCCGCACGACGCCGTGCTGTCCGCCGCCGCCCGGCACCTCGGCCGGCGGCGCTTCCTCACCGTCACCGCGGCCGCCGCCGCGCTGGCCTTCACCACCAATCTGCCGGCCCTGGGCGCGGTCGCCGCCCGCGCGCGGACCGCCCGTATCACCAAGGACCCCTTCACCCTCGGCGTCGCCTCCGGCGACCCGCTGCCGGACTCGGTGCTGCTGTGGACCCGGCTGGCACCCGAGCCCTTCCTGGCGGACGGCGGGATGGGCACGGAGCGGGTGGCGGTCGAGTGGGAGGTGGCCCTCGACGAGCGCTTCGCGGGCGTCCTGCTCCGGGGTACCGCCGACGCACACGCCGAGTACGCCCACAGCGTCCACGTCGACGTCACGGGCCTGACGCCGGGCACCGAGTACTACTACCGCTTCCGGACCGGGTCCTGGATCAGCCCGGCGGGCCGCACCCGCACCGCGCCCGCGCCGGGCAGCGACGCGGGCTCCCTGAGGCTCGCCGCCGTCGCCTGCCAGGCCTACCAGGACGGCTACTACACCGTGCTCCGGCACGTCGCCGAGGACGACATCGACGTGGTCTTCCATCTCGGCGACTACCTCTACGAGTACGCGGTGAACTCGGCGGGCGGCGAGCGGCGCTACACGGACATCACGCTGCCCGACGTGTTCAACCGCGAGACCATGACCCTCGCCGACTACCGGCTGCGCTACTCGCTCTACAAGACCGACCGGGACCTCCAGGCAGCCCACCACGCCCACCCCTTCGTCGTCTCCTGGGACGACCACGAGACGGAGAACAACTACGCCGGTAGCGTCCCCGAGAACGCGGTGCCGCCGGCCGAGTTCCTGCTGCGCCGCGCCGCCGCCTACCGCGCCTACTGGGAGAACCAGCCCCTGCGCGCCGCGCAGCTGCCCCAGGGCCCCGACGCCCGGCTGTACCGCCGGCTGCACTGGGGCACCCTCGCCCAGTTCGACGTCCTGGACACCCGCCAGTACCGCTCCGACCAGGCCTACGACGACCGTCCGCACGCTCCGGGCGCCGAGTCCGACGATCCGGCGCGCACCATGACCGGCGCCGCGCAGGAGAAGTGGCTGATCGACGGCTGGCGGAGCTCGACGGCGCTGTGGAACGTGATGCCGCAGCAGGTCTGTTTCTCCCAGCGCAAGTTCGACGTGACCGCCGACGCCCCGCTCTCCATGGACGCCTGGGACGGCTACCGGGCCTCCCGCGACCGGGTCGTCGCCGGGGCGAAGGCGGCCGGGGTCGACAACTGGCTGATCCTCACCGGCGACGTGCACGTGGCCTACGCCTTCGACGTCAAGGACGACTTCGACGACCCCGCGTCCGCGACCCTCGGCACGGAGGTCACCTGCACGTCCGTCGCCAGCGGCCGGGACGGCGTGGAGCAGCCCGCCAACTGGGACACGTACATGCGGGCCAATCCGCATCTGAAGTTCTACAACGGCAAGCGCGGCTACCTGCGGGCCGAACTGGGCCGCCGAGCCGCCCACCTGGACTTCCGGACGGTGCCGGCGGTCACCACGCCCGGCGCCGCCGTCACCACCGCCGCCTCCTTCGTCACCGAGGCGGGCGCGCCGGGGCTGCAGCCGGCCTGAGCCGGGCGGGGCGGGCCCGCGCGTGTACTGCACTTGCACCCACCGCGTCCCCCGTCGCGGGGAAGGCGCGCGTGTCCGGCATGCGTGCGCGGATTTCTGGCAAAACCTGTGACTTCGTCCCGGTCGCTCACTGACCCAGGGCCGGTCCACCAGGTCACTCGTTTTCCGCGCTGTCTCGCACAGCCCTCGAAGGAGGCACATCGCATGGTCGGCAGACATGCCGCGCGCACCCGCCGCGCCGCCCTGACCGCGCTCGGCGCACTCGCCCTGACCGCGTTCCCCCCGGCCGCGTCGGCCGCGCCCGCGCCGCAGCCCACCGCCGCGCAGGCACTCGGCGCCGGCAAGGCGCCGGCACAGGTGCTGCGCGCGATGGAACGCGACCTGAAGCTGGCGCCCGGTCAGGCGACGGCCCGGCTGGTCAACGAGGCGGAGGCCGGCACCCGTGCGGGCCGGCTGCGCAACTCGCTGGGCGACCGCTTCGCCGGGGCCTGGGTGAGCGGCGCGACCTCCGCCGAGCTGACCGTCGCCACCACCGACGCCGCGGACAAGGGCACGATCGAGGCGCAGGGTGCCAGGGCGGCGGTCGTCGAGAGGCCGCTGGCGCAGCTGGCCTCGGTCAAGGAGAAACTGGACGCCGCCGCCGTGCGGACCGGCGCCGCCGAGACGCCGGTCTGGTACGTCGACGTGCGGACCAACCGGGTCATGGTCCAGGCGACCAGCGAGGAGGCCGCGGCGTCCTTCGTCAGGAGCGCCGGCGTCGAGGCCGAGAACGTGGGTGTGCGGGTGTCCGCGAACCGGCCGCGGCTGCTGAAGGACCTCGTGGGCGGCGACGCCTACTACATCGACGCGCAGGCCCGCTGCTCCATCGGCTTCTCCGTCACCAAGGGCGAGGAGCAGGGTTTCGCCACGGCCGGTCACTGCGGCAGGCCGGGCGCGCGGACGACCGGGTCGGACCAGAGCGACCAGGGCACCTTCCAGAGCTCCACCTTCCCCGGCAAGGACATGGCCTGGGTGGCCGTCAACGACGACTGGACCGCCACGCCGGACGTGAAGGCGCAGGACGGGCAGAAGGTGCGGATCGCCGGCTCGGTGGAGGCGCTCGTCGGGGCGTCGGTGTGCCGTTCCGGGTCCACCACCGGCTGGCACTGCGGCACCGTCCGCCAGCACGACACGAGCGTGCGGTACGCGGAGGGCACCGTCGACGGGCTGACCGAGACCACGGTGTGCGCCGAACCGGGCGACTCCGGCGGCCCCTTCGTCGCGGGCGTCCAGGCGCAGGGCACCACGTCGGGCGGCTCCGGTGACTGCACCAACGGCGGCACCACGTTCTACCAGCCGGTCAACCCGCTGCTCAGCGACTTCGGTCTCACCCTGACCACCACGGCCGCCCAGACCCAGACGCCCGCGCCGCAGGACAACGCGGCGGCGGACGCGTGGGCCGCCGGCCGGGTCTACCAGGCCGGGGCCACGGTGTCGTACGACGGGGTGCGCTACCGGTGTCTGCAGAACCACCAGGCGCAGGGCGCGGGGTCGCCGGCGAGCACGCCGGCCCTGTGGCAGCGGGTGTGACACCCGGCGGCACGCCTGACCGACCCGCCTGACCGACGCACACGCCCCCGGCGCAGGGCCGTCGCCCCGCGCCGGGGGCGTGTGCGTCAGCCGTCGGCGAGCAGCGCGTAGGCGGTGGCGATGAACGGGTCGCGGGCGCGGAAGCGGCGGGTGCACACCGCGGCCAGGGCGGTGCCGGTGCCGGGCCGGAAGCCGAGGAACGCCTGCTGGCCGAGGGTGGCCCCGCTGTGGAAGTACATCGGCCCGCCGTCGGTGGGGTGCCGGAACCAGGCCATCGTGTGCACGTGCCGGTGGTCCAGTCCCCGCCGGAGCACCGGAACCCGCACCGCGCGCAGGGCGCCGGCCGCCGGTGAGCCCGCGGGGTCGAGATGGGCCTCGAGGAACGCGAGCAGGTCGTGGGGGGTGGCGCGGACGGCCCCGGCGGCCTGGAAGCCGCCCGCGTCGAACGGCGGCACCGGGGTGCGGCCGTCCTTGCCGTACCCGGCGGCGTCGATCTTGGGGTCCTCGGCCGCGAGGGCCGTGCCGCTCAGGCCGAACGGGCGCAGGACGTGCTCGGTGAGCAGGTCCTGCCAGGGTGTGCCGGTGGCGGCGGCGACGGCGTGTCCGAGCACGGCGACGCCGAAGTTGGAGTAGTGCCAGCGTGTGCCGGGCCGGTGCCGGGGGCGGTGGCGCAGGAAGGCGTCGGTGACCCGGGCGGCCGGGTAGCGGGCGTAGGGGTTGGTGCGCCGGGCCGGCAGGGTGCGCGGGAGGAAGTCGCGGGGCAGCGCGGGCAGTCCCGCGGTGTGGGTGATGAGGTGGGCGAGGGTCACGGGCTCGGGCCCGACGGTCCGGCCGGGATCGAGACAGGCGGCGGCCGGCTCGCCGCCGGTGAGCGCGCCTTGCCGGACGAGCCGGGCCAGCAGGAGTCCGGTGAACGTCTTGGAGGCCGAGCCGATCTCGTAGCGCAGGTCCTCGCGGGCGATGTCGGAGGGCGCGCCGGTGCCGCCGCTGTGGACGGTGCGGCGGCCGTGCCGGGAGAGGGCGAGGACGACGTCGGGTGCGTCGCAGGCGTCCGCGGCGGCGGCGAGCCGCTCGCGCAGGCCGTCCTCGTCGGGGGCGGCGTCCGCCGGCGGTGCGTCCTCGTCGGCCGGGGGCTCACCCGGCCAGGGGCGGTGCCGCGCCGTCATGAGGCGGCGTGCGCCAGCTCGGTGAGGGCGCGTGAGGTGGCCAGCAGTGACGCGAAGGCGGCGACGAGCGTCGGGTGGTAGACGATGTCGAACACCTCCTCGGGGTCGCCCTCGGGCATCGTCCGGATCGCGGGCATCGCGCCGTCGGGCTGCTGGGCGGCGGCGAAGCCCTCCCAGGCCGCCCGGTCGAGGGTGGGGCGGGGCAGGCAGGCGTCGACGACGAGGAGTTCGCCGAGCAGGTCCCAGCGCTTGAGGTCCAGCCAGTCGTCGAGCCAGACGGGCAGCCAGGTGGCGAGGTAGTCGGCGGTGCCGGGCGGCAGGCCGCCGGGGTTCTCGCCCCAGTCCGTGAGGTGGAAGACGGTGTGCGTGATGTCGTAGGCGGTGTGGCCCTCGACCGTCCACGGTTCGGGGGTGGCGGCCAGCCAGGTGGTGCCGGCGAGCTCCGACTCGGGCGGCCGGGCGGGCAGGCCGAAGCGGCGCTGGAAGGCGGACAGGCCCAGCCGGCGGGTGGGCGTCACGGGAAACCTCGCCCAGCTGTCGAGGCGGTGGTTGAGCACGGTGGCGCGTTCCACCTCGGGCTGGCTGTAGCCCAGCTCCTTGAACGGCAGGTACACCTCGAACGGGATGGGCGAGAACGGTTCGATGCGCTGGCCGCGGGCCAGCATGCGGCCGCCGTCCAGGGTCTCCCGCCAGGTGTGGTCGAGCAGTTGGCGGGCCAGTTGCGCCTGCCGGGTGCCGGCCACGCCCTCGCGGAAGAGCACCGTGCAGATCAGGGCGAGCTCGCCGACCGGCTTGAAGCGCTCCAGGAAGCCCACCTCGGGGTCGGCGTCCGGCTCCAGCCGGAATCCGTCGCGGTGGGACCACAGCCACTCCAGGGCGCCGACGCCGACGTTGTGTATCAGCCGGGTGTCCGTCATGCCGGCGCTCCTTGTCCGCTGTGCCCCGGTGCGGCGTGCTCCGGCCGGGCCCGCGTGAGGGCCGCGGCGAAGACCGCCATCAGGGTGGAGTGGTAACAGTCGGTGAAGTCGTAGGGTTCCTCCGGGTCGGGGCCCGCGGCGTCCTGGAAAGCACCCTCCTCCGGGATCGCGCCCGAGGGGTGCTGGGCCTGGGCCAGCCGCCGCCAGGCGTCCCGCAGCACCGCCGGCGGGGGCGGGCCGGGCACACTGGCCGCCACCGCCAGCAGCTCGCAGCTCAGGTCCCACATCCTGGCCTCCAGGCAGGTGTCGAGCCAGGGCGGCAGCCAGTGCAGCAGGTAGGCCGCGAGGTCGGGCGGCACGCCCCGGGCGGTTCGGCCCCAGTCGGTGAGGTGGAAGACGACGTGGGTGAGCGCGTAGCCGGCCGCGCGCTCGAAGGTCCAGGGTTCGGGCAGACCGCCCAGCCAGGTGCGGTCGAGCACCTGCGGCACCCGGCCGTGCGGGGGGATGCCGCTGTGCCGTTCGGCCTCGAGGACGCCGAGCCGCCGGGTGGGGTACTGCTCGGTCAGCCGCCAGCCGCGGGTGCGGGCGACCAGGGCGGCGGAGTCCTCGTAGCCGGGGTGCCGGTGTCCGGCGGAGGCGAAGGCCGCGTAGACCTCGAGCGGGTAGGTGGCGAAGGGTTCCAGCGACTGCATCAGCAGGAACAGCTCGCCCTGGCGGGTCTGTTGCCAGGCGAACTCAAGCAGGGCGGTCACGCGCGCGTGCAGCGGGTCCGACGGCGGGGTGCACAGGGACACGGAGGCGCAGACCCGGGCGAGTTCGCCCAGCGGCTTCCAGGTGCGGTTGACCTGGCCCTCGGCGGCGAGGGCGTCGTCGCCGAGCTCGAAGCGGTCGCGGTGGGCGTGCACCCAGGCGAGCGCGGACTCCTCGATCCGCCGCACCTGCCGGGCGTCCTCCTCGTGCCATCGGTCGCCGTCCGGTGCCGCGTTCGCGGGAGCCGTACGGGCGGGGTGCGCCGCGTGTGCCGGGTGCGCCGTGTGCGCCGTGCTCACAGGAGGACTCCGGCCGGCATCAGCCGCGCCGCCTCCAGCTGGAGCGCGACCCGCGGGTCGCTGCCGCCCATGAGCCGTACGAAGTCGAGGCCCGTCTCGAGGCCGAGGGTGTCCGGCACGCCGTCCAGGAGGGTGAGCCAGCGTCCGGCGCCGGCGGCCTGCTGCCAGTCCCGGCGGCGCACCGCCCGCACGAAGCCCCGGGCGACGTCCACCGGGCGGCGCCGGGCCGCGCGGGTCACCGCGCAGTCCTCGCCGGGCAGGGCCAGCGGGGCGAGCACGGCGAGCTGGTGGGTCAGCTGCTGCCAGCCGGCGTCGTCGAGCCAGCCGGCGTCGGGTTCGCCACCGCCTTCGCCGGCGAGCGGTCCGGCCAGGGGTGCTTCGGTCCGGCGCAGGGCGCGGGCCATCGCCCAGTGGCTCCATACGACGGTCGGGGCCGCGTCGGGGCGCGGCGCATGGGCCGCCACGGCGTCCTGGAAGACGGCGAGGAGGCCGGGGTCGGGCGGAACGCCCAGAAGTGCGGTGGGCAGCAGTGTGTCGGCGCCCAGGATGCGTATGGCGGCGCGCGTGATGCCCGCGCCCGCGCCGTCCGTCGTCGCGGTGCCGCCCGCTCGCGCGTGGTCTCCGCTCCGAAGAGCGGAGACCACGTCCGAAGCGAGGTCCAGCACCGTGCCCTGGAGGAGGGCTGATGTGCTCGACTGCTCCATCTCACTGCTCCCGTCGGTCCGTCAGCCCTTCTTCGGGCGCGGGGTCGGGGGCGAGAGCAGCAGGTGCCCGCCGCCGGACTGCAGGGCGAGACCGGCGCACTCGCGGCTGTCCCTGAAGACTCCGTCGGGCTCGGCGGGGTCGAGCACTGCCTCGATGTCGATGTTCTCGGTGACTTCCTCGAGCACCTTGTCCTTGGAAGGCATTTCACCATCTCCTCTGGTAGCCAAAGGCCTTCACACCACAGGTGTCCGGGAAGCCACAAAGCATTCCTCTCTTCTCAAAATTCTCAGAAGATACTTTTTCAACATTTCGGACAGTCAGGTGGGTCTCGCGGACTGCGGTGCGCGGGCGTGTGTGCGGTCTGTGCGGCCCTCACCCGCGCCGCAGGCGCCACACGTTGTCGTCGCGGTGGCCCTCGGCGCCCTCGGGGGAGGCGCTCGGCCGGCGGACGGTCTCCTTGGTCAGGACGGTCCACTCGCCGGCCGGCAGCGCCAGCTCGTCGAGGACCGAGTCCAGGGTGGGGAACACCGCGTCGAAGGGCGGTTCGGTCTGCCACGAGGGCCAGCCGGCGTGCATGACGACCAGGAGGGTGCCGCCGTCCGCGACGGCGGCTGCCGCGGCGCGCAGGACCGTCCCCTGGTCGAGGGCCACCGGCGACTGCAGATAGTGGGCGCTCACCAGGTCGAAGGAGCCCTGGGGGAACGAGTGCCCGAGTTCGTGGCGCTCCCAGGAGACGCGGTCACCGACCCCGGCGTCGGCGGCGTGCCCGGCTGCGCGTTCGAGCGCCGTGGCGGAGATGTCCACTCCGGTGACGCGCCAGCCGCGGCCGGCCAGCCACACGGCGTCCGCGCCCTCGCCGCATCCCAGGTCGAGTGCGGTACCGGGAGCGAGGTCTCCGGTCTCCCGGACCAGGAGGGCGTTGGGGCGGCCGCTCCAGACGCGGTCGGTGTCGCGGTAGCGGGCCTCCCAGAACTCGGCGGCGGGGGCGGGTGCGGGCGTGTCGGTCATGCGTGCCTCCTGGGGAACGGACACGGTCGTCTGCTCGGCCGGGCCCGCGGGATGCGCGGCCCGTCTCCGCCAGGCTGCACCCACCTGCGCCGACACGGCGAACGGCTTTGCCGGAACGGCAAGTGCGTCCCGTCCCCGCCCCGCGTCAGCGCAGGGCGGCCGAGTCGGGCTCGGAGGAGTCGCCGCCGCGCACCCACACGTTGCGCGCGAAGGGGATGTCGATGCCGGCCTCGTCCAGGGCGTCCTTGACCCGGCGGCGCAGTTCGCGGGTGACGCCCCACTGCTGGAGGGGCACGGTGCGGACCGCGACCCGCACCACGACCCCGTCCGGGTCGAGGGACTGCACACCCCACACCGACACGTCCTCCAGCAGGAGGTCCGCGAAGTCCGCGTCCTCGCGGAGCGTGCGGCCGGCGTCCTCGAGGACGCGGTAGACGGTGTCGAGGTTCGCGTCGTAGGTCACGGCGACGTCCAGGACGGCGCGGGCCCACTCCTGGCTGTCGTTGCGGACGCGCAGGATCTCGCCGTTGCGGATGTGCCACAGACCGCCGTTGAGGTCGCGCACATGGGTCAGGCGCAGGCCGACGTGCTCCACCTCGCCGACGGCCTCCCCCAGGTCGACGGAGTCGCCGACGCCGTACTGGTCCTCGATCATGATCAGCAGGCCGGACAGGTAGTCGGCGACGAGGCTCTGCGCGCCGAAGCCGATGGCCAGGCCGACGACTCCGGCACTGGCCAGCAGCGGGCCGAGCGCGATGCCGACCTGGTCGAGCACCATGGCGACGCCGACCATGAACAGCACGATGGTCACGGCGCTGCTGAGCACCGAGCCGATGGTGCGGGCCCGCTGCTCGCGCCGCTGCCGCACCCGGGTCCGGTCGCGGTGCAGTACGGCGGGGCCCCGGCCGGACCACCGGGTGCGGGTGCGCTCGTTGTCGCCTGCCGAGGGTTCGAGTACGCGTTGCACGACCCGGGTGATGGCCCTCTTGGCCACCACGCGCACCACCAGCAGGATCACGACGATGAGCGCGATCCGCAGCGGTACTCCGACGAGTGCGGTGGTGTGGTCGCCCACCCAGTCCGACCAGGAGGCCGCCGACTGCGGTCCGGTGGCCGTGCCGGTGGCTGCGATTGCGTGCGTCATCGCCTCGTGTGCTCCGTTCCTCGGCGCGTACGTCTCTGCCGTCGGCCCCGTCTACCCGGGGGCGGCTCGAACATGACACCGGGGAAGGTTTCGCCGGATTCACCCGTTCGGACGCATTCGCGCCCCCGCGCCCGGCGGTTGCGCGGGCTCCTCACGCCGGCGACGGGCGCTCGCGTCCGCGTGCGCGTCGTAGGCTGAGGAGCGAACGACGATCATCGACGGCCGGGCCGAGGAGACGTATGGACACCGGGCAACAGGACGACGCGGACGCCGAGTTCGTCGCCTTCTGGCAGGAGCGCCGGGTGTGCTTCCTGTCGACGCCGCGCGCCGACGGCAGCCCCCATCTGGTCCCGGTCGGGGTGACGTACGACCATGCGACGCGCACCGCGCGCGTCATCACCGGCCGGGACACCGCCAAGGTGCGCAACGTCGAGCGGGCCGGGAAGGCCGCCGTCGCCGTGAGCCAGGTGGACGGCCGGCGCTGGTCCACGCTGGAGGGCGTGGCGACCGTACGGGACGACGCCGACGCGGTCCGGGACGCGGAGGCCCGGTACACGGCCCGCTACCGGCGGCCGCGGGTGAATCCGGAGCGGGTCGTCATCGAGATCGGCGTACGGCGCTTCCTCGGCACGGTGCGCCCCCACCGGAACGCCCCCGCCGACGGGTGACGTCCGGCGTCGGGGCCGGGCGGCGGTCATCCCTCCGCTTCGCCGGGGGCCCGGCGGGCGAGGCGGCTCGGCCACCAGGCGACGGCGCCGATGTCGCGGGCCAGGGCCGGGACGAGCAGCGAGCGCACCACCAGCGTGTCCAGCAGGACGCCGAAGGCGACGATGAAGGCGATCTGCACGAGGAAGGCCAGCGGGATCACGCCCAGCGCGGCGAACGTCGCGGCGAGCACGACACCGGCCGAGGTGATGACGCCGCCCGTGGCGGGCAGGCCGCGCAGGATGCCCTGGCGCACCCCGTGGTGCAGCGACTCCTGCCGGACCCGGGACATGAGGAAGATGTTGTAGTCCACGCCGAGGGCGACCAGGAACACGAACCCGTACAGCGGGACGGAGGCGTCCGTGCCGCTGAAGCCGAACACGTGCCGGAAGACCAGGGCGGAGACGCCCAGGGTGGCCAGGAAGTTCAGCGCCACGGTGACCACCAGCAGCACCGGCAGCAGCAGCGAGCGCAGCAGGCCGGTCAGGATGACCAGGATGATGGCGAGCACCACGGGCACGATGAGCGTCCGGTCGTGCTCGGCGGTGCGCTGGGTGTCGTACTGCTGGGCGGTGTAGCCGCCGACGAGGGCGTCCGCCCCCGGGACGGCGTGCACCGAGGTGCGCAGGCGTGCCACGGCCTCCTTGGCGGCGTCGCTGTCCGCCGGCGCCTGCAGCGTCGCGTCGATGCGCACCCGCCCGTCGACCACCTTCGGGGCGCCGTCGCCGGGCCGGCCCGACGCGGTCACCGCGGTGGCGGAGGCGACGCCGCGCGTGTCCCGGGCCGCCGCGAGGACGGGCGCGGTCCGGTCCGCGTCCGCGATGATCACAGCGGGGTTGCCGGAGCCGCCGGGGAAGTGCCTGGCCAGGGTCTCCTGGGCGGCGACCGAGGCAGCGTCGTTGACGAAGATCTCGTCCAGCGGCACGCCCTTCGATTCGAGGGTGGGCCAGAAGGCGGCGCACGCGAGCAGCCCGGCGAGGCAGGCCGCCCAGATGCGGCGCGGGGACCGGTCCACCAGTGCGGCGACACGGTGCCACAGGCGGTGTCCGCCCTCCGGGTCGTCGGCGCGGACGGGCCTGGCCGGCCAGTAGGCGGCCCGGCCGAGCAGGACCAGGACGGCGGGCAGGAAGGTGAGCGTGCTCAGGACGGCGCAGACGATGCCGATGGCGCCGACGGGGCCGAGCGCGCGGTTGTTGGTCAGGTCGCTGAGCAGCAGGGCCAGCAGTCCCAGGGCGACGGTCGCCGCGCTGGCGACGACGGCTCCCCAGGAGGTGCGCAGCGCGGCACGCGCGGCGTCGAAGCGGTCCGGGTGCCGGGGCAGTTCCTCACGGAAGCGGGCGGTGAGCAGGAGGGCGTAGTCGGTGGCGGCGCCGATGACGAGGATGGAGAGGATGCCCTGGACCTGCCCGTCGACGCGCACGACGTCGCGGTCGGCGAGCGTGTAGACGATCGCGCAGGCCAGCCCCAGCGCGAAGACGGCGCCGAGGATGATGACCAGGGGCAGCAGGACGCTGCGGTAGACGAGCAGCAGGATGACGAGCACGGTGATCAGGGCGACGCCGAGGAGCAGCCCGTCGATGCCCGAGAAGGCGTCGGAGAGGTCGGCCTGTGAGGCCGCCGGACCGGCGAGCTGCGCGCGGGTGCCGGGGACCTGCTCCGCGGCCTCTCGGATGTGCCCGAGGACGTCGGGCAGGCGCTCGCCGAGACCGGGTTCGACCTGGACGACGGCCTGGAGGGCCTCGCCGTCGCCGGAGGGCAGCGCGGGTGTCGCGGGACCGACGGTCCCGGGCTCGCCCTCGAGTCCCGCGACCGCGCGGGTGGCCTCGGCTCGACGGGCGGTGACCTCGCCGCCGCCCTCCGCGGTCCACACGACGATCACCGGGAGGGTCTCGTCCTGCTGGAAGGCCTTCCGCGCGTCGATGACCCGGGTGGACTCGGCGCTGCGGGGCAGGAACGCGGCCTGGTCGTTGGTGGCGACCTCAGCCAGTTTCCCGGCGTAGGGGCCGAGCGCCCCGCCGATGCCGAGCCAGACCAGTAGGAGGACGACGGGGACGAGCCACCGGGCTCGTGAGGTGCGGGTCATCGGTCTGCGGGTCTCCAGGTCTTCCGTTGGCGCGCGGGGTGCCGGCCGATCGGGCGGGATGCCGGCGAATTACCTCGATCATAAACAATCTCAATGATCGAGTTATCTCACGGGTGGACGTGCCGTGGACCGGTGGCCGTCAGCGTTCGTCGGCGGACCGTACCAGCCGCAGTTCCTCGTTCAGGGCCGCCACGAACCGCGCCACGACCGCGAGTTCCCCCGCCTCGAAGCGGTCCCTGGCCGCCGCCGCGGCGTCGGCCAGCGGCCGGAAGTACGTCCGGGCCGCCGCGCGGGCGTCGGGCACGTAGTGCAGATGGACGACCCGGCGGTCGGCGCTCTCCCTGACCCGGCGCACATGTCCGGCGCGTTCGAGTCGGTCCACGCACGCCGTGACCGCGCCCGAGGTCAGCCCCAGGTGTTCGCGCAGCCGTCCCGGCGTCATCGGCTCCTCGGCGTCCAGGATCGCCGCGAGCGCCTGGACGTCGGTCGCGTGCAGCCCGTGGGAGGCGGCGAAGCCGTGCACGAGACGGTTGATCTCACCGTTCATCCGCCGCAGTCCGGCGGCGAGGACGTGCAGGTCGCCCACCTCGATCCCGGCCGGGGTCTCCCGTTCGCACGAGGCCCCGGCCCGGGTCTCCCGTTCGCGCGTGCGCCGTCCGCGCTGGTTCGCTGTCGCCACGCGATCAGCGTATAGGTCACACGATCAGCGTGAAGAAGGTGCAATCCGCCCACGGCGCGCCCATGACGGCAGGTCCGGGGAACAGGTCAGCATGACGGATGCCCCCACGAGAGACGGAACCCCATGAGCGAGGAAAGCGAAGGCCCCGGCGGCACGGATGGTGACGGCACGCCGGGCAGCCGCTGCCTGGTCACCGGCGCCACGGGATACATCGGGGGCCGGCTCGTGCCGGAACTCCTCGCCGCCGGGCATGCGGTGCGGTGTCTGGCCCGTTCCCCGGGCAGACTGCGCGACCATCCCTGGGCGGCGGACGTGGAGGTGGTGCGGGGCGACGTGCTGGACGCGGAGTCGGTGGGCCGGGCGCTCCAGGGCGTCGACGTCGCCTACTACCTGGTGCACGCGCTGGGCACCGGCCGGGACTTCGAGGCGACCGACCGACGGGCGGCCCGCACCTTCGCCGGGCAGGCGAAGGCCGCGGGGGTGCGCCGCATCGTCTACCTCGGCGGCCTCACCCCGTCGGGCGTGCCGGAGGGCGAGCTGTCGCCGCATCTGCGGTCGCGGGCGGAGGTCGGCCGCATCCTCCTGGCCTCCGGGGTGCCCACGACCGTCCTGCGGGCCGCCGTCATCATCGGCTCGGGCTCGGCCTCCTTCGAGATGCTGCGCTACCTCACGGAGCGGCTGCCGGTGATGGTGACGCCGAGCTGGGTCCACACCCGCATCCAGCCGGTCGCCGTCCGGGACGTGCTGCGCGCCCTGGTCGGCAGCGCGCACATGCCGGCCGACGTCAGCCGCGTCTTCGACGTGGGCGGCCCCGACGTCCTCACCTACCGGGACATGATGCTCCGTTACGCCGAGGTGGCCGGGCTGCCCCGACGGCTGATCCTGCCCGTGCCGATGCTCACACCCGGCCTGTCCAGTCACTGGGTGGGCCTGGTCACCCCTGTGCCGGCATCGATCGCGCGCCCGCTCACCGAGTCGCTGCGCCACGAGGTGGTGTGCCGGGACGACGACATCGAGCGGTACGTGCCCGCCCCGCCCGGGGGTCCCCTCGGCTTCGACGACGCGCTCCGGCTGGCGCTGCGCCGGGTGCGGGAGGCGCGGGTGACCACCCGCTGGTCGTCCGCGTCCCTCCCCGGCGCGCCCAGCGACCCGCTGCCCACCGACCCCGACTGGGCGGGCGGCAGCCTCTACACCGACGACCGCGCGCTCGGTGTCGACGCCCCGCGCGAGGCACTGTGGCGGGTGATCGAGGGCATCGGCGGCGACAACGGCTGGTACTCCTTCCCGCTCGCCTGGGCGGTACGGGGCTGGCTGGACCGGCTGGTGGGCGGGGTGGGCCTGCGCCGCGGCCGGCGCGACGCCGCCCGGTTGCGGGCGGGCGACTCGCTGGACTTCTGGCGGGTGGAGGAGATCGTCCCCGGCCGGCTGCTGAGGCTGCGCGCCGAGATGCGGCTGCCGGGCCTGGCCTGGCTGGAGATGTACGCCGACACGGACGACGCGGGCCGGACGCGGTACCGCCAGCGGGCCCTGTTCCATCCGCACGGGCTGGCGGGCCACGCCTACTGGTGGAGCGTATGGCCCTTCCACGCCGTGGTGTTCGGCGGCATGGCCCGCAACATCGCCCGGGCCGCCGCCCGCACGCCCGGGGCCGGACCGTCCCGTCCGGCGCCGGACGCCTGAGCCCTCGGGGTGCCCGCCGGCCCCCTTCTCGAAGGAGCACCATGTCCGTACGGGTCGTCCTGTTCACCGCCGACCTGCGCCTGCACGACCACCCGCCGCTGCGCGCCGCCCTCGACCGGGGCAGTGACGTGGTGCCGCTGTTCGTCCGGGACCGGGCCGTCGACGCGGCCGGGTTCGCGGTGCCCAACCGGCTGGCGTTCCTCGCCGACTGCCTGCGGGACCTGGACGCACGGCTGCGGGAGCGGGGCGGGCGACTGGTCGTGCGCTTCGGTGACGTGGTGGCCCAGGTGTGCGCGGTGGTCCGGGATACGGAGGCCGAGGAGGTGCACATGGCGGCCGACGTGAGCGCCTACGCCCACCGCCGCGAGGAGCGGCTGCGCGACGCCCTGCGGGCCCAGGGGTGCCGGCTGCACGTCCACGACGCCGTGACCACGGTCGTGGCCCCCGGTGCCGTCACGCCCGCCGCCTCCGACCACTTCGCCGTGTTCACGCCGTATCTGCGGCGCTGGTCGGAGCAGCGCCCTCGGGAGCCCCTGGCGGCTCCGCGCCGGATCCGCGTGCCGGAGGGAGTCGGCTCCGGGCCGCTGCCGGAGCGTCCGGATCCCACGCGGCTCTCCCCCGGGCTGCCCGCGGGCGGCGAGAGCGCGGCCCGCAAGCGGCTGACGGCCTGGCTGCGCGGCCCCGTCGCGGGTTACGCCGACCACCACGACGACCTGGCCGGCGACGCCACCTCCCGGCTCTCCCCCGACCTGCATTTCGGCACCCTCTCCCCGGCCGAACTCGTCCACCGTGCGCGCCGCGCCGGCGGCCCCGGCGCCGAGGCGTTCGTGCGGCAGCTGGCCTGGCGCGACTTCCACCGCCAGGTCCTGGCCGCCCGGCCGCACGCCGCCGCGCACGACTACCGGACCCGTGACGACCGGTGGCGCACCGGTGCCGACGCCCGGCGGGACGTGGACGCGTGGAGGGAGGGGCGTACCGGATATCCGATCGTCGACGCGGCCATGCGGCAGCTGCGGCACGAGGGCTGGATGCACAACCGCGGCCGGCTGCTGACGGCGTCCTTCCTGGCCAAGACGCTCTACGTGGACTGGCGCGTGGGCGCCCGGTACTTCCTGGATCTGCTGGTGGACGGTGACGTCGCCGACAACCAGCTCAACTGGCAGTGGGCGGCGGGCACCGGCACGGACACCCGCCCGCACCGCGTCCTCAACCCCCTCGCCCAGGCCAGGCGGTTCGACCCCGACGGCGCGTATGTGCGCCGCTGGGTGCCCGAGCTGGCCGGGATCGACGGACCGGCTGTGCACGAGCCGTGGAAGCTGCGCGGCCCCGGGCGCGAGGCGTATCCCGACCCCGTGGTGGACCTGGCCGAGGGGCTGGCCCGGTTCCGGCGGGCACGCGGCCGCGACTGACCGGGGGCCGGCCGTCAGGTGAAGGGGGCGTTGGGCGGTCGGGTGCCGGGGCTGTCGGGTCGGGCGGTGTGGTCGGCGTGACCACGGGTGCGGCGGGCCTCCTTCAGCTCTGCCTCGTACAGATGGCTCCGGCCCCCGGCCAGCTCCGCCGCCACCTCGCTCTCCAGGTCCTTGAACGCCCGGTAGTACGTCTGGTCGTACGCCTCGACGATCTGGAAGGTCCAGTGGCCGGGGATGACGTTGCGGCCGAGGATCTCCGTCTCCACGCGCTCGGCCCACTCGGGGTGGCCGGACTCGCGCAGGAGGCGCACGGCGCGGTCCAGTTCCAGGTCGGCGGTGCCGGTGAGCTGGTGGAAGGAGTAGAGGTGTCCGCGGGCGCGTTCGACCGTCTCCAGCGCCTTGGACAGGGACCCGAGGGCCTCCACCGTGGCGTCGGTGACGCCGTCGGGACGCCGGTGCATGTCGGTCATGGGGTGTCATCTCCGGTGCGTCGGGCCACGGTGCGTCAGGCCAGCGGGTCGTGGCCCCAGTTCATGAGCGAGTGCCGCCAGCGGGTGTCGCGTACCTCGCCCGACGGGCGCTGGGCCAGGTGCCGGCGGACGTAGCCGACGACCTTGCGCATGTGGTCGTAGTCGTCGTCCGAGAGGTCGGCCTTCCTCGTCCGCAGGATCTCCACGATGCGGCGGCCGGAGGCGTGCCCGGTGGACTCCCCGCCGTCCCGGTGCTGTCCGGCGTCGCGGGAGGCCTCGGTGGCGAGCCACTTCTCCAGGCCGGCCGGGGTCATGTTGACCAGCTCGCGGAAGCCGCCCCAGGTCTTCTCGCGTTCCCCGTCGTCCACACCGCTCACTTCTTCTTCCTGAGCGCGGACGGCTTGTGCACGGCCGACCTGCCGGACTTGTCGCTGCGGACCTGGTACTGCGGGTCGTCGGGCGAGGCGTCCACCGTGCGGCCGGCGGCCTCGGTCCGTCCGGTGATCTTCTTCTCGACCGTGCCCTCGGTCTCGCTGCCGTGACTGCTCCAGGCGACCTTCTCGCCCTTCTTCGGCTCATTCCCCCGGTCGCGCTTGCCGGCCATGTCGGTGCTCCCTGCTGCCTCTGTCCGAGAGGCGTGGACGGTTCCCGGCCAGCGTGGACCGTGTGCCGCCGCCGCACCACTCGGGCGTGCCCGGACGGGAGGGGGCCCGTCCGGGCACGCGTCCTCAGGCCCCGGCGTAGGCCGCGAGGTGCTCGCCGGTGAGGGTGGAGCGGGCGGCGACGAGGTCGGCGGGGGTGCCCTCGAAGACGATGCGGCCCCCGTCGTGGCCGGCGCCCGGGCCGAGGTCGATGATCCAGTCGGCGTGGGCCATCACCGCCTGGTGGTGCTCGACGACGATGACGGACTTGCCGGAGTCGACGAGCCGGTCCAGCAGGCCGAGCAACTGCTCGACGTCGGCGAGGTGGAGGCCGGTGGTCGGTTCGTCGAGCACGTAGACGCCGCCCTTGTCGGCCATGTGGGTGGCCAGCTTCAGCCGCTGCCGCTCGCCGCCGGACAGGGTGGTGAGCGGCTGGCCGAGGGTGAGGTAGCCGAGGCCGACGTCGGCGAGCCGCTCGAGGATCCGGTGCGCGGCGGGCGTACGGGCCTCACCGGCGCCGAAGAACTCCGCCGCCTCGTCCACGGGCATGGCGAGCACCTCGCTGATGTCGCGGCCGCCGAGGCGGTACTCGAGCACCGAAGGCTGGAACCGCTTGCCCTCGCAGTCCTCGCAGGGCGTGGCGACGCCGGCCATCATCGCCAGGTCGGTGTAGATGACACCGGCACCGTTGCAGGTGGGGCAGGCACCCTCGGAGTTGGCGCTGAACAGGGCGGGTTTGACGCCGTTGGCCTTGGCGAAGGCCTTGCGGATCGGGTCGAGCAGTCCGGTGTAGGTCGCCGGGTTGCTGCGGCGCGAGCCCTTGATGGGGCTCTGGTCGACGGAGACGACGTCCGCCCCTGCGGGCAGCGAGCCGTGGATCAGCGAACTCTTTCCGGAGCCCGCGACGCCGGTGACCACACAGAGCACGCCGAGCGGGATGTCGACGTCGACGTCCTGGAGGTTGTGCGCGGTCGCGCCGCGGATCTCCAGGACGCCGGTCGGCTCGCGCACGTCCTCCTTGAGGCCGGCCCGGTCGTCGAGGTGCCGCCCGGTGATGGTGTCACTGGCCCGCAGCCCCTCGACGGTGCCCTCGAAGCACACGGTGCCGCCCGCCGTGCCGGCGCCGGGACCGAGGTCGACGACGTGGTCGGCGATGGCGATGGTCTCCGGCTTGTGCTCCACGACGAGGACGGTGTTGCCCTTGTCCCGCAGGCGCAGCAGCAGGTCGTTCATCCGCTGGATGTCGTGGGGGTGCAGGCCGATGGTGGGCTCGTCGAAGACGTAGGTGACGTCGGTGAGCGAGGAGCCGAGGTGGCGGATCATCCTGACGCGCTGTGCCTCGCCGCCGGAGAGGGTGCCGGCCGGCCGGTCCAGGGAGAGATAGCCCAGCCCGATCTCCACGAACGAGTCCAGGGTGTGCCGCAGCGCGGTGAGCAGCGGTGCCACCGACGGCTCGTCGAGGGAGCGGACCCACTCGGCCAGGTCTCGGATCTCCATGGCGCAGGCGTCGGCGATGCTGACCTTCCCGATCCGCGAGCTGCGGGCGCCCTCGCTGAGCCGGGTGCCCTCGCATTCGGGGCAGGTGGTGAAGGTGACGGCGCGCTCCACGAAGGCCCGGATGTGCGGCTGCATCGCCTCCTTGTCCTTGGACAGGAACGACTTCTGGATCTTGGGGATCAGACCCTCGTAGGTCAGGTTGACGCCGTTGACCTTGACCTTGACCGGCTCGCCGTACAGGAAGGCCCGCAGCTCCTTGTCGGTGTAGTCGCGGATCGGCTTGTCCGGGTCGACGAAGCCGGACTGGGCGTAGACCTGCACGGTCCACTGGCTGTCCGACTTCCAGCCTGGGATGGTGAACGCGCCCTCGCTCAGCGACTTGGAGTCGTCGTAGAGCTGGGCGAGGTCGATGTCGGAGACGGTGCCGCGGCCCTCGCACCGCGTGCACATGCCACCGGTGCGCTGGTAGGTGGCCTTCACCGCCTTCTTGTTGCCGCGCTCCACGGTGATCGCGCCGCTCGCCCGGACCGATGCGGTGTTGAAGGAGTACGCGCTGGGCGGGCCGATGTGCGGCTCGCCGAGCCGGCTGAACAGGATGCGCAGCATCGCGTTGGCATCGGTGGCGGTGCCGACGGTGGAGCGGGGGTCGCCGCCCATGCGCTGCTGGTCGACGCTGATCGCGGTCGTCAGGCCGTCCAGGACGTCGACCTCGGGCCGGGCAAGGGTCGGCATGAAACCCTGCACGAAGGCGCTGTAGGTCTCGTTGATCAGTCGTTGCGACTCGGCGGCGATGGTGTCGAACACCAGTGAGCTCTTGCCCGATCCGGAGACCCCGGTGAACACCGTCAGGCGCCGCTTCGGGATCTCGATGCTGACGTCCTTGAGGTTGTTCTCGCGTGCGCCGTGCACGCGGATCAGGTCGTGGCCGTCGGCGGCGTGCGGCGCAGGCGGGCGGGTGTCGGTCCGCGTGGCCTTGCTCATGGTGTCTCCCTCGGTCGGGCGGGGTCCGCCGCGCGGCCCGGCGGCGGCGTCCCCTGGCTCGTCTGCGTGCAGTATGTCCGGTCGTCCGGCACCACCGGGTACGGAACGGCGGCGTCCGCCGACCCGGACCGGGCCTCGGACGGCACGGCGTCCCCGGGGCTGTGGGAGACTCGCCGCATGGGACGGCTGGCACTCGACGACCTCGTCCGGCTGCGGCGGGCCCGCGACCGGATGGACCGCGACTACGCCGAGCCGCTGGACGTCCCGGCCCTCGCGCGGGACGCCCTGATGTCACCGGGGCACTTCTCCCGCAGCTTCCGCGCCGCGTTCGGCGAGACGCCCTACAGCTATCTGATGACCCGCCGCATCGAGCGGGCCAAGGCGCTGTTGCGGCGCGGCGACCTGTCGGTGACCGAGGTCTGCTTCGCGGTCGGCTGTACGTCGCTGGGATCGTTCAGCTCGCGGTTCACACAGCTGGTCGGGGAGAGCCCGAGCGCGTACCGGGCCCGGGACCACGGCCCCGGCGCCGCCGTCCCCGCCTGCATGGCCAAGATCCACACGCGGCCGGTCAGAAGGCCGGTCAGGAACGGAGAAGCGGGTCCCGCGGCGCCGTCGTAGCGTGAACGGCATGGACATCAAGCTCTCCCAGTGCTTCATCGCCGTCGACGACCACGACCGGGCGATCGCCTTCTACCGCGACGTGCTCGGCCTCGAGGTGCGCAACGACGTCGGCTTCGAGGGGATGCGCTGGGTGACCGTGGGGTCGCCCGCGCAGCCGGACGTGAACATCGTCCTGGAGCCGCCCGCCGCCGACCCGGGCGTCTCCCCGGCGGACAAGCAGGCCATGGCCGAGCTGATGGCCAAGGGCCTGCTGCGCGGCGTCATCTTCGCGACCGACGACTGCGACGCCACGTTCGAGCGCGTCAGCTCGGCGGGCGGCGAGGTGCTCCAGGAACCGATGGACCAGCCCTACGGCGTCCGCGACTGCGCGTTCCGCGACCCCGCCGGCAACCTGCTGCGGTTCACCCAGCCGCTCGGGAGGTGAGACCGGCGGGCCGCCTTACGAGGTGACGGTTTGGAGCGCGTGCGGCGGGGCATTCGGCGTGCCAGGTGCTTGGGACCACAGGCCCCGTCGCGACGGCGGCCGGCGACCCCCTGTCCGGTGCCGCACGACGTCCGGCGAGCCCGCCCGGCGCTCGTACATCTCGCACACCGCGCACAAGGGAGACGTCCGATGCTCATGGCCCACCCCGCCGTCCTGACCGACCTGCTGAAGCAGTACGCGTCCCTCGAGGCCCTGCACGCCGAGCACGGCACGCCCGAGGCCCGCCAGCGGCTGGAGGACGTCTCCTACACCCTGTGCATCGCCACCGGCACCCGGGACGTCGAGTCGGCCCTCGTGGCCGCACGCCACCAGCTGCCGGGCGCCCGCCCGCTGGACGACTCCGTCGCCGCCTCCGTGTGAGGAAGCCTCGCCGCCAGGGCCGCAAGGGCCGCCGGACTCACACGCTCTCCCCGTCGGCCGGTACGAGGACCAGCCGGCCGCCGACCGCCCCGGCCTCAAGCCTCCGGTGGGCCTCCGCCGTCCGCGACAACGGCAGCCGGCCGGCGATGCGCGGGCGCCATGGTGTGTCGCGCAGGACGCCCACGACCCCCTCGGCCGCCTCGGCGAGGTCGACGGTCGTGGCGTTGCTGATGGCGAAGCCGACGATGCTCGCGTCCTTGGTGTAGAGGCGGCCCAGCGGCAGCGCGGAGGGGCCGCCGCCCAGTCCGACCATGGCGACCAGGCGCCCGCCGTGCGCCAGCAGCTCGACGGAGTCGGCCAGCACGCCGTGCCCGGAGGTGTCGAGGTGCAGGTCGTATCCGCGGGGCGCGGCCCGGCGCAGCCGCTCGCCGAGATCCGGGGCCCGGTAGTCGAGGACCTCGGCGGCGCCCAGGGCCCGGACCGTCGCGGCGTCCTCGGCGCTTGCCGTGGCGATCACCCGGGCGCCGGCCCGGGCGGCCAGGGCGACGGCGGCACCGCCCACGTTGCCGGCCCCGCCGCCGACGTACACGGTCTCGCCGGTCCTCAGCCGCCCGTGCCGGAACAGCGCGAGCCAGGCCGACGCCGCCGGGTGCGCGGCCGCGACGAGGTGCTCCCCACAGACGCCGGGCGGCGCCGGGTAGAGGCGTTCCACGGCGACCGTCGCGTACTCGGCACAGGCGCCCTGCCGGCCCGCGTGTCCCAGGCTGTTGCACCACACCCGCTGCCCGGGCGTGAAGCCCACCGCGCCGGGTCCGGTCCGGACGACCTCGCCGACGAGGTCGCGCCCGACGACGAAGGGGAACGGGAGCGGGGTGGCGTAGGCCCCGGACCGCACGAAGGTGTCCACGGGGTCGACGGCCACGGCCTCCACGCGTACGAGCACGTCCGTGGGTCCGACGGGCGGCACGGGCAGCGTCCCGTACCGGATGGCGTCGGCCGGTCCGACGGCGTCGATACAGGCGGCGCGCATCGTGTCGGGGACGGGGCTGACCGGCATGGTTCCTCCTGGGTCGGGGCGTCGGTGACGACGACGCCGTGCTCCACGATCATGACCCCGTCGTCGCCTGCGGACCCGCCGCCGCGGACCGGATGCCGGGGCGGCGGGCAGGGCGTAGTGTCCGGTTATGGGCGATGTTCGGTCCGGCCGACGGGCCGGGGTGAGCGGGCCGGGGGCCCGGAGACGACGGCCTCGGACCGGTGCGGCGGGACCGGCCCGGCCGCGAGTCGGGACGGGCGGCTGATGGACGAGGCGATGGCCGCCGTGGTGCGGGAGTGCGAGGCGTTCGGCGGGCTGCTGTATGTGCTGCCGCCGGGCGGTGACGCGCTGTGGCTGGTCCTGGTCGCGGGGGTGCCTCAGGAGATCGCGACCCCGTGGCGGCGGGTCGCGCTGACCGACCCCATCCCGGTGGCGGACGCCGTGCGCGAGCGGCGCCTGGTCTGGATCGGCGGCCAGGAGGAGATGGCCCGCCGCTACCCCCGGCCCGCACTCGTCCTGCCGTACGAGTTCGCGCTGGCGGCGGCGCCGATCGCCGCGGACGGGGAGCTGCGGGGCGGGCTGGTGCTCATGTGGGCCGGGGACCGGCCGAGCCGGCTGAGCCGGAGCGAGCGCGACACCATCGAGAAGGGCTGCCGCAGGCTGGCCGGCCCGCTGGGCCGGGCGGCGGACCGCGGCGACCCGCTGCTGCCGGCCGACCGGCCGCGAGTGCTGCCGCCGCCGGCCGGCCGTCGCGTCTCCCCCGATGAGGCGACGGTGGTCTCGGCCTTCGTCGACCGTCTGCCCGGGGGGTCCTGCGCACTGGACATCGACGGCCACATCACCTTCATCACCCCGGACGCCGCCGGACTCCTCGGCCGGGACGCCGAGGAGGTGCTGGGCACGCTGCCCTGGGAGTCGCTGCCGTGGATGGACGTCCCCCAGGTCGAGGACCGCTATCGGGCCGCGCTGGTCAGCCGGCAGCCGCAGGCCTTCACGGTGCTGCGTCCCCCGGACACGTGGCTGTCCTTCGAGCTGTACCCGGACTCGTCGGGCATCAGCGTGCGCATCACCCGCAGCGACCCCACCGGAGAGGCGCCCGCATCCTCGTCCGTGCCGACCGCCGGTCCCAGCCGCGCCACCGTGCTCTACCACCTGATGCACCTGGCGGCCACCCTCACCGAGGCCGTCGGTGTCCAGGACGTGGTCGAGCAGACCGCGGACCAGTTGCTTCCCGCTCTCGGCGCGCAGGCCATGGTGCTGATGACCGCCGAGGACGGCCGCCTGAAGATCCTCGGCCACCGGGGCTACTCCCCCGAGATCATCAGCGGTTTCGACGGCATCCCGCTCAGCTCGGACATCCCCGGCTGCGAGGTCCTGACCACCGGCATGCCGGGCTTCTTCCCGTCCTTCGCCGACCTCAGGCGCGCCTACCCGGCCACCCTCCACCAGGACGGGATGGCGTCGTGGGCCTTCCTGCCGCTGATCGCGTCCGGCCGCCCCATCGGCTCCGTCCTCCTCGCCTACGACCGTCCCCGGAACTTCCCGCCCGGCGAGCGCGCGGTCCTCACCTCCCTGGCCGGTCTGGTCGGGCAGGCCCTGGACCGGGCCCGGCTCTACGACAGCAAGGACCACCTCGCCCACCGCCTGCAGTCCGCCCTCCTGCCGCACACGCTGCCCGAGATCCCCCGTCTGCGGGTCGCCGCCCGCTATCTGCCGGCCGCCCGGGGCCTGGGCATCGGGGGCGACTTCTACGACCTCATCCGCCTGGACGACCACACGGTCGGTGCCGCCATCGGCGACGTCCAGGGGCACAACGTGGACGCCGCGGCCCTCATGGGGCAGGTCCGCACGGCCGTGCACGCCCACGCCACCGTGGGCGCGTCCCCGGCCGACGTGCTGGCCCGCACCAACCGGCTGCTCACCGATCTCGACCCCGGCCTGTTCACCAGCTGCGTCTACGTCCACCTCGACCTCTCCGCCCGGCGCGCGTGCCTGGCCACCGCCGGCCATCCGCCGCCGCTGCTGCGCCACGCCGACGGGCGCACCGAACTCCTGCGGGTGCCCCCCGGGCTGCTGCTGGGCATCGAGCCCGACACCGTCTATCCGGCACTCGACGTCCCGCTGCCGCACGACTCCGTGCTCGCCCTCTACACCGACGGCCTGGTCGAGGCTCCCGGCGTGGACCCCGACGACGCGACCGCCGCCCTCGCCGGGCTGCTCGAACACTGCGACCCGGCCGACCTCGACGCCATGGCCGACGCCCTCATCCGGCACGCGCCGTCCCCGGGCGACGACATCGCCCTGCTCCTCATCCGCCCGGGCGGCTGACCGGCCCGCCGCGGCCCCGCGTCCCCTGGCGCTCCCCTCTCCAGGGCACCTCCCGGCATGCCGCTAGCATGTTCGAGCTCTCACGACGGTCCCCCCGACCGTCGGCTCTTCACCGGGAAACCATGCCGAACAGAACTGCTCCCCCACGAACACCCCGGCGGACGGACCGCGCCTCTGTGCTCGCCGCGCTGCGCCGGCCACGGGCGATGCTGTGGGCGACTGCGGGTGTGGCGACCCTCGGATTCCTCGTGGCGCTGGAATGCGCCGCGCGCCATTACGGCGTGCCGGGGCCGGTCACCTACCAGGCGCAGGAGGTGGTGCTCTCCCCCAGGTCGGGTCCGCTGCTGTACGCCGGTCTCGCGTTGACGATGGTGGTGCTCACCTGGCGGCAGCGGCTCGTCGCGCTCTGCGCCGCGGTCGGCGTCGACCTGGTCTTCCTGCTGGTGCGGTGGCTGGCCGGCGCCGAGCTCAACTTCGGCAACGGCGCGCTGTGGGCCGTCCTGGGCTGCGGGGTCGTCGCCGTCACGCGCCGCACCGGTGCCGAACGGGCGCTGCTCCTGAAGGGCACCGGGCTGGGCCTGCTGCTGGTGGCCGGCCACAAGACGGGTGACACCTGGCTGCTCATCACGTCGAAGACCCGCCCGACGGTGCTCGACCCGTACCTGGTGATCGCGGATCACGCGCTGGGCGATCCGTCGTGGCTGGTCGGCCGCCTGCTCCGGGCCACCGGCCCGGTCGGCGAACACTCGATCCACCTGATCTACAGTCAGCTCCCGCTGGCGGCGGCCCTCGTCGGGCTCTACCAGTTGCGTCACGTGGCGGCCGAGCGCCGCTTCCCGCGCCATCATCTGGTGCGTACGTTCCTGGTCATCGGGCTGATCGGACCGGCCGTCTACATGATCTTCCCGGTCGTCGGACCGGTCTTCGCCTACGGCTGGGAAGGCGGCGCCTGGGCGGTGGCCGACGTGTGGCCCGGCGCGCTGCCGCAGGTCGGCGTCCCGCACGCGATCCCGTTCGACGGGATCACCCCGCGCAACTGCATGCCGAGCCTGCACACGGCGTGGGCCACCTCGCTGTACGTCCACACCCGCCGGGGCTCCCGGCCGGTGCGCTGGGCGGGGACGTTCTGGCTGGCCGGCACCCTCATCGCGACGCTGGGCTTCGGCTACCACTACGGCACGGACCTCGTCGCCGGCGTGGTGTTCGCGCTCACGGTCGAGGCGGCGATGCGTGCGCTCGCCCGCGGCTGGGACCGGTCGGCCACCCTGCTGGTCGCCCACGGCACGGCCGTCTTCGCGCTGCTGCTGCTGGCGTACCGCTTCCTGGCGCGGGAGATGGCCGGGTGTCCGTGGCTGTTCGGACCGCTGCTCCTCCTGGCGATGGCCTCCGTGATCTACGGCTATGTGCGGACGACCGGGCGGTGGGAGCCGAAGGCCGTGCCCGCGCCGCGTTCGGACCCGGACCCGGGCCCGGACCTCACGGAACCGAGGCCCGAGCTGGTGTGAGGCAGCGGCCCGCCGGCACGTCCGTTCACCACCGGGGCCCGTGCAGGCGGGCGAGCAGGCGGTAGGCGCGCTGCTCGGTGGTCGCGAGCACGGCCGGGTCGATCCCGGCCGGCCACAGCTCCCCGGAGGCCGCGTCGTCGGCCTCGCGCAGCTCCACGACGGCCAGCGCCAGCTGTACGGAGACGTGGGCGGGCGGCGGCCCGGCGAGGGTCCCGAGCACCCGGGCGGCACGGTCCGCGGCCTCCTCGCAGCCGGCCAGCGCGTGCTCCACCCGGATCGCGGCGCGGTCGTGGACGACGAGCAGCGCGCACACCAGGGCGACGACGATGCCGACGACGCTGCCCAGGACCCGGTCGAGGACGAGTTCGCCGGCCGGAGCGGGGGCCGCCAGGTCGCTCAGCAGCAGGGCCAGCGGCGTGACGAAGACGACGGCCAGGGCGTAGTTGCGGACGACGGCGTACTCCAGCAGGAACTCCAGGACCACGATCAGCAGCGCCAGGACCACGGGTTCCACGCCCGCCGCCAGGGCCGCGAAGGCGAGCAGCAGTCCGGCCGCCGTGCCGAGGGCGCGCTGGACGGCACGCTGCGAGGTGATCCGCAGGTTGACCGAGTGCAGCACGGCGGACGCGGAGATCGCCGCCCAGTAGCCGTGCTCGAGGTGGAGGAGAGCGGCCACGCCGCCCGCCACGCCGGTGCCCAGGGCCATCCGCAGGGCCGGTACGGCGAGTACGGCGAAGGGGACGGTGCCGTGCCGGCCCCTCAGCAGTTCGGTGGCCCGGCGTGCCGCGGGACCGTCCGGTGCGGCGACGGCGGGCGGGGCGGTGTGCTGCCGTCCCACCGGGGATGCCGCGGGACGGGGGCACAGCGCGTCCAGCACGACGGGGCCACGGCGGCGCCGGTTGGTCAGCAGACGTGCCTGTCGCCGCAGCAGTTCCGCCGTGGCCGTGGGGTCTTCGCCGTCCTGCCGGGCCGACCGGACGAGCAGGGTCCACGACAGGTCGGTCAGCCGCCGGAAGACCGCCTCGCGGCCCGGTTCGGACGTCCCGGCGTCCACGAGCGGGGCGACGCCGAGGCAGTGGTAGGCGTGGAGGACGGCGGTGGTGGCCCGGTGCCGGGTCCGCCGGGACGGTTCCCCGGCGGCGGCCGCGTCCAGCAGACCGGCGAATCTGCGCAGCGCGGTGGCCACGGCGACGCGCTGCGGCCGGTCGGGGTGCACGAGCCGTCCCGACAGGGCCAGCACCCAGGCCCAGGCCGCGCCGGCCGCGGCGAGCGCGGTGTAGGGCAGCACGTCGGCCCCGGTGGTCGTGTCGTTGGCGGCGACGGCGAAGGAGAACAGCAGGAGCACCGCGCCGAGCCCGCCCAGCCTCGCGGCGTCGCACGCGAACTTCGCCGCACCGGCGACCAGGGCGGTCGCCGCGACCACCGCGGCGGTGCCGGCCGCACCGGCGCCCTGCCCCACCCACGCGGCGAGGGCCGCGCCGCAGGCGACGAGCGCGGTCATGGCGGCGGCCACCAAAGCGAGGACGGGGGCGCGGCGCCGGTAGGGCAGATCGCGGCCGAAGGTGGTGGTGAAGGAGCCCAGCATCGCGTAGACGGCGAGGTCGGGGCGGCCCGCCAGGGTGATCGGGACCGCCAGGGTGCCCATGGCGAGCGCGGCCCGCACGGCGAACAGGAGGGCTCCGTCCGCCTCGTGCAGGGTCAGGGCACCGCGGGGTGACAGGACCTGCCGCGCACCCGCCACCGAGGGCCGCCGGCCGTTGCGTGGCCCGGGAGGGAGGAGGTGGCGAAGGTTCGGCATGTCTGGCACGTACTCCTTGCTCTTTCCAGGTTCGCGCTCCGCGACCCGGGCCCGGGCGGCCTTCACCGCCCCGGAAGTCTCAGGAACCTGACGTGGGCACCGGCCCGGGCCCCGCCGGGCGGGACGACCGCGAGGCCGTCGGCGAGCGCCAGTCCGCGCAGCATGGCCGGGCCGTCGAACGGCAGCGGCACCGCTCCTTCGCCGGTGTGCCGCACCGGCAGCAGACGTGTGTCGTGGGGGTGGCCGGCCAGGTCGGCCGCGGCGGGCAGCCGGAGGGGCTCGGGGTCGGCGTGCCCGCCCAGGCGCCGCAGCAGCGGACGGAGCAGGGTCACCGCTGCGGCCGCGGCGGCGAGCGGATTGCCGGGGAGTCCCACGAGCCGGCGGGCGCGGCCGTCGGCGGCGGGCGGCAGTTCGGCGAGCAGCATCGGGTGGCCCGGCCGTACGGCGACGGAGTCGACCGTGAGCACGGCGCCCTCACGGCGGAGGACGTCGTGGAGGAAGTCGACGGGGCCGGCGGCGGTGCTGCCGGTGGTGACGACGACGTCGGCGGGCGAGCTGCGGACGGCCTCCTGGAGCAGTCGGAGGTCGTCCCCGATGCGGCGGACGCCGACGGTCCGGGCTCCGATGCAGTCCAGCCAGGGCGGCACCATGGGACCGAGGGCGTCCCGGACTCGTCCGCCCCTGGGGACCCCGCGGGCCAGCAACTCGTCGCCGAGCACGAGGAGTTCGGCGCTCGGGCGACGGTGCACGGACAGGTGGTCGCAGCCGGCCGCGGCGGCCAGGCCCAGCACCGCCGGGGTCACGGTGGTGCCGGCGGGGAGCAGGGTCTCGCCGGACCGGCACTCCTGACCGCGGGGCCGGACGTCACGGCCGGCGGGCGGGCCGCCGAGGTCCGCGATCCGGTGGCGCAGGACGCCGTCGCGGACCTGCGCGTGCTCGGTGCGCAGGACGGCGGTGGCACCGGCCGGCAGCGGGGCGCCGGTCGCGACGGGTACGGCGGTGCCGTGCCCCAGCGTCACCGGCTCCGCCGCTCCCGCCAGGACGCCGTCGCCGCGCAGCCGCCACGGGCCGGCTCCGGCGACGGCCCAGCCGTCCATGGCGGAGGTGTCGAACGGAGGGAGGTCACAGAGCGCGCCGAGCGGCGCGGCCAGGGCGTGTCCGAGAGCGTCGGGCAGCGTGCAGGTGACCGCGGGGAGCGGCGCTCCACTGCGGAGCGCCGTCGCGCGCGCCTGTTCCCAGGTCAGGTCCGGACAACGGCCGGGATACCGTCGGGGCATGAGTTCTGTCGATCCCTCTGCTGATCGGGGCCGAATACCGTCACCCGCCGAATGCGGGGTTTTCGCCACCCTGCGGCGGAAAGGGAAAAGTACGGCCCGGCACTTCTCGTCATCGTCGGCACATTTCCCGGCCACGTCAAACAAGCCCTGCCGATCGCACGATAGGCGACGGCCCGCCCGCCGTGCGCACAGGCGCCGTTTACCAGGTCATCGGCGTCACCTCTTTGACTGTCCATGAGCGCTGCGGAAAGCTGCTCTCGCCGAATCCGGCGTATTCGCGACACGGGAAAAGCTTCTGATTTCCGCGTGCGCCGGAATCCGGCACCACGGCGGCAGTGCGCCCGAGGAGAGGACGGAAGCGGATGGGACGGGTCACCGTACGGCGGCGGGTACTGCGGGTCCGGGAGGGCGTGGCCTCGGCACGCCCGGACACCCTGGCCGTCGAGGAGCCGATGGAGATCCGGGTCGGCGGCCGGGCGCTGACGATCACGATGCGCACCCCGGGCGACGACTTCGATCTCGCCGCCGGGTTCCTGGTGGGCGAGGGCGTGGTGCACGCGGCCGCCGACGTGGCCGGGATCCGCTACTGCTCGGGCGCCACCGCGGACGGCGGCAACACGTACAACATCGTCGACGTCGCCCTCTCCCCCGGCGTGCCGGCTCCGGACACGTCGCTGGAGCGGCACTTCTACACGACGTCCGCGTGCGGACTGTGCGGCAGGGCCGGTCTGGACGCGGTGCGCACCGTGGCGGCCTGGCCGGTGGCCGAGGACCCGCTGCGCCTGGCCCCGGAGCTGCTCGCGACGTTTCCCGGCCGGCTGCGGTCGGCGCAGAAGGTGTTCGACAGCACCGGCGGCCTGCACGCCGCCGGGCTGTTCTCCGCCGAGGGCGAGCTGCTGTGCCTGCGCGAGGACGTGGGCCGCCACAACGCCGTGGACAAGGTAGTGGGGCACGCTCTGCGGTCCGGGCTGCTGCCCCTGCGGTCGTCGGTGCTGATGGTGAGCGGCCGGGCCTCCTTCGAACTGGTGCAGAAGGCGGTCACGGCGGGCATCCCGCTGCTGGCGGCCGTCTCCGCCCCCTCCTCGCTCGCCGTCGACCTGGCGGCCGAGAGCGGGATGACCCTGGTGGGCTTTCTGCGCGGCACGTCGATGAACGTCTACACCGGTGCCGAGCGGCTGGAGCCGGTGCCCGCTGGCCGGCCGTGACCCGGGTGCGTCACCGCTCCCGGGGCAGGCGCTCCAGTGCGGCGGCGACGTCGGTGCGCCGGGCGACGTCCGTCAGCGCGCGGGCCATCACCGAGCCGGGTTCCCGGGCGCTGGTCACGAGTCCGACCGGTACCGTGCGGGCGGGCTCGATCAGGGGCACGGCCCGCATGCCCTGCGGCACCCCGAAGACGTGCAGCCAGGCGTGCGGCACGACGCTGGCCCACTGACCGGTCCTCACATGGGCGAACAGGGTGCCCACCGAGTCGGTCTCGATCCGTGGGGAGGGCCTCAGTCCGGCCTCCGCGAAGATGCCGTCCACCGTCCGCCGGCCCAGCATGGTCCCGGTCAGCAGGCACAGCGGAAGGCGTGAGGCGTCCGCCCACGTGACCGCCGGCCCCTGGGCCGCGCTCTCCGCGGCGGTGGTCAGCAGCACATGGCGTTCCTCGTACAGCGGGACGGCCCGGACGCCCTCCGGGAGGTCTCCGTGCAGATAGGTGATGCCGGCGTCGATCTCGAAGTTCTGCACCTGCCGGAGGATGTCCACCGACTGGAGATCCGCCATGACCTCCACGGTGACCAGCGGATGCGCCGCGCAGAACGGGCCCGTCAGGAGGGAGACGGCACCGGAGGCGGTGGGCACCGAGCCGATCCGCATCCGGCCGCTCAGCCCCGTGCGCAGAGCGCCGACCTCGTCCCGGAGCGCGTCGCGGTCGGCCAGGATGCGCTGCGCCCACACCACGATGCGCTCGCCCTCCGGCGTGAGCCCCTCGTACTTGCGGCCGCGCCGGACGAGCGGCACGTCCAGTTCGTCCTCCAGTTTCCGGATCGCCTCGGAGAGGGCGGGCTGGGAGACGTGGCAGGTCTGGGCCGCGCGGGCGAAATGGCGCTCCCGGGAGAGGGCCACCAGGTATTCGAGCTGGCGAAACAACACCTCACGGGTGTACCCGACACCTCCCCGCGTTGCCAACTCGGTCCGCGCGGCAGGCTCCGCCCTCGGGTTGCGGGGGCCGCGGCGACGCGGTTCGGTTGAAGGACACCGTGTCGCTGCACGCTGCCCCAGGCCAGGAGCTGTCATGTCGATGTCTTCCTTCGGTTTCGGCTCGTCCGATCCCTTCAGTGACCTGTTGAACCGGTTCTTCGGCATGTCGCCCACGTCCTCGCCCCCGGCGGTGCAGCGGGTGCCGATCGGGCGGCTGCTGACCGAGTCCTCGCAGGAGCTGCTCAATCTGGCGGCACGGCGGGCGGTGGAGGACGGCACGTCCGATCTCGACACCGAGCACCTGCTGTGGGCGGCCACGAAGGTCGAGCCGGCACGCGGGCTGCTCGCCCAGGCCGGGGTGGACCCCGACACGCTCGCCTCCCAGATCGCGAAGGTCCTCCCCCGCGAGTCGGCCGAACCGTCCTCGGAGCCGGGCCTCACCCCGGCCGCCAAACGCACCCTGGCCACCGCCTACGCCCGCTCCCAGGCGGCCGGCGTGTCCTACATCGGGCCCGAGCACATCCTCGGCGCGCTGCTCGACGGCGCCGACTCGGGGGCCGCCCGGCTGCTGGGCGCCGAGGGCGAGGACGTGAAGAAGCTCCAGGGCCTCACGGAGCGGGCGGCCGGCGCGGACGGGCAGTCCGCCGAGCGGGGACAGCCGGAGACGACCCTCGACGAGTACGGCCGGGACCTGACGGAGGAGGCGAAGGCCGGGAAGCTCGACCCGGTCGTCGGGCGGGCCGAGGAGATCGAGCAGACCGTCGAGATCCTCTCCCGGCGGTCCAAGAACAACCCCGTCCTGATCGGGGAGCCCGGCGTCGGCAAGACCGCGATCGTGGAAGGGCTGGCGCAGCGCATCGTGGCCGGCGAGGTCCCCGACACCCTGAAGGACAAGCGGGTCGTCGCCCTCGACCTGTCCGGCATGGTGGCGGGCGCGCAGTACCGGGGCCAGTTCGAGGAGCGGCTGAAGAAGGTCATCGAGGACGTCCAGCAGGCCGAGGGCGAGATCATCCTGTTCATCGACGAGCTGCACACCGTCGTCGGCGCGGGTGCCACGGGTGAGGGCTCGATGGACGCGAGCAACATGCTCAAGCCGGCCCTGGCACGCGGCGAACTGCACGTGGTGGGCGCGACGACCATCGACGAGTACCGCAAGCACGTCGAGAAGGACGCCGCACTCGAACGCCGCTTCCAGCCGGTGCTGGTGCCCGAGCCGACGGTCGAGGAGACGGTGCAGATCCTCGAGGGGCTGCGCGACGTGTACGAGGCCCATCACCAGGTCCGTTTCGCCGACGGCGCCCTGGCCGCGGCGGCCGACCTGTCGGACCGTTACGTCAGCGACCGTTTCCTGCCGGACAAGGCGATCGACGTGATGGACCAGGCGGGCGCGCGGGTGCGGCTGCGCAGCGCCGCCCGTTCCACGGAGGTCGTCAGCCGCGAGGACCGCATCGCGAAGCTGCGCCGGGAACAGGACCAGGCCGTCGCCGCGCAGGACTTCGACAGGGCCTCCGAGCTCAAGCGGCAGATCGCCGAGGCGGAGGGTGAGCTCGCGGGCATCGAGGAGCGCCGCGAGGGCGTCGTCTCCGTCACCGCCGCCGACATCGCGGACGTGATCTCCCGCCGTACGGGCATCCCGGTCTCCCAGCTCACCGCGAGCGAGAAGGAGCGGCTGCTGAGGCTCGAGGAGGAGATGCACTCCCGGATCGTCGGCCAGGACGAGGCGGTCACCGCCGTCTCGCGGGCCGTGCGCCGCAACCGGGCCGGCATGGGCGACCCCAACCGGCCCGTGGGCTCCTTCCTGTTCCTCGGTCCCACCGGCGTGGGCAAGACGGAGCTGGCCAAGACCCTCGCCGAGCTGCTCTTCGGCGAGGAGGACCGCATGATCCGGTTCGACATGAGCGAGTTCCAGGAGAAGCACACGGTCGCCCGTCTCGTCGGGGCCCCTCCCGGCTACGTCGGGTACGAGGAGGCGGGCCAGCTCACCGAGAAGGTCCGCCGGCAGCCCTACAGCGTGGTCCTGTTCGACGAGGTGGAGAAGGCGCACCCCGACGTCTTCAACACGCTGCTGCAGATCCTCGACGACGGCCGCCTCACCGACGGCCAGGGCCGCACCGTGGACTTCCGGCACTGTGTCGTCATCATGACGTCCAACATCGGTGCCCACCGGATCCTCGACCACAAGGGCGACGTGTCCGACCTCAAGGACGAGCTGATGCAGGACCTGCGGAGCAGGTTCCTGCCGGAGTTCCTCAACCGCATCGACGACATCATCGTCTTCCACGGCCTCACCGAGGACGACCTGAGCGAGATCGTCGGTCATCTGCTGGGGCAGAGCGAGCGGCGGGTGCACGCGCAGGGCATGAAGCTGGAGGTCACGGAAGCCGCGAAGAAGCTGCTGATCGCCCACGGGCACCAGCCGGAGTTCGGCGCGCGTCCCCTGCGCCGCACCATCCAGGCCGAACTCGACAACCGCATCGCCGACCTGCTGCTCGGCGGGGAGGCCGAACCCGGCGACACCATCGTCGCCGACGTGCGCGACGACTCGCTGCACTGCACCGTCAGGAAGGGCGACGACACCGAGCCGGCGGCTGCATGACGGACCGCGTCCTCACGGTGGGTCACTCGACCCGCGACTTCGACGAGGTGCTGACGATGTTGCGGAACAACGAGGTGACCCACCTGGTCGACGTCCGCTCCTTCCCCTCGTCACGGAAGTTCCCGCAGTGGAACCGGTCCGCGATCGAGGAGGCGCTGCCGCCCGACATCGAGTACCGGCGGATTCCTCAGCTGGGCGGCCGACGGCACACCCCGAAGGGTGTGCCGAGCGAGAACGGCGCCTGGCGGGTGAAGGCGTTCCGGGACTACGCCGACCACATGGCGAGCGACGAATTCCGGGAGGGGCTGGACGAGTTGACCGGCCTGGCCGCCGAGGGACGGCCGGCGATCATGTGCAGTGAGGCGGTGCCGTGGCGCTGTCATCGCAGGCTGATCACCGATGCGCTGCTCGTCGCCGGTGTGGAGGTCGGACACATCATGTCGGCCGCGACGACCAAGCCCGCGGTCCTCAATCCGCACGCGCGCGTCCGGGACGGGCATCTGGTCTACCCGCCCGGCGGGGACGAGCCGGGCGGGTCAGTGTGAGGGCGCGCCGTCGTTCAGCCACTGCGCCAGTACGGCGGCCTCGCTGTGGTCGGCGTCCTTGGTGGCCGTCAGCAGGGTGACCCTGCCGTGGGCCGCCAGCTCGCGCAGTTCCCGGACGGCGTCCTCGTGCTCCGGGTCGTCCAGTTCGGCGAGGTAGCGGCGGCGGAACTCGGCGAAGCGCTCGGGGTCGTGGTGGTACCAGCGGCGGAGGTCGGTCGAGGGGGCGATGTCCTTCAGCCATGTGTCCAGGTGCGCCGCCTCCTTGCTCACTCCGCGCGGCCACAGGCGGTCCACGAGCACCCTCTTGCCGTCCTGCGCCGTCGGTTCCTCGTACACCCTGCGACAGACGACCTTCGCGGCCATGTCGTCCTCCCTACCGTTCGCCCGGTCGGCCCAGTGACACGACGGCGGCGGTCGCGCGTCCCGCCGGTGTGTCGTAGGTGACGGTGTCCCCGGGGCGCCGGCCGAGGAGGGCGTGTCCGAGGGGGCTGTCGGCCGTGATCAGGGCCTGGTCCGACGCCTCGGCCCGTTCGCCGATCTCGAGGGTCTCCTCCGTGCCGTCGCCGTACCGCACGGTGACCGTGCTGCCCACGCCCACCGCGTCGGTCCGGGGCGGGCCCGCGTCCGCCGCCCGGGTGAGGCGGGTGGTGATGTCGGCGATGCGGGAGTCCAGCTTCCGGAGTGCGTCGGCGCGTTGCAGTTCGTCGGCCGCGTCGGCGCGGTCGCCCACCTCGTCGTCGGAGTCCTGGAGCGTCGCGGCGACCCTCCCGCGTTCGGCCTGCAGGTCGGCGCGTTCCCGTTCCAGGGCCTGTCGGGCGTCGTCGCTGATGGGTTCGGGTTCGCCGGGCATTCCAGCTCCTTGGCGTGCCGAGGGCGTCCGGGCACGGTCTACGCGCCACTTTAGTCCGGTTCGCCCGTGAATTCGCCTCCGGTCGCGCCATCCGGCGCCCTGTGGAACGGTGGGGACGGAGAGCACTCGTACGTCTGACCGCGGGCAGGAGGGTGACATGTCGTCGAAGCGACGCCGGAAGAAGAAGGCACGCCGCAAGCACGCCGCCAACCACGGGAAGCGGCCCCAGTCCTGAGGACCGTGACGGTCGGAGTCCCTGAGGTGGGTGAGCCATGCACAGCGTCACCACGCACACGGTCGAGGAGTCCGTAGAGGTCTCGGTACCGGTGCGCACGGCGTACAACCAGTGGACCCAGTTCAAGACCTTCCCTCGGTTCACGTCGTGGGTGCGGCGGGTCGATCAGGTCCGGCCCACCGTGCTCGTGTGGGTCGTCGGATACGGACCCGTGCACCGCGAGTTCACGGCCGAGATCCAGGAGCAGGTGCCCGATTCGCACCTGACCTGGCGGAGTCTGGGGCGGGGCCCCTCGCACCGGGGCGAGGTGACGTTCCGGCCGGCCGACGCGGGCGGGGCCCGGGTCACGGTGCGGATGGAGTTCGCGCCGCGCGGCCTGGCGGGCGCGCTGGCCCGCGTCCCCGCGATGACCGAGCGCGTCGTGCGTCTCGAGCTGAGGAACTTCAAGGAGTTCATCGAAGGGCTGGGTGAGGAGTGCGGGGCCTGGCGCGGAGTCATCCGCCATGGTCACGTCCGCCCCCTGGAACCGGAACCGCCCAGGAGCCGGGTGCCCACCTGGCCCGTCGGCTGATCGCCCCGCGGCAGCAGAAAAGGAGAGGCACACCCATGAACAAGCCGCCGAGCGAGGAGCCGGAGGACGGCCTCACGGTGACCCCGCCCAAGAAGTGGGCGGCCGGGGTGCCCGCGGTCGTGCACGCCCTCGAGTACTCCCTGGAACAGACCTCCCCGGTGCGCACGGGGACGACGCTGCTGACCATGAACCAGGTGGACGGCATCGACTGCCCCGGGTGCGCCTGGGCGGACCCGTCGCCGGGGCACCGGCACCGCAACGAGTACTGCGAGAACGGCGCCAAGCACATCAACGACGAGGCGACGACGCGGCGTATCACTCCCGAGTTCTTCCGCCGCCACTCGGTCTCCGACCTGGCCGGGCGCTCCGACATGTGGCTGAACCAGCAGGGCCGGCTCACCGAACCGGTGGTCAAGCGGCCGGGCTCCGACCACTACGAGCCGATCAGCTGGAACGACGCCTTCGACCTGCTCGGCACGGAACTGACGTCGCTCGACTCCCCGGACGAGGCCGTCTTCTACACCTCCGGCAGGGCCGGCAACGAGGCAGCGTTCGTCCTGCAGCTGTTCGCCCGCGCCTACGGCACCAACAACCTGCCCGACTGCAGCAACATGTGCCACGAGTCCAGCGGCTTCGCCCTGCACGAGACGCTCGGCACGGGCAAGGGCACGGTCAGTCTGGACGACCTCCACGAGGCCGATCTGATCTTCCTGGTCGGGCAGAACCCCGGCACCAATCATCCGCGGCAGCTGTCGGCACTGGAACAGGCGAAGCTGAACGGGGCCCGCATCATCGCCGTGAACCCGCTGCCCGAGGCCGGGCTGCTCAGGTTCAAGAACCCGCAGAAGGCACGCGGAGTGGTCGGCTCGGGCGTCCAGATCGCCGACCGGTTCCTGCACATCCGGCCCGGTGGTGACCTGGCGCTCTTCCAGTTGCTGAACCGGATGCTCCTGGAGGCGGAGGACGCCCGGCCGGGCGAGGTGCTGCACCACGACTTCATCCAGGCCTCCACGAGCGGCTTCCAGGAGTTCGCCGCACACGCCCGCACCGTCGGCTGGCAGGACATCGTCGCGGCCACCGGACTGTCCCGCGACGAGATCGAGAAGGTCCGCGACGACGTCCTGCGCAGCGAACGGATCATCGTCTGCTGGGCCATGGGCGTCACCCAGCACAAGCACGGCGTCCCCACCATCCGGGAGATCGTCAACTTCCTGATGCTGCGCGGGAACCTCGGCAGGGCGGGCACCGGCGCCTGTCCCGTGCGCGGGCACAGCAATGTGCAGGGCGACCGGACCATGGGGATCTGGGAGCAGATGCCGGACTCGTTCCTCGATGCGCTCCAGCAGGAGTTCGGCTTCGACCCGCCCCGCGCGCACGGACTGGACTCGGTCAACTCGATCAAGGCGATGCGCGAGGGACGGATCAAGTTCTTCCTCGCCCTGGCCGGCAACTTCGTGCGGGCCGCGCCGGACAGCGCCGTCACCGAGGACGCGATGCGCCGGTGCCGTCTGACCGCCCACATCTCCACCAAGCTGAACCGGTCCCACACAATCTGCGGCGAGACGGCGCTGATCCTGCCCACGCTGGGCCGCACCGAGCGGGACATCCAGGCGGGCGGTGAGCAGTTCGTCACCGTGGAGAACTCGATGAGCGAGGTGCACACCTCCCGCGGGCGGCTGGAACCGGCCTCCAAGGTGCTGCTCAGCGAGGTCGCCATCCTGTGCCGGCTCGCCCGCCGGACCCTCGGCGACCGCACGGAGATCCCCTGGGAACGGTTCGAGGCGGACTACGGGACGATCCGCGACCGGATCGCCAGGATCGTGCCGGGACTGCACGACTTCAACCGGCGGGTGGTGCGCCCCGGGGGGATCCGGCTGCCGAACCCGGTGAACGAGGGCGTCTTCTCCACGGCCTCGGGCAAGGCGATGTTCACCCGCAACGCCTGGGAGATGCCCGACATCCCGGACGGGCACCTCCTCCTGCAGACGCTGCGCTCCCACGACCAGTGGAACACCGTCCCCTACACGCCCAACGACCGCTACCGGGGCATCCACGGCAACCGCCGCGTGGTGCTGGTCAGTCCTGCGGACCTGACCGCTCTCGGCCTGGCCGAGGGGCAGCACGTGGACCTGGTCGGCGTGTGGACCGACGGCACCGAGCGCCGGGCCGAGGACTTCGAGGTCGTCCCGTATCCGGCCTCGCGCGGTTCCGCCGCCGCGTACTACCCGGAGACCCAGGTCCTGGTGCCGCTGGACAGCGTGGCCGACATCAGCAACCAGCCGACGTCCAAGGGGATCCTGGTCCGCCTGGAGCCCGTCCCGGACCGGCGGGACGCCACCGCCGTCGTGACCTGACGGCTCGGGCCCCGTGCGTCGCCGCTCGTCACCGTGACCCGGCGGCCACCAGCCTCGCGGTGAGGGGCTCGAGTTCGGTGACCAGTTCCGCCAGTTCGGCGGGAGACAGGGCGTCGTACGGCGGGGCGGCGAGTTCGTCGGTCAGGGCCTCGATGCGTGCCTTGGTCGCGCGGCCGGCGTCGGTGAACCGGCCGTCGGTGTCGACGAGCCCGCGCTCGCGCAGGCCGGCCATGACCGAGGCCAGCCGCTCCTTCGGCAGGTGGTGGATGCGTCCGAAGGACTCGGGCGGGTGGATGCCCTGCTCGATCGCGGAGAGCACGTGGGCCTCCGTGCCGCCGATGCGGGCGCCGACCAGGGCGGCGACGTGGCCGTCTCCGCGGTGCTCGCGCAGCATGGTCGCGGAATGCCACAGCCGGGCCACCGGGTCGCCCGGAATCGGGAGGGTACGCATCCCGGCGAACATCACCCGGCCTTCCGTCGGCGCGCGCGTGGCGGCCTCGGTGGTCAGGTCGGCGGCGCGCACCAGGCCCGGGGAGCCGGCCAGTCCCTCGCCGAGGATCCGCCGCAGGGAGGCCGCGCTGCCCCGCAGCCGCGCGGCGACGGACTCCTCGGGCGGGACGGTCTCCCACGCGCTCGGGATGTGCCGCGCGGCCTCACCGTCGGCGAAGCTGTAGAAGGCCGCGTGCACGACCTCCGCCGGCACCCGTCCCAGCGGGGCGGCGCGGCTGGCGAAGTAGCCGTCCCAGTAGGTGCGGTGGCCGAGCGCGGCCAGTTCCCGGTCGGCCTCGCCGGCGAAGAAGGTGACCAGGCAGACGGGCTCCAGGAGCTCGTGCATGCGGCGGGCGGTGTGCGTCATGGGTCTCGTCATGTCCCCCGTCACGCCGGGCCGGCGGCTCGACGGGTGCGGTAGCGGGCGTGGATCAGTCCGCTCGCGAAGGCGCGCTGCCCGACCAGTTCGAGGTCGAGGCGCACGCCGTCCGGGAAGAAGCGCTTGCCGCCGCCGACCACGCTCGTGGTGAGGAACAGGTGGTACTCGTCGACGAGTCCGGCCGCGATCGCCTGGGCCGCGAGGTTCGGTCCGTCGACGGTGAGGTCGTGAGGGGACTCGGCCTTGAGCCGGCGCACCGCGTCCGGGTCGAAGGTCCGCTCGATCCTGGTCCGCTCGCTGGACACCGACCCGAGCGTCGTGGAGTACACGACCTTCTCCGCGGCCCGCCAGTCGCGGGCGTACTGCGCGATGTGCGGCGGCACGTCGGGCCCGGGGTGCACGGTCTCCCAGTAGACCATCGTCTCGTACATCCGCCGGCCGTAGAGGTAGGTGCCGACGGGGCGGTAGAGGTCGCCGACGAAGGTGTGCACCTCCGGGTCCTCGGCGCCGAGACCGAGGTCGCCCTCCGCCGCCTCGGCGTAGCCGTCGAGTGAGGTGATCATGGAGTAGATGAGCTTGGCCATGCCGTGGTGACCTCCGCCCGGCTCGAAACTCATCGGTCGGCGGGCCGGTCCGGCGTGGACGCCCCGCAGTGGGCCGGGGCGCGGTTCGAGGGGCCCGCCACGGTCGTCGGCGGGGGCGGGCCGCCCGCTGGATACCGCCCGGCAACTCGCACTGGCCCGGTTGATGCCGGCCGATCCGGCCGTCGCCGCCCGACGAGGCCACCGCCGGGGCGGGCAGCACCGGCGCCCGTCCTCGGCCCGGCTGCCAGGTGACCAGCGGCCCGGGCCGGCGGCGCCCCGCCGGCCATCCCCGTGGGCCGTCACTCCTCCCGCAGCGGCTCGATGACACGGCCGCTCGTCCGGTCCGGCACGACGCGGATCCACAGGTCGCGCCGGCCCCCGGCCCACGGTGTCGACCCGTACCGCCGCGCGAGGGCCTCGAGCGTCTCCGGATCGGCGGGGTGCTCGACGGTCCCCGTCACCAGGACGCTCCAGCCCAGGCCCGCGGCCTCGTCGATGTGATCGGTCTCGAAGGCGACCCGGGCACCGACGCGGACCGCCGCGGCGCCGGCCGGGTCGGTGCGGTAGACGACGCTGCGCCCGTCCACCAGGAAGTTGACCGGCATCACCACGGGGGCCTCGGCCGCGCCGGCCGTGTAGGAGATGCGGCCGATGCCGTGGGTGCCCAGCCGCTGCCAGCACTCCTGCTCCGACAGCCGCGCCAGCACCGGGTGGGCCGCCGGCCCGCCCCGGCCGGGCGGCGTGTCGCGGCGGCCCGTGGTCAGCTCCTCGTAGGGCATGTCCAGCACGGCGGCGAGCCGCATCAGCGCCCCGGGGTCGAAGCCGGTTCCCAGCTCCTCGACCTGGCGCAGATAGGTCACGGACATCCCGGCCCGTGCGGCCATCTCCTCGCGGGACATCCCCAGTTGCCCCCGCCGCAGCGCGATGCGGTCGGCGACGCCCTCGTCCCCCGAGGAGGCGTCGGCCGCGGGCCCGGCCCGGTCCCGGTCTGCGTGCACGGCCTTCACTCCCCTTCGCTCGCTTCTCTTCCGGTCTCTTCCCTGCGGGGTGCGCCGTCCGCCCGTCACATGTGCCGGACGACGGCCACGGGGCAGGTCGAGTGGTGCAGCACCGCCAGCGTGACCCGGCCGAGCTGGAACCCGTACTGACCTCGGCGGCGCCGGGTCCCCACGACCAGCAGGTCGGCCTCGCGGGACGCGGTCTCGAGTACCCCTCGGGCGTGCCCCTCCACCGTGTGGCGGTGCACCCGCGTCTCGGGCGGGACGCCGGCCAGCGCGGCCTCCAGGGCCTCGGCCGCCCGCCGCTCGTGCGTCCCGCCCGGCTCGCCGGCGGTCGGCGCTTCCCCGGTGATCTCGCGCGCGGGGCGCCGCCAGGCGCGTACGGCGTGCAGTGGTACCCCGCGCCGCAGCGCCTCCTCGGCGGCGAACCGGACCACGGGCGCGTCGTCGGCGCCTTCGCCGACGCCCACGACGACCCGCCCCCGGACCGGGCGCACGGTCTGGTTGTCGTGGCTGCCGCGGAGCACGACCAGCGGGCAGTCGGCGCGCCCGGCGACGCCCAGGCTGACCGAGCCGAGCAGGACCTCGGCGAGGCCGCCGCGGCCACGGGTGCCGACGACGAGCACGGAGGCGTTGCGTCCCTCGCCGACGAGGGCGTGCTCCGCGTCCTCCGGCAGGATGTCGGTGGTCACCTTCAGCTGCGGCCGGCCGTGTGCGGCCCGCCGGGCGGCGAGGTCGACGATGTCCCGGGCGCTCACGTCCTCCGCCCGCTCGCCGAGGTCCTCGGCCACGGCCGAGCCCTCGTACCGCTCCCACAGGGAGGCGTACACGATGCGCAGCGGCAGTTCGCGCAGCACGGCCTCGTCGGCGGCCCACTCCGCGGCGCGGAGACTGGCCTCGGAACCGTCCACGCCGACGACGACAGGCAGTTTCACGGCTCTCACCCTCTGTCTGTTTCCGGCCTCGTGTCGAGGGCGGTCAGACCATGTGCGGGACGACGGCGACCGGGCAGTCGGCGTGGTGCAGCAGGGTGTGCGCCACGCGACCGAGCTGGAGTCCGAGGCGTTCGTGGCGGCGCCGGGCGCCGATGACGGCGAGGTCCGCGGCGGCCGCACGTCGCAGCAGGACCGAACGGGCGGGTCCTTCCACGACGGTGCGTCCCACCTTCACCGCCACGTGGTCGGCCTCCGCCGCGCCCAGCACGGCGTCGAGGACGGCCGCCGCCTGTTCCTCGTCGGCCGCGGCTCCGTCCGCCCGCTCACCGGCCGGGCGGCGCCAGGTGCGGACGGCGTCGAGCGCGCAGCCGCGCGCCTCGGCCTCGCGGAAGGCGAACCGCACCGCCTCGTCGCCGTACTCCGGTTCGCCCACGCCGAGGAGGATCCGTTGGTGGATGCCCGCCAGCGCGGCGCCGTCCCCGCGGACCACGATGACCGGGCAGGTGGCCCGCGCGGCCACCGCCAGGCCCACCGAGCCGAGCAGCAGTCCCGGGATCCCGCCACGTCCGCGTGACCCGGTCACCACGGCGTGCGCCTCGCGGCCACGCTCCAGCAGGGCCTTCGCGGGGTCCTCGGCGGCCACCTCGGTGGTGACCGGCAGCGCCGGATCGCGGCGGCCGGCCCGTTCCGCGGCGACGGCGACGACGTTCTCGGCCATCACCTGGCCCGGCGGCCGGGCGGGTCCGGAGGGGACGGCGCCTTCGTAGCGTTCCCACAGGGACCCGTACACCAGTCTCAGCCGCAGTCCGTGCCGGGCGGCGTAGTCCACCGCCCAGTCCACGGCGGCGTAGCCTGCGGTGGACCCGTCGACACCCACGACCAGGGGGAACTCCACCGTCCCCACCACCTTTCGTCGGGTTGCGCAGTGCGGCAGCCGCACGGGGCTCCATCGCCAGCGTCGCACGGCGCCCGGGACACGGCATGGGCGATACGGCCCCGATGCGGGCCGAACGGCCCTGCTCAGTCCGGCTCCATGTAGGGGCGCCGGAACACCGTCGCCTGGTCGGGGCCCCACGGCCGGACGGCGGCCAGGGCCCGGGCGACCGCGGACCGCAGCGGGCCGCTGGTGTCGACCGGGACCGCTTCGGGCCACGGCTGTTCCCTGTCGGCCATGGCCTCGGCCACGCCGAGGCCGGCGTCGGACGCGCCGGGGGGACGTGTGCCGAGGCGGGCCGCCGCCACGTCCCCGGGGACATGGCAGTGCAGGGCGACGAGGTCGGCGCAGGCGCGTTCGGCCGTACGCCGTGCCTCCTCGCGCTGCGCCGCGTCGATCCAGGTGGCGTCCAGGACCACGGACTCGCCCCGGGCCAGCAGCGCCGCGGCCCGGTCGAGCAGTTCGGCGTAGGTTCTGGCCGTCCGTTCGGGTGTGTACAGGCCCTCGCCGTAGTCGGCGGCGGCGGACTGCTCCGCGGGGATGCCCGCCATCTCCTTGCGCAGGCGGTCGCTGCTGAGCAGGACCGCGCCGAGCCGGTCGGCCAGGGCGCCGGACAACGTGGACTTGCCCGAGCCGGGCAGTCCGGCGACGAGTGTCAGGCCGACGGCCGAGGCGCGCAGGTGGCGCAGTGCCGTGGCGACGAACCGGCGGGCCGCCGCCTGTGCTCCGGGCGCCCCCTGCCGGGCCTGGATCATGGACACCTTGGCGCGGACGAAGGCGCGGTAGGCGACGTAGTGGTGCCACAGGGAGGGCGGCGCGGGGTCGCCGGCGTAGTCGCTGTACCGGGCCAGGAAGAAGGCCGCGGACTCGGGTGCGCCGAGCTGCTCGAGGTCCATGGCCAGGAACGCGGCGTCGTCGAGGCCGTCGACGTGGCGCAGCCGGTCGTCGAACTCGAGGCAGTCCAGGATCCGCGGTCCGTCGTCGAGCACGAAGACGTCGTCGGCGAGCAGGTCCCCGTGCCCGTCGACCACCCGGCCCTGCTCGATGCGGGCGTCGAAGAGCGGCTTGCGGCCGGCGAGATAGCGGCGGACCAGCCGCCGGGTCTCCGCCGTCCCGTCGGACTCCGGGCCCGGTGCGGCCATGGAAGCGACCTCCGCGAAACTGGCCTCCCAGCGCCCGGCCAGCGCGTCGCGGGTGCCCTCGTCAAAGACGCCGTGGCCCCGGGGCGCGGCGGCGTGCCGGGCGGCGAGCTGCCGGGCGACGGCACGCAGGGCGTCGTCGACGGGCGCTCCCGCCCGGACGAGGCGTGACAGACAGCGGTCGGCGGGCATGCGGCGCATCACCACGAGCGGCTCGGCCTCGTCCTCGCCCGGGGTGCGCAGCTCGCCCAGGCCCAGGTAGACGTCCGGTGCGAACCGCCGGTTGAGCGTGATCTCGCGCTCGCACGCCGCACGACGGGCGGCCGGCGTGGTGTAGTCCAGGAAGCCCAGGTCCACCGGCTTCTTGCACTTGTACACCCGGTCCCCCGCGAAGAAGATCACCGAGGTGTGCGTCTCGCGGACGTCCGCACGCCGTTCGTGGTGCCCCGGCTCGGTCATGGGCGAGCCTCTCGGGCGAGCCGTCGCATCACGGGCGGGCCTCCGCTGTGCCGAGCTGGTGGGGAGTGGCGCGAGCGGTACCCACCCGCCCTTCGATGAGTACCTCATGCGCCTTGGTCGCGCATGCGGGCCTCGCCGTCCAGGAAGGCGAGCGTCGCCGCCACGAACAGGTCCGCGTCGTCGAGCCACGGGTAGTGGCCCGCACGTAACGGAAGCGCCATGGCTGGGCGTTGTGCATGGACGGGGCGGCGGTGGCCTCCGCCACCAGCGTGGTCACCGTCTTCGAATCGAGCCGGACCCGGACCATGGCAGCCTCCTCCGCTCGCCCTCTCCATCGTCGTCGCCCGTGCCGCGGGCGGGAAGGGCCGCCCGGCCCTTCCGGCCGGCCCGGGAGCGGACGACGCTGGGAGGTGTCCCGGCCGCATGCCGACACGGACGAGGTGACCGTCATGTCAGACGTGACCACCACGGACCTGTACGAGGTGACGATGGCGCTGTCCTACCTCCACGAAGGGATGGACCGGCCCGCGACGTTCAGCCTCTTCGTACGGGCCGTGCCTCCCGAACGCGGCTTCCTGGTGAGCGCCGGGGCGGAACCGGCCCTCGACTATCTGGGCGGCTTCGCCGTCACGCCCGCGGACGTGGAGGACTTCGCCGCCGCGCTGGGCCGTCCGCCCGCCGGCCTGGCCGCCCTGGACGGCATGACGTTCACCGGAGAGGTCCGCGCCGTGCCCGAGGGGCGGGTGGTCTTCGCCGGCGAGCCGCTGCTGGAGGTCACGGCGCCGATCGCCGAGGCCCAGCTCGTGGAGACCTTCCTCCTCAACCAGGTCTCGCACCAGACGGCCGTCGCGTCGAAGGCGGTGCGCTCCGTCCTGGCCGCGGCGGGCCGTCCGGTCGTCGACTTCTCCCTGCGCCGCACCCACGGCACCTCCGCCGGTCTCCAGGCCGCCCGCACGGCCGCCCTGGCGGGTTTCGCGGGCACCAGCAACGTGGCGGCGGCGGTCCGCTGGGGGCTGCCCGCCTCGGGCACGATGGCGCACTCGTACGTCGAGGCCTTCCGGGACGAGGAGAGCGCCTTCCGCGCCTTCGCCCGCTGCCACCCGGGGCCCGTGACCCTGCTGGTGGACACGTACGACACCGTGCGGGGCGCGCGCACGGCGGCCCGCGTGCTGCGCGACCTCGACCGGGGGCCGGGCTGCGCGGTGCGGCGACCTGGGCGATCTGGCCCGCCGGGTGCGTTCCGTCCTGGACGACGCCGGCCTGCCCGGCGTGCGCATCATCGCCAGCGGCGGCCTGGACGAGTACGCGGTGGACGCCCTGGTCCGCTCCGGGGCGCCCATCGACGTGTACGCGGTCGGCACCCGCGTCGGCACCTCGGCCGACGCCCCGTACCTGGACTCCGCCTACAAGCTCGTGGAGTACGCCGGCCGCCCCGTGATGAAGCTGTCGTCCGCCAAGATGTCCCTGCCGGGACGCAAGCAGGTCTTCCGCCGCCCGGGCGGCGCCGATGTCATCGCCCTGTGGGACGAGCCGGCGCCGGCCGGGGGCGAACCGCTGCTGCGCACGGTGATGAGATGCGGACGTCGCGCCTGCCCGCCGGACACCCTGCCGCAGGCGCACGCCCGTCTGACGGCCGACCTGGCCGGACTGCCGCCCGAGGCGCTGCGCGTCCGCGGCCCCGAGCCGTGCCGGGCCGTGGTCTCCGAGCCGCTGTCCGAGCTGACCGCCCGGATGCGCGAGCGTCTCGGCGACCCGGCCTTCGCCGCCGCGCACGACGCCCTGGGCCGGGGGCCTGGCGGCCGGCCGCCGGCTGGCGCGGCGGGGCGCCACCGGGCAGCGTGGACGTAGCGGACAACACTCCTGTGAGGTGACCATGCAACCCTCTGAGGCGGTACGACGGGTGGTCGTCGGTGTGGACGGGTCACCGTCCTCCTACGCGGCGCTGCGCTGGGCGGACCGCTACGCGCGGACCGTCGGCGGGGCCGTGGAGGCGATCCACGTCTGGGACACCCCGTCCGCCACGGGCTTCGCCGGGCCGGCCATCGACCCGGACTTCGACCTCCAGCAGGCACGCGAGCGTTTCGCCGAGGAGCTGGGCGCCGTCTTCCCGGACGAGCGGCCGCCGGGGTTCCGGGAGGTGCTCGTCGAGGGCGACCCCTCGGAGGCGTTGATCCGTGCCTCGGAAGGTGCCGACGTCCTCGTCGTCGGGCGCCGGGGAAGGGGGGCCTTCGCCCGGGCGATGCTGGGGTCGGTGAGCCAGCGCTGCGCCCAGCACGCGGCCTGTCCCGTCGTGGTCGTCCGGCACGAGGACGACGCGACCCGCTGAGACCCCGGGCCACCGTGCTCCCGGTCGGGGGCCGTCGGCCGTACGGAAGGCGAGCGCGACGTCCGTCACCTCGTAGTTGTCGGGGAGCACCACGGGGCCGTTCCGCGTGGTCGGCGCGAGGTGTCCCCTTCCCGTGTGTCGACGGCGGGTGCGGCACGGCCGCGCGCCGACTCCCTGCCCGCAACCGGATGTACGTGGTCCCCGGCACGCCGGCCGGCCGCACCACGGAACCGGTCTCGCCGCACGTGCCGGCGCCGCGTCCACCAGACCGCCGACCGCTGACGGTCCGGGGCATGTGGGGCCTTTCGACCCACGGCCACCGCGAGCGGTGCCCGAACGGCCCCTGCACGCCGGGCGGCTCCGGAGTGAGGCTGGAGACGTCGGCCGGAGGTGAGCACGATGCGTGGAACCGGAACCACTCGGCGGTCCCTGTGGCGTTGGCGCCGCAATCCGTTGCGCCGCCGTGAGGACGTGCTCGAAGGATGGGTCCTGCTGCTGACGTGGCTCGTGATCGCGGTGGCGGGCCCCCTGGCCGGTGTGCTCGGGGCGCAGGCCGGCGGGGAAGCGTCCGCACAGCGGCGCGCCGAACGCCACCAGGTCACGGCCACCCTGGTCTCGGACGCCAAGGGCAGTGGTCTCGTCGGCGGGACGACGCAGGACCGCGTCGACGCCACCGTGCGCTGGACGGCGTCCGACGGCACACGCCACTCGGGCAGGGCCGTGGTCGACGAAGGGCTGAAGGCCGGCTCGCGGGTGACGCTGTGGACCGACCGGCAGGACCGCCTGACCACCGCGCCGCCCACAGCGGCCCAGGCCGGGGTGGACGCCGCCTTCACGGGCACCGCGTCCTCCTTCGCCGTCGTCACCGCGGCGGCCGCCGGGTACTACGGCGCACGGGTGGTACTCGACCGTCGGCGCCGTGCGGCCTGGGAGGACGAATGGCAGCACATCGGCTCCCAGTGGGGACGTGCGGCCAGCTGACACCCGGCCGGGAGGAGGAACGATGAGCGGCTTCATGGCCGTGGGGACGGACGGTTCGGCGCCGGCCCTCGACGCGGTCGTCCTGGCTGCCCGCGAGGCCGAGGTACGGGGGCTCGCGCTCCGGGTGGTGCACGCGCTCGCCCGGCCGGCCCGTCTGCCGCTGGACACCGTCCTGCCGAGGGCGGTCAGGGAACGCTTCCGGCAGGAGGCGGACGCGGTGCTGGACGAGGCGGTGCTCCGCGCGCGGACGACGGCACCCGGCGTGGACGTCTCGGGGCTGGTGCGTCCGGGGGACGCGCTCGGCGTTCTGCTGGAGGAGTCCCGGACGGCCGAGCTGGTCGCCGTGGGACACCGCGGCCTGAACGCGTTCACCGGGCCGCTGCTCGGCTCCACGGCGGCCGGGCTGGCCGCGCACGCCCGGTGCCCGGTGCTGGTCGTCCGGGTCCCGGAGGTTCCGACGGGACCGATCGTGCTGGGCCTGGACGGCTCGCCCGCGGGGTCGGCGGCGCTGCGGTTCGCCTTCGAGGAGGCCGCGGCACAGCGGGCCCACGTCGTCGCGGTGCACGCCTGGACCGCGTGGAACTCCCCGCTGCCGCCGCCCACGGATCCCTCGGAGCCCTACGCGTACGCGCCCGGTCAGCTGGCCGCCGAGGAGGAACGGCTCCTGGCCGAGACCCTCGCGGGCACGAGCGACCGGTATCCCGACGTGAAGGTGGAACGCAGGACCGTGCAGGGGCCGACGCGTCCGGCGCTGATCGAGGCGAGCCGCACGGCCCGCCTCACGGTGGTCGGTGCCCGGGGCCGCGGAGGGTTCACGGGACTGCTGCTCGGCTCGGTCAGCCAGGCCGTCCTCCACCATGCGCACAGCCCGGTGGCCGTCGTCCGGGGATGACCCTCCGGCGCGGCCGGGCGAACCGTCCGAAGTGAGGTGGTGACCATGTCCACCGACCCGAACCCCGCTCCGATCGTGGTAGGCGTCGACCCCGATCCGGACAGACGCGTCGCCCTCACCTGGGCCGCCGACGAGGCCCGGCGCCGCCGGCGGCCTCTGACCCTGGTGTACGCGCAGGGCGAACCGGTCCCCGGGTACCGGCCGGAGGGCGGCCGTCCCTCGTGGGAGCGGTGGCGCGAGGAACTGCACACGACGGGGAACGACGTCCTCGAGAGCGCGGCCGCCTTCGTCGAGGAGCGCCTGCCCGGCGCGGAGGTCTCGGTGCTGCTGGCCGAGGGGCCTCCCGCGTGGGTGCTGGCCGAGCAGTCCCAGCACGCCGAACTGGTCGTGATCGGTTCCCGGCATCCGGCTGCCCGCCGAGGGCTGTTCGCCTCCACGGCGGTGGCGTTGCCGCTGACCGCCCGCGCCGCCTGCCCGGTCGTCGTGCTGCGCGAGTCCGAGCACACCACCCGGCAGCCGCCGTACCTCGTCGTCGGCGTGGACGGCAGCCCTGACGCGGCCGCCGCGGTCGACTTCGCGTTCGACGAGGCGGACCTGCGCGGTGCGAACCTGCGCGCCCTGTACGCCTGGCACACGCCCGTGCTCGGCGTCATGGACGAACACGCGGCGGTGCGGGAATGGCGTCAGCTGCTCGCGGAGACGGTGGCCGGGCGCACCGTCGCCCATCCGTCGGTGGAGCTGCACCACGAGGTGGTCGAAGGGCACCCGGTGCAGGTGCTCACCGACGCGTCGGCGCACGCCCTCGGGCTGGTCGTCGGCGCCCGCGGGCGCGGCGGCTTCCGCGGCATGCTGCTGGGCTCCGTCAGTCAGGGCGTGCTGCACCACGCGCACTGCCCCGTGATCACCGTGCCGCACGGACGGCACCCGTGAGCGTCCGGGCGGTCACCGAAGAGGGAGCATGATCATGACACGGTCCGTGGTAGTGGGAGTCGACGGTTCCCCGTCGAGCCGGAAGGCGGTCGGGACGGCGGCGCGGGAGGCCGAACTGCGCGGCTCGGGGCTGCTGTTGGTGCACGCGTTCGGCCGGCCGATGCCGCATGTGCCGCCCGGCGGGCCGCCCTGGAATCCGGGCGGGTCGGGGGTGCGGGAGATGGTGGACGGCACCATGGCCGAGGCGGAGCAGCTCGTGCACCGGGTGGCTCCCGGGGTCGGGATCGCCCGCCAGGTGACGGTGGGCGAGCCGCTGGTGGTGCTGGAGATCGCGTCGCGCACGGCGTCCCTCGTCGTGGTCGGCCACCGCGGGCTGAGCGCCTTCGGTCATCTGCTGCTCGGCTCGACCGCCGGGCATCTGGCGGCCCACGCCCGGTCTCCGGTGCTGGTCGTGCGGGGGCGGGACGAACCGGAGGGTCCCGTGCTGCTGGCCGTCGACGACTCGCCCTCCTGTGCGGAGGCCGTGCGTTTCGCCTTCGCCGAGGCGTCCCTGCGCCGGGCCGGGCTGCTGGCCGTGCACGCGGTCAGGGAGGGGGACGCGGACGCCTACGACGGGCCCGCCGACCCGCCGTTCGTGACGCGGGACGAGAGGAGGCTGCTCGCGCACGCCGAGCAGGTGATCGACACCGTGGTGGCCGGACCCGCCGAGCGGCATCCTGAGGTGGCGGTGCGCCGGCTGCCGGTCGTGGGCCGGGTGCGCCGTGCTCTCATCGACGCGAGCGGGGACGCCCAGCTCATGGTCGTGGGGGCGCGCGGCAGGGGCGGGTTCGCGGGTCTGCTGCTGGGGTCGGTCAGTCAGGCCCTGCTGCACCACGCGCAGTGTCCGCTCGTCGTCGCCCGGGGGCCCGAGAGCACGCGGTGAGCACGTTCCGTGGTCAGTGCGGCGTCGCCCCCTCCGGGTCCGTGTCTCCGTAACCGCCGCCGCCGGGGGTGAGCAGCACGAACACGTCGTCCCGCTGTACGGCCAGGGAGCCGCAGCCCGCCATGGGCAGGACGGTGCCCGCCCGTTCCACGTGGTGGCGGCCGAGGGCGCCCGGTTCACCGCCGGCCATGCCGTAGGGCGGGACCCGGCGGTGCCCCGACAGCACGCTGATCGTCATCGCCTCGCGGAAGCGGATCCTGCGCACCACCCCGTCGCCGCCGCGCCACCGGCCCCGCCCCCCGCTGCCCCGCCGCACGGAGAACTCCTCGACGAGCACGGGCAGCCGCATCTCCAGCACCTCGGGGTCGGTCAGGTGGGAGTTGGTCATGTGCGTCTGCACGGCACAGGCGCCGTGGAAGCCGGGGCCGGCCCCGGCGCCCGAGGCGACCGTCTCGTAGTACTGGTGGCGTTCGTTGCCGAAGGTGACGTTGTTCATGGTGCCGCTGCCCTCCGCCTGCGCGGACAGCGCGGCGTAGAGCGCCCCGGTGACGGCCTGGGAGGTCTCGACGTTGCCGGCCACGATGGCGGCCGGTGAGGCGGGGGCGAGCATCGACCGCTGCGGGACGAGGAGGCGCAGCGGCCGCAGGCAGCCGTCGTTCAGCGGGATGTCCTGGGCGATCAGCGTCCGGAAGACGTAGAGCACGGCGGCGGTGACCACGGAGGTCGGCGCGTTGAAGTTGGACGGGAGCTGGGGCGAGGTCCCGGTGAAGTCGACGGTGGCCTCGCGCCGGCCGTGGTCCACGGTGACGCGTACGGCGATCACCGCGCCGGAGTCGGTCTCGTACCGGTACGCCCCGCCGGTGAGGGTGGTGAGGGCCTGCCGGACCGCTTCCTCCGCATTGTCCTGGACGTGCCGCATGTAGGCCTGCACCACGTCGAGGCCGAAGTGCCGGATCATCCGGTCGACCTCGTCGACGCCCTTGGCGTTGGCGGCGATCTGGGCGCGCAGGTCGGCCAGGTTGGTCGCCGGGCTGCGCGAGGGGTACGGCGCACCGGTGAGCAGCTCCAGGGTCTCGGCCTCCCGCAGCCGGCCGTCCTGGACCAGCAGCCAGTTGTCGAAGAGGACGCCCTCCTCCTCGATGCGGTGGCTGTCGGCGGGCATCGAGCCGGGGGTGAGGCCGCCGATCTCCGCGTGGTGGCCGCGGGAGGCGACGTAGAACAGGACGCGGTCGGCGTGCGGGGTGCCGGCCTGGCCGAAGACGGGCGTGACGACGGTGACGTCGGGCAGGTGGGTGCCGCCGTGGTACGGGTCGTTCACCGCGTACGCGTCCCCCGGCCGCATACCGCCGGCGCGGCGGCGGACGATCTCCCGGACGGCGGTGCCCATGGAGCCGAGGTGGACGGGGATGTGCGGCGCGTTGGCGACGAGACCGCCCTCGGGGTCGAAGAGGGCGCAGGAGAAGTCCAGGCGTTCCTTGATGTTGACGGACTGCGCGGTGGCGGCGAGCCGGGCGCCCATCTGTTCGGCGACGGAGACGAACTGGCTGTTGAAGATCTCCAGCAGCACGGGATCGGCCCGGATTGCGGCGTCGCCCCGGCCCTCGGTGGCGGTGCGGATCCCGGTGGGGGTGGCCGTCCGGGTCAGGCGCAGGTGTCCGGTCTCCGTGACGGTGGCCTGCCAGCCGGGGTCGACGACGGTGGTCGCGTTGTCCTCGGCGATCACGGCGGGCCCCGCCAGCACCGTCCCGGGGCGCAGCCGCGTGCGCTCCCGCAGCGGCACGGTCCGCCACTCGCCCGCGACGTGGAGGCGGGTGGTGGGCGCGTCGTCCTCGCCGTACGGCAGGTCCTCGCCGCCGAGCCGGCCGAGGTCGGGCCGGGAGGTCAGTCCCCGGGCCTCGACGGAGAGGGCCTCGACCACGACCGGCCGGTCCAGCAGGAACGAGTAGAGCGTGCGGTGGCGTTCGGCGAAGGCGCGTGCCATCTCAGCGGCTGCGCCGAGCGGCACGGTGACGGAGGTGTCGGTCCCGTCGTAGCGCAGGCGTGCCGTCCGGGCGACGCGCATCCGCTCGTCCGGGGTGCCCTGGTCGGCCAGTTCGTCCCGGGCGGCGGCCTCGAGCCGGCCGGCGGTCGTCCGGACCGCGTCCATGTGGGCGTCGTCCAGCGGCAGTTCCAGCGACCGCTCGTGCACGGTCGTGACATCCGCGAGCCCGATGCCGAGGGCGGACAGCACACCGGCCAGCGGCGGCACGAGCACGGTGCGGATGCCGAGCGCGTCGGCGACGGCACACGCGTGCTGACCGCCGGCGCCGCCGAAGGACGTCAGGGCGTAGCCGCGCACGTCGTGGCCCCGGTGCACGGAGACGCGCTTGACGGCGGCGGCGACGTTCGCGACCGCCACCTGGAGGAAGCCCTCGGCCACCTCCTCGGGGGTCCTCCGGTCCCCGGTGGCCTCGTGGATCCGGGCCGCCAGCTCGGTGAACTTCCGCCGTACGACGGTCTCGTCCAGCGGCTGGTGGCCGTCGGGGCCGAAGACGTGGGGGAAGTGTGCGGGCGGGACGCGTCCGAGCATCACGTTGGCGTCGGTCACCGTCAGCGGGCCGCCCGCGCGGTAGCAGGCCGGGCCAGGGCGCGCCCCGGCGGAGTCCGGGCCCACCTGGTAGCGGCCGTGGTCGAAGCGCAGGACCGAGCCGCCGCCCGCGGCGACGGTGTGGATGTCCAGCATGGGCACCTGCAGACGGACTCCGGCGATGCGGGTGACCGGCACCCGGTCGAAGTCGCCCGCGAAGTGGGACACGTCCGTCGAGGTGCCGCCCATGTCGAAGCCGACGACACGGTCGTGTCCGGCCTGCTGCGAGAGTCCGGCCATGCCGACGACGCCGCCGGCCGGGCCGGAGAGGACGGCGTTGGTGCCGCGGAAGTGGTCCGCCGCGGCCAGACCGCCGTTGGACTGCATGAACATGAGCCGGACGCCCGACAGTTCACGGGAGACGTCGTGCACGTACCGGCGCAGTCCCGGTGTGAGGTAGGCGTCCACGACGGCGGTGTCGCCGCGCAGGACGAGCCGGGTGAGCGGTCCGACGGCGGAGGAGAGCGAGACCTGGGTGAAGCCGAGGGAGGCGGCCAGCCGGCCGACGGCACGCTCGTGCGCGGGGTGCAGCGCGCTGTGCAGACAGACGACCGCGACCGCGCGGATCCCCTCTGCGTATGCACGCCTCAGCTCGACGGCGAGCGCGTCGAGGTCGGGCGGGCGCAGCACCTCGCCCTCGGCGGTGACGCGCTCGTCGACCTCGACGACGCGTTCGTAGAGGGGTTCCGGCAGCTCGATCCGCCGGGCGAAGAGGTCCGGGCGGTTCTGGTGGCCGATGCGCAGGGCGTCACGGAACCCGCGGGTGATCACCAGGGCCGTGCGTTCCCCGGCGCGTTCCAGCAGGGCGTTGGTCGCCACGGTGGTGCCCATGCGGACGCTGTGGACGGCGTCGCCGGGGATCGGCGCGCCCGGGGCCAGTCCGAGCAGGCGCCGCACGCCCTCGACGGCCGCGTCGCGGTAGCGGCCGGGATCCTCGGAGAGCAGCTTGTGCGCCCGGACACGGCCGTCGGGCGCCTGGGCGACGACGTCGGTGAAGGTGCCGCCCCTGTCGATCCAGAACCGCCAGCCGGAAGGGGTACCGCCGGGCATGCTCGCGTCCTCCTCCGTGCCGTCGATGACACCGCCGTCTGCCTGCGTCCCAGCATCGGGCGGTTCGCGCCGGGATGCGAACCGGCGGGATCCCGCGACGCCGTCGGTCCAGCCGCGCGTCGCTGCGGTTCCGTCGGTGCCGAGGCCCAGGACGACCGCGGGCACCCGCCGTCGCCGCCCGGTCCCCGAGGGGCCAGGAGGAGCCGGCCGACAGGGCGCCCTTCGCCGCCGGCCGGTCCGCGGCCCGGGTTGCACTGTGCCGGTTCGGGGCGATGGTGGAGTCATGGGCCCGGTGGGACGAGGAGGATGCGGTGCCTGAGACCCCGCACATCGTCGGCGACGTGATGACCCGGACGGTCGTGGCCGTCGGGCGCGACGCCTCCTTCAAGGAGATCGTGCAGACCATGGAGCAGTGGCGGGTCAGCGCGATGCCGGTCCTGGAGGGGGAAGGGCGGGTCATCGGCGTCGTCTCGGAGGCCGACCTGCTGCCCAAGGAGGAGTTCCGCGAGGGCGAGCCGAGCCTCGTCGAGCAGGGCCGGCGGCTGGCCGACGTCGGCAAGGCCGGGGCGGTGACGGCGGAGGAGCTGATGAGTGCTCCCGCGATCACGGTCCACCCCGACGCCACGCTCGCGCAGGCGGCCAGGATCATGGCCGTCCGGCACGTCAAGAGGCTGCCCGTGGTCGACGAGATCGGCCTGCTCCAGGGCATCGTCAGCCGCGTCGACCTGCTGAAGGTCTTCCTGAGGCCGGACGAGGAGATCGAGGAGGAGGTCCGTCGCACCGTGGTCTCCTACCTGTTCCCCGCCTTCAGCCACGCCGTGCACGTGCACGTCCACGAGGGCGTCGTCACCCTCCGCGGGCACATCCACGACACCTCGCTGATCTCGGTCGCCGTGCGCCTGGCGCGTGCCGTGGAGGGCGTCGTGGACGTCGAGCCCCACCTCACCGGCGAGCCGGCGGGCGGGGACGGGCCCGGGTCCGCCGGCTGACCGGGGGCTCAGCGGGGGCTGGACCGTTCGGTGACCTGTCGGGGGCCGGGCCGCGAGGACCCCATGCCCTCGATGTCGCGCTCGGCGATGTCCAGCAGCTGCTGAGCGATGCTGCGCAGGCCGCGGCCCGCCGCCAGTTCGTCGCCGATCTCGGCCACGTCCGCGTCGGCCGGATGGCAGTGCGCGGTGCCGTGCGCGGTGAGCGCCGTGGTGCCGGTGTCCAGCACGACGTGCGCCTTCGTGGTTCCGTCGTCGTCCTCGAAGAGGTGGAGCCGGACTCTCCACTCGGCCGTGTGCGGCATAGCTCCTCCTTGGCCGCCGGGATCCCCCACCGTCCTGCTCCCATGATGGGACGGCCGGGGCCCGGATCACAGGGCCGATGGTCCCTGTGCCCCGGGCTGCCCCGCCTCGCCTTCCGCGGCGCGGATAGGGTGGGACGTTCGATCTCGCCGCGTCGACTCCGGAGGCATCTGTGGGACCAGGCGGACCTGCCGCGATACGGGTGCCGGTCGGCGAGGACTCCCACCGGTGGAACAGTCGGCGGCCGTCTCGTCACGTCCTGCTGGTGGTGCACAACGTCACCTCCGCCGGACGCCTGCTCGACGTGCTCCCGCTGTTCCACGACGACTTCCGGGTGCAGCTCCTGGTCACGTCGACGGGATCGTCCGTCTTCCAGGACGGCGTCCACGAGCTGTTCTCCGAACTGGGGTTGCCCGTACTGCCGTGGCGCCAGGCGCTGGCCACACCGGTGGATCTGGCGATCTCCGCGAGTTTCGGCGGCCAACTGGCCCACATAAAAGGCAAGTTGACCATACTCCCCCACGGTATCGGCTACACTAAGAGACTGGCACAGC